>JBCKZH010000084.1:0-15919 GCA_038919385.1 Vicinamibacterales bacterium | reverse complement strand
TTTTCCGTGAGAACAAGTCGGTTTCTGCTGTCGTTGATGTTCGGGTTCGTGGTCCTCGGTCTGGCCTCACCGGTCTATGCCCAGGAGGCCGCCGCAAACGCGGCCAATTCGGGTCTGGTCCAGTGGTCGATCATCACCGCCGGCTTCGCGCTGGCCATCGCCGCGTTCGGCGCTGCGCTCGGCCAGGGTAAGGCCGTGGCCTCTGCCGCTGAAGCGATTGCCCGCAACCCCGGCGCCGCCGGCGAAATTCGCGGCTCGCTGATTCTCGGTCTCGTGCTGATCGAGTCGCTGGTCATTTACGTGCTCCTCATCTCGCTGATCCTGTTCTTCCTCAAGCCCTTCGGCGGGTAGGAAAAACAGTTAACAGTTAGCGGGGGTGCGCCGAACGGCTCGCCCCCGTTTTGTTTTTCCGATCAACACGGCGAACAGCCAATAGCGAATAGCGAACCCCGTGGCCCTGACCCTGCTTGACGGCGCGTTGCTGCTGATGGTCCTCATCTGGGGCAGCAACTTCTCCGTCGTCAAGGTGGCGTTGCGCGACTTTCCCGAAATCCCCTTCAACGCCATGCGGCTGCTGGTGGGGAGCGCCGTGTTTCTCGGAGCGATGTGGTGGAACCGCGACAGCGAGCCACAGCGGGCACCGCTTACCCGAACGGACTGGCGGCAGTTGATCCTTCTCGGCGCTGTCGGCACCTTCCTGTATCAACTCTGTTTCGTCGGCGGCGTGCGGCGCACGAGCGTCGCCAACGGCTCACTGATCGTCGGCATCTCGCCGATCGTGATCGCGCTGCTTTCGGCGTGGGCGGGTCACGAGCGCATCAAGCCAGTTCGCTGGATCGGCGTGTTCCTGGCGCTGGGCGGCTTGTACCTGATCGTCGGTCACGGCGCGGAGCTCTCGTCGCAAACGCTGACCGGAGACGCGCTGATGATGGCCGGTGTGCTGTGCTGGGCGGTCTATTCGGTGGCCTCGCAGCCGATCCTCAAGCGCCACTCGGCGCTCACCGTGATCGGGCTGACGTTCTCGACGGGCGCGGCGCTCTACGTCGTGACGATGATTCCGATCCTGATCGAAGTGGACTGGCGATCGATCTCGCTGCAAAGCTGGGGTTTGATGCTGGCGTCGGCGCTGCTCGCCCTGAACCTGTCGTACTTCATCTGGTATACCGGCCTCAAAAAGCTGGGCGGGTCACGGACCTCCGTCTACAGCTACCTCACCCCCGTCGTCGCCATGATCGTCGCCGCGGTGTGGCTTGCCGAGCCGGTGTCGGCGAACCAAATCGCGGGCGCGGGCGCGGTGTTTGCCGGCTTGCTCATCACGCGGTTCGTCAGTTAAACGGTCGTTCAAACCTCAGCGGTTGCAATTCAGCCCACGGTAACGCTATTGTTTCGGTTACTTCGGATTACATCTTGGACTGCCAGCGGGGTGGTCCGGTCTGCTTGTGGTGTGGTTCGGCGGTCATCGCAGTTGTCGTCCTTGTTTGTTGTTCGTTGTCGTTGGGATCTGGCCGATGGTCAGCCCCCCCCACATGATTTGAGGAGGAAGAGCATGAAGCGTTGGACTACGGGCCTGTTGGCCCTACTGGTTACGCTGTCGTTTAGCGCGCCGGTGTTCGCTCAGGGCGGTGGCGCCAGCAGCACGGGCACGATCCAGGGCCGTGTGTCGGACTCGCAGGGCGCGGTGTTGCCCGGTGTCACGGTGACAGCGACCAGCCCCGCACTGATCCAGCCGCAGACGACGGTGACGTCGGAGACGGGTAATTACCGCTTCCCGGCCGTGCCTCCCGGCACGTTTTCAGTGAGCTACGAGCTGGCGGGTTTCAACACCCTCAAGCGCGATGGCATTTCGATCACGCTGGGCTTCACGGCCCAGGTCAACGTCGAACTCGCGCTCGCGACGTTGCAGGAGACGGTCACGGTCAGTGGCGCGTCGCCGGTGATCGACACCAGCACGACACGCATCCAGCAGAACTTCAAGATGGAGCAGTTGCAGTCGCTGCCGAACGGGCGCGACATGTGGGCGCTGCTCGCGGTGACGCCGTCGGTGCAGATGGGCCGCATCGACGTGGGCGGCAACCGCGCCGGCACGCAGACCCCCTATTCGGCGTACGGCATGAGCGGCCAGGTGCGGGTGCTGATTGAAGGTATCAACACCACGGAAGGTACCGGCGGCGCCGGCTTCTACTTCGACTACGCCTCGCTCGAGGAAGCGTTCCTGGGTACGAGCGGCCAGTCGGCGGAGATGCCGAACCCCGGCGTGCAGAGCCAGTTCATCGCCCGCTCGGGCAGCAACACGTTCCAGGGCGAGTATCACCTCGACTGGTACAACAACTCGCTGCAGGGCTCGAACATCCCGGCGGAATACCTCGTGCCGACGGCGTTCAACAACTCGCCGATTCGGGTGAATAGCAACGAGATCGGCAAGTACTACGACCACGACATCAACCTCGGCGGTCCGCTGGTCAAGGATCGGCTGTGGATGTTCGGCATCTACCGCGAGCAGTTCAACGCGGTGGCGCAGCCCAGCTTCCAGTTCGACGGCACGTTTAACACCAAGCTGTGGAATCCGGTGGCGAAGCTGACCTACCAGTTGAACCAGAAGAACAAGGTCATTGGCTACTACCAGTGGGGCCAGAAAGAACAGCCCAACCGCTTGCCGTTTGCGACCTACACCTACGCCTCTCCGGAACAAACTTTCATGCAGGACTCGGGCAGCTGGGTTTACAAGGGCGAGTGGAACAGCACGATCAGCGACAAGCTGTATCTCGAAGCGCGCTACGGCGACTTCGGCTACTACTTCCCGCTGATCACCAACAGCTCGGACAGCTTCTTCTGGAACGACATCGGCCGGCTGGTGTCGGAAGGCGCGCACCAGATCTGGCAGTTGGATCGTGACCGCAAGCAGTACAACCTGGCGACCACCTACTTCCTCGACACGGCGAAGGGCAGCCACACGCTCAAGTTCGGCGCCGAGTTGCTAAAGGAACAGTCGTGGGAAGGCTACCTGCAGCAGCGCGGGGGCAACATCAGCCACAACTACAGCAACGGCGCCGCCAACACCGTCGTCTTCTACTTTCAGACGGCCACCGATGCCGGCAAGCTGAGCGCGCACGACGACCTGACCTCGCGAGGCGCGCTCGACCATCTGGGGCTGTTCCTCAACGACACCTGGTCGACGGGCCGCACCACCATCAACGCCGGCATCCGCTACGATCGCTATCACGGCTGGCTGCCCGAGCAGCAGCAGCTCGCGGGGTCGCTGTCGCAGTGGGCCACGCAGTTCCCGTCGCTGGCGGGGCTGGTGACGGCCAAGACGTTCCCCGAGACGCACTTCTACACGTGGAACCAGATCGCGCCGCGCATCGGCGTGACCTTCGACCTGACCGGCGACGGCAAGACCGCGCTGAAGGGCAACTACGGCCTCTACTGGCACAACCCGGGCGTCGGCGTCGGCGGCAACGGCAATCCCAACACCGCGTCGAAGTCGGCCACCTACACCTGGAGCGACATCAACGGCGACCGCCGCTGGCAGCCGGGTGAAGAGATCACGCGCACGGCCGCCTCGCTCGAGGGCGCCGTGGCGGTCGATCCCAACATCAAGGCGCCGTATACGCACGAAGCCAGCGCCTGGGTCGAGCGCCAGTTGAGCGACACGATGGGCGTGCGCGCCGGGTTCGTCTACAAGACCGAAGACGACCTGTTCGCGACCTATCAGCCCGGCCGCGGGCTGTCGGCGTTCACCGCGCCGTTCAACTACACCGACATCGGTGTCGACGGCCGCGCCGGCACGGCGGATGACAAGATCATCCCGATGCTGGCCATGCCGAACACCGCCGCCGCCAGCTTCCCGACCAACTCGGTCGTGATGAACGTCGACCAGTACTCGCGCTACAAGACCTTCGAGGTCTCGATGAACAAGCGCTACGGCAACAAGTGGTCGGCGTCGACCGGCTTCGGCTACACGATGCTGAGCGACTTCCCGAACGGCTTCCCGCAGAACCCCAACCAGCCCGGGCTGGAAGATCGGACCCTGTGGAACTTCAAGGCCAGCGGTTCGTACGACGCCCCCTGGGGCATCCGCCTGTCGCCCGTCGTGCGTCACCAGTCGGGCGCCAACTACGCGCGCACCCTGACCATCTCGGCGCCGTCTGGCTTCACCGCCACCGGCACGGTCTTTGCCGAACCGATGGACGCCAACCGCGAAGACAACATCTGGGTGTTCGACATCCGCGCCGAGCGGAACTTCAACCTCACGAACCGCATGCGCTTCCGGGCGTACTTCGATGCGTTCAACCTGACCAACAGCCACGCGTCCGAGACGATCAGCCGCGCGACTGGTCTGGGTTACCTGAAGCCGTCAGCCATTCTCGCGCCTCGCACGGCGCGCGTCGGCTTCCGGTTCATCTTCTAGGGCAGGTGGGGCGGGTAGGGCAGGTCGGGCGGGGAGGGAATCATCTCTTACCAGCCTGACCAGTCCCCACCCGCCCGACCGGCCTCAACCTCGGCTCCTGTGGGGGAGTCGTCTTGGCGGGTGGGCGCTACGCCGGCGCTCTCCCGCCTTTTTTATTTGGTTCAGAGAGGTTCAGAAGGGTTCAGAGGGGTTCTGAGAGGTTCATTTGCGCACGGGTGGCTTTGCCGTTCGCAAGTATGCATGCAGCCTCGCGCCTGCGATCGCCGCCCGTGCCGCAAGCTTCGTGAGCATCGCATGTTGCTCCTCGCTGATATGACTCCGATCCCTGGCGTCGGCAAGGTGGACCTTGATCTCGGCCAGTGACGCCCGCGAATACTTCATGAACTGGGCAAACTCGGCTGGATTGAAGCGCTTGAACCCCTCCGCGACGTTTGCGGAGGCAGAGTTGGAGGCCGCCCGAATCTGATCGCGGAGCCTGAAGTCTCTTGCGAACGAACCCTGGTCTGAAGCCGCGACCACCTGCCGACGAAGTTCCTCAGCAAGTTGCCACGCAATGATCTCCTCGATTCTCTTCGCCATAGGCCCCCGGTCCCCAAAGCATCGGCGATGCCAATCGCAAATCCTCAAAACTGGGCCAGAACGACGCGGTCGCCACATCGTTCAGGGGAACGCGCGAGTAGCCTCTTCCCGCGCGGGTAGCCCAGAACCCTTTTGAACCCTTCAGAACCCTTCAGAACCTCGTAAGCTCTTCCCCATGGCCGACGAAGCCGTGACCAGGTCTACGAGCTCTGGTTCAAGCAAGTGCTTCACGAGCTGGATCACGTGGTGACGCTGCTCGATTCAGGCGACCCGTTTCGCGCGCAGCATTCGCTCAAGCGCATTCTCACCATCCTCAAGGTGCTGGTGGCGCAGCTCGATATTCTCGAGACCATGACGCCGCTCGAGTTCCAGTCGTTCCGCACGCGGCTTGAGGCGGCCAGCGGCTTTCAATCGGATCAGTTCCGGCAATTGGAGTTCGTGCTCGGCCAGAAATCCCGCGCCGCGCTCGAGCGATTCCCCGCCGGCAGCCGCGCGCACGCGGCGCTGCAGCGGCGACTCGTGCAGGGCACGTTGTGGGACGCGTTTTTGCGCTATCTGTCGCGCGAGGGCTATGCCGTGCCGCCCGCGCAGTTGGCGCGCGACGTCACCGCCAGGATCGAACCGTCGGAAGAATTGCAAGCGACGCTGATCGAGGTGTATCGCCGCGACCCCATGCGTGCGGAGATGTGCGAGCGGCTGGTGGACCTGGACGAGGGCATCCAGGAGTGGCGCTATCGCCACGTCAAGATGGTCCAGCGCACCATTGGCGCCAAGATCGGCACCGGCGGATCCGCCGGCGCGCAGTATTTGATGACGACACTGATGACGCCGATGTTTCCGGATCTGTGGGCCATCCGTTCGGCACTCTGATCCATCCTGCCGGAGCCGCCTTTTTCAATCCCTTGGATTCGTCACGTCCTCCGTGTGACAGACCACTGGATTTGGCCCATTTCGGCATCGTTCGCCGGCCCTTCGGTCCGGCACGGCGCTTGCTCTATACCGGGTGAAAGTTTGACGTCCCCCACAGGAGTCAACTGCTAGTCCTGCCGAAGCCTTCGGGCGAAGGCGGAATTTTGAGCCAGGCTGACCTAGGCCGCTGGCTCAAGGGGCCCTTATGAGGGCCCCTTTTTTTTGGCCGCGAAGCCTGTGTGCGGCCAATCCGCCGACTTGTCCGCCGTAGCCTTGGCGAAGGCGGAAGCTCGGAAGAAGTGCCGAGCGAAGGTGGATAATATTTCCAGATGACCTGCGGGACCCGCCTTGTGTGCGTTGCAGCAGCCATGCTGCTGCTGACACTGGTGGTGCGCGCCGCGCCCCCCACCGACGCCACCATCGTCGGCGACTTCCGCGACGGCACCACGTTTGCGGATCACGATCGCGCATATTCCTTTGGCGACAAGGACGGCAAGCCGTTCGTGACCGTGACGTTTGGCCAGGCTGCGCCGGAGACGTTTTCAGTCGACTACACACTGGGTGCCAAGCGCTACCAGGGGTACTTGTTGATGCTGCCCGACGGCCGCATGTACGTGCTGCCCATCTTCTGGCACGTCGAGCACAACCGGTGGATGGACTGGAAAGAGATCACCCCGATCCCGGACGGCGCGTACGACACCAGCGACAAGAACCGGCAGTTGAGCGACACGCTGAAGATTCTCTCGACCCGCAGTTCCGATCCGAAGCGGGTCTTTGACACCTGCGCGTATTGCCACGGCAACAAGAACAACGTGTTCGTGGGGTTCAAGGGCGGTGACCGCTACGCCGACTACGCGCTGCCGTTCCATGCTCCGCAGTCAGAGGGCAGCCGCTGCATCAGTTGTCACATGAGCGACGTCAACTGGCGCATGCTCGTTCGCAAGCGCGATCACACGTTCCAGCCGCCGGTGCCAGAGAACACGGCGCGGTTCGGCATTCCCAATGCCTGCACGACCTGCGACGACGATCGCTCGCCCGAGTGGGCGACACGGCAGATGAACGAGTGGTGGGGTGACGCGGATCGTCGCGGCAAGGCCGTGACGCTGGCCGACACCATGTATCGCGCCGGCTCGGGCGATGTCTCCACACTACCGGCCCTCGCGAGGTTGGCCGTGGATCGATCGCAAGGCCTGCTGGTGCGCGCGAGCGAGGCCGAATATATCGCGCGGTTGATTTCCGAAGGCCGCTCCGATGGCGCGAAGGCGGCGAAAGTAGCCCGATCCCAGACCCCGTCATCCCTTCTTCAGCTGAGCGATCATGCCTTTGGCCTGCGCTGCTTCCGCCGAGTTCGGATCCACCGCGATCACTTTTTCCATAATCTCAAGCGCGCCCGTCATGTCGGCCTTCTGCAGCTTGGCCAGGCCGATCTTGAAGAGCGGCTTGCCCCAGGTGCCGTCCATGTCGACCGCGCGCTGGTAGTACTTCACCGCTTCGTCGGTCTCGCCTTTCGCGAACTTCACCTCGCCGAGGTTGTAGAACACCTCGCGGCTGGCGCTGGTCGAGGACGCGACTTCGATCAGAGACTTCTCGGCGTTGGCGAAGTCGCCCTTTTCGAGGTAGGTCATGCCGATTTCGATTTTCGACCTGTCGTTGTTCGGGTCGGCGGCCAGCACCTTCTGGTACGACGCAATGGCGCCGTCGTAGTCCTTCTTCATGCGCTGGACCTGGGCGATCTGCCCGTTGATCATCGTCAGCGCCGGCGTCTTGGTGAGAATGCCCTGGTAGAGAGTGATGGCCGCGTCGTGCTGGCCGGAGTTGGCGGCGTCCATGGCCTTCTGTAGTTCAGCCTGGAGTTCCTTGGTGTTCACGCCGGCGAGCGCGCCGGCCGGGCCGGTGGCGCCGGGCGCCAGCACGAAGTCGACGGGCGGCATGGGCGCACCCAACGAGCGAACCGGCACGTTGCCAGACGAGGGCGCGAACCCCGGGGCCACGGCGGTTACTTTCCAGGTGCCGGTCCTGAGGCCGATGATCGAGTAGCGGCCCTTGTCGTCCGTGGTCGCCGTAAAAGACGAGGGCGACGCCGCCGGGTTTTCCGCGGTGATTGTGGCGCCCTTCAGGGGCTGGCCCTGGGGGTCCTTGATGGTGCCGCCAACCCGGCCAGTCTGCGCCGCGGCCGGGAGGGCCGAGACGACGAGCGCCACGACCAAAGCCGCCGCCGAAAGGAATGTCTTCAAATCACGCATTGCTAGCATCTCCTGAAAAGAACCACAACCGAATCAGTATATTAGCCCCATGCATCGAGCGCCACTCCCCGCAGCCCTCCTCGTCTGTATGGCCGCGGCCCTGGGCGCCGCCGACCGAGAAGTCGAAGGGCAAGTCGAAGGGCCTAAACCACCGCAAAACATGGCCAGAATCGACGAGCTGGTCGCCGACGCCATAGCCGCCAAGGCGCTGCCTGGCGCCGTCGTGCTGGTCGGCCGCGGGGACCAAACAGTCTACGAACAGGCCTATGGGTTCCGGGCCACGGTTCCCTCACAGGAACCGATGACACTAGATACGGTCTTCGACCTCGCATCGTTGACCAAGGTGGTAGCCACCACCACGGCGGTGATGACCCTCATCGAGCAGGGCCGGGTGCGGCTCAACGACCCGGTGGCGACGTTCGTGCCGGGGTTCGAGCGTTACGGCAAGAGCGCCATCACGGTGCGGCACTTGCTGATGCACGTGTCGGGGCTGCGCCCCGATGTGGACTTGCATCCGTGGACCGGATACGACGCCGCGATTGCCCTGGCCGTGGACGAAGTGCCGACCGCGGCGCCCGGCGAGCAGTTCGTCTACAGCGACATCAACTTCTTCCTGCTCGGCGACATCGTCACGCGCGTGACCGGGCAGTCGCTCAATGCCTATTTGCGCCGGGCCGTCTTCGCACCGCTCGGCATGCGCGACACTGGCTTCCTGCCGCCGGCGGCGTTAGGTCCGCGTATTGCGCCGACCGAGCGGTGCGCGGAACAGGATGCGTGGCCCTGCAAGCGTCCTGACGCGCCGCCGCTGCGCGGCGTGGTACACGATCCGACGGCGCGCCGCATGGGCGGCATTGCCGGACATGCGGGCCTGTTCAGCACGGCGCGCGATCTGAAGCGGTTTGCCCGGATGTTGATCGACGGCGGTGAACTAGACGGCGTGCGCGTGCTGTCGCCGGCCACCATCGCGCGCATGATCACGCCCACGCCACTGCCCGCCAACGCCGGCACGCGCGGGCTGGGCTGGGACATCGACACGTCGTTCTCGTCGAACCGTGGCGACCTGTTTCCGATCGGCTCCTATGGCCACACCGGCTTCACCGGCACCAGCATCTGGATCGATCCGGCGTCGAAGTCGTACGTAATCTTCTTGTCGAGCCGCTTGCATCCGGACGGAGTCGGTGACGTCGGCGTACTGCGAAGCCGCATTGCAACGGTCGCCGCCGCCGCGCTTTCAGAGCCCGCAAGCCCCAAGCCGTCCGCCTTCGCTACAGCTAGGGCGGACAAGCGAGCCGCAAGCCCCCAAGCCGCAAGCCCCAAGCCGCAAGCCGCAAGCCCTCAGGTACTCCCCGGCATCGACGTCCTCGCCCGCGATGGTTTCGCGAAGCTGAAAGGCAAGAAGGTCGGACTGGTCACCAACCACACCGGCATGTCTCGCGACGGCAGGAGCACGATCGATCTGCTCTACTCGGCGCCGGGGCTGCAATTGCTCGCCCTGTTCAGTCCCGAGCACGGCATTCGCGGCGTTCTCGACACCGACGTCCCTTCGTCGCGCGACGAGACGACGGGTTTGCCGATTCATTCGCTATACGGCGCGACGCGGCGTCCCACCGACGCCATGCTCCAGGGGCTCGACACCATCGTCATCGATCTGCAGGACGTGGGCGTCCGCTTCTACACCTACTACGCCACCATGGGGCTGGTCATGGAGGAGGCCGCCAAACGCAAGATTGCCATCGTTGTGCTCGATCGGCCCAACCCGGTGAACGGCTGGCAGATCGAAGGACCGAACCTCGATGCGACCGGCGATCGGCTCATCACCTATTTCCAGATGCCGGTTCGGCATGGCATGACCATGGGAGAGCTGGCGCGGTTGATCAACAGCGAGAAGAAGATCGACGCGGAGCTGACCGTCGTGCCGGCGGAGAACTGGCGCCGCGATAGTTGGTACGACGACACGGGTCTGGCGTGGGTGAATCCGTCGCCCAACATGCGCAACCTGAACCAGGCGACGCTCTACCCCGGCATCGGTGCGATTGAGTACTCGAACGTGTCGGTGGGCCGCGGCACCGATCAACCCTTCGAGCAGTTCGGCGCGCCGTGGATTGATGGCCCTCGGCTCGCCGCCGCCCTCAATGCGCGCAAGCTGGCCGGCATCCGCTTTTATCCCGTGAGCTTTACGCCCACGTCGAGCAAGTACGCCACGCAGGCGTGCCAGGGCGTGTTCATGGTGATCACCAATCGCTCGCAACTGCAGCCGGTGCGTGTCGGGCTCGAGATTGCCGGCGCGTTGTTCACCTTGTTCGGCGAGAAGTATCAGTTGGAGAACACCGACCTGCTGCTCGGTTCGCGCGACAGTTTCGAGCGCGTGAGGCGGGGCGAGGATCCGGCGGTGGTCGCGGCGCGGTGGCATGCGGACGAGGCGCGCTGGCGGCGCCTTCGCGCGAAGTACTTGCTGTATCGGTGAGGCTTCTCGCTACCGCTGTTTCGAAGCTTTGCCGCGTCACCGTGCCGCGCCTATCGTCTTCTGCCTGGGGTCGTGGGCGGCCCCGGCGGTCAGGCCCAGGGAGTCAGGCTGCGCGCAACGTGAATTCGACTCGGATGGCGTCGAACGGGAATGCCACGCGGCGCGTCTCGGTCTTCTGGAGCAGGCCGGCATCGATCAACGCGTGCACATCCCCGTGCACGGCCTTCACGTCGCGCCGAACCCGGCGCGCGACTTCGCGGATCGTCAGCGGCCCTTGGCCGGCCATGACCTTGAGCACCTCCCAGCGCTTGGCGGTGAGCACTTTCCACAGCAGTTCCGGCGTGGCGAAGCTGATGCGCGCGCGCTGCTTCTTGTCCCTGAACGCCTCCAGTGCTCGACGCGTCACGTCCTCCCGGGAGGCGACTTCCAGCATCACCGTCTTCACCTTCGCTGTCTCCATGCGTCGATGTCCGCCCAGAAATCGGCCAGGAGTTTCTCGTAGCCGCTGATTGCCCTTGCCGTTTCGTTGTCGTAGCGCAACACGCATGCGTCGGCGACGACGAGCGCCAGCCGGTACTTGAACCGGTGTGTCGAGCCCCTGACTGGCTGCGGAACACGCCAGACGACGATCTCGGCGAAGGCATTTTCGGCCAGAACGTGGCGCTCTTGTGCCAACACCTCCGCCTTCATGTTGGAGAGTATACCAACACCTCAGATGTTGTCAGACACTCCAACACAGCCGCACCCGCGCTCCCCAGACGCGGATTGAAGGGATAGGAAAATACGTAATTCGTGATGGAGTACCTCCAGGGCGAGACGCTCGCCGATCGACTCGCGCGGGGGCGAGGAAGGGGGTCTGGCGCGACCGCGGCCGGTGCGGCCAAACCGGCGAGCGGGAGCAGCGCCGCTGGATCCGCGTCGCCGGCGGGAACCAGCAAGAGCGACGGGGCGACGACCGGGCGAGCACTGAAGCTCGACGAGGCTCTTGGCATTGCCATTCAGATCGCCGACGCACTCGATCAAGCCCACCAGCACGGCGTGGTCCACCGCGACCTGAAGCCGGCCAACGTCATGCTGCTCCCGTCGAGTGGCGGCTCCCAGTCCGGCGCCTCGCATGTGAAGCTGCTCGACTTCGGGCTGGCGAAATTGATGTCTTCCGCGGAGCCGATCGGGTCGGCCGAGACGATCCAGGCGGACCTGACCGGGCCGGGTACGATCCTCGGCACCGTGCGCTACATGGCGCCGGAGCAGGTGGAGGGAAAGCCCGTCGACGCGCGCACCGACATCTTCGCGTTCGGCGCCGTGCTCTACGAAATGCTCGCCGGCCGGAAGGCGTTCGACGGCAAGAGCCAGCCGAGCCTGATCGCGGCGATCATGAACGTCGATCCGACGCCGTTGTCGGCGCTGCTGCCGGTGACGCCGCGGGCGCTCGATCGGCTGGTGACGCGCTGTCTCGCCAAGGATCCGGACGATCGCTGGCAGACCGCGCACGATCTGCTGATCCAACTGCGATGGATCGCAGGACGTGGAGCAAGAGGTGGAGCGAAAGGTGGCGCACCCGCTGCCGGCGCCCGTGCCAAGCGCGAACCGTTGACACTCGCCGCACTCGCCGTGGGCGTGCTGATCACGGCCGGCATGGCCTTCCCCGCGGTTCGCTATTTTCAAGGGCCCGCGGAACCAGACGATTTCCGATTCCGCGTACCGGCCGTCGGGCTGAGCGCGTCTGACATTGCCATCTCGCCAGATGGACAGACCATCGCCATGGTGGCTCGGCCGGCTGGAGACGCCGCGGCGCTGTATGTCCGCCCGGTGAATGACGTCACGTTCCGGAAGCTCGCCGGCACCGATAGTGCCGCGCAACCGTTCTGGTCGCCAGACAGCGGAACCATTGGCTTCGTCACGGGTGGCCGCCTGAAAAAGGTCGCGGCCTCGGGCACCCCGCCGCAGGAGATCGGCACCGTCGAGGGATCGTTCTTCGGCGGCACCTGGGGTGCGGACGGGACGATCCTGTTTGGATCGGCCGCCGGCGTGCGACGCATCTCGGCTGAAGGCGGTGCGTCAGAAGTCATCACGACGGTCGAGAAACCCGAGACCGGACACTATTGGCCGTGGTTCCTGCCCGACGGCAAACATTTCCTGTATCTCGCGTGGTCCAGCGAGGCCGACAAGCGGGCGATCTTCGCCGCCACCATCGGAACGAAGGACAAGACCCGGCTGCTGGCCGCCGATTCCAATCCGCAGTTCGCGTCCGGATACCTGTTATTCCGTCGCGACGCCACCGTGCTGGCGCAGCCCTTTGACGCCGACCGCCTGGTGTTGTCGGGAGGGCCCGTTCAAATTGCGGGCGAGGTCGGGTTCAACCTCACGAACGGACGCGGGTTTTTCGACGCCTCTCAAAGCGGCACCTTGCTCTACTTTCAGGGTGCGGCCGGCGGCGCCGGAACGGGGCGTTCGGGCACCCAGCCGGGCTGGCAGTTCGGCTGGCACGATCGTACCGGCCGCCTGCTGGCAACAGCGGGCGATCCGGGACCCTATGGCGATCTGGACGCGTCCCCTGATGAAAAGCTGATCGCCATTACGCGACAAGACCCAGGCGCGCCAGGGTCGGATGTCTGGGTGATCGACGTGCAGCGCGGCGTCTCCACCAAGCTCACGCTCGATCCGTCGGATGACATGAACCCGGTCTGGGCGCCGGACGGCAAGCGCATTGCGTTCGTCACGTATCGGAAAGGCAACGCCGACATCTACGTCAAGAACGCCAACGGCGTCGGCCCCGAGACACCGCTTCTCGAGTCTTCGGCCGATGAGTTCGTGGAGGATTGGTCGAAGGACGGAAAGTACCTCGTCTACAAGCTGGGCCAGAGCGAGTTCGAGGATCTGTACGTGCTCCCTCTTGATGCCGAAGGCAAACCCGGCAAGCCGTTCCCCGTCGTCCAAGGCCCGTACCACAAAGACGAGCCGCAGTTTTCCTACGACGGCAAGTGGCTCGCGTATGTGTCCGACGAGACGGGGAGGTTCGAGGTCTACGTCACGTCGTTCCCGGAACTCGATCAGAAACTGAAGGTCACCGACGCCGGCGGCGGACGGCCGCGATGGCGGCGTGACGGGAAGGAAATCCTCTTCATCCTGCTGCAGTCCCCGGTGATGGCTGTGGATTTCATGCCGGGGCCGAAGATCGACGCCGGCATTCCACACCAGTTGTTCTCGGCGAACGCCGGCAACGCCGTTGCGACGCGCCATCTGTGGGACGTCTCTGCCGACGGCCAGCGGATCTTCATCAGAACCGCCTCGAGCATCGCGGGCGGCACGGCGGCGGGCGGTGTGCCGACAGTTCCGTCGAACTTCGTTCCGACGGGTCAGGTGCCCGCGACGGCTGGTCAAGCTGTCAACGCGCCCCCCCTCTCGGCCGCCTCCGCCAACGGGCTCACCGTCGTCCGCAACTGGACCGCGGCTTTCCGGAAAGTGGTGAAGTGACGTGTCACTAAGCGCCGGGACACGACTCGGGCCATACGAGATCGTCGCGCCGATCGGGGCGGGAGGCATGGGCGAGGTTTACACGGCCAATGACACGCGCCTGTCGCGCACGGTGGCCATCAAGGTGCTGCCGCCGCACTGGGCGAACAACGCCGAGATGAAGGAGCGGTTCGAGCGAGAGGCTCGGACGGTGGCGTCGCTCAGCGATCCGCGCATCTGCGCGCTGCACGATATCGGTCATCACGAGGGCGTCGACTTCCTGGTCATGGAGTACCTGGAAGGCGAAACGCTGGCAGCGCGAATCACGCGCGGCCCCGTTGGGCTCGATGAAACCTTGACGATTGCGATCGCGATCGCCGGTGCGTTGGACCAGGCACACCGCAAGGGAGTGGTGCATCGCGACCTCAAGCCATCGAACGTCATGCTCACCAAGAGCGGCGCGAAGCTCCTGGATTTCGGGCTGGCAAAAGTGACTCAGGGATCCGCGCCCGCAGGCCGCGAACTGAGCGCACCAGGCATCGTGCTCGGCACGCTGCAGTACATGGCGCCCGAACAACTGGAAGGCGCCGAGGCCGATGCGCGCTCCGATATCTTCGCGCTCGGCGTGATGATCCACGAGATGGTGACCGGCAAGAAGGTGTTCGACGGCAAGAGTCGCGTGCTGCTGATGTCGGCGATCGCAACCCACACTCCGCCGCCGTTGTCGCACGCCGATCCGGCGACGCCGCCGGAACTGGAACACGTGGTTGAGACGTGCCTGGCGAAGGACCCTGCGGAGCGCTGGCAGACCGCGCGCGATGTCCTTGCGGAGCTTCAAGCGATCGCCGAAGGAAGTACCGACACCGAAGCCGCTGGCGCCATCGTCAAGCCTTCCGGAACGCAGGCACGCCTCTATCGCGCGCTGGCGGCCGGCGCGTTGCTGGCGGCGGTCGGCGTGTCGGCTCCGGCGTTCTTGTATCTTCGCGGCGACGCCGTCCCCGCGGAATCCCGATTCCGGGCCCCAATCCAGGTGACCGCACAGCCGGGAACAACGAACGTTGCCGGTGTCGCCGCCGGCGCCCTGTTTGGGCTATCGAGTTTCGCGGTGTCGCCGGATGGCCGGTCAGTCGCCTTCATCGCGCGCCAGACCGGTGCCGACCCCTTCACGCTCTACGTCCGCCCGCTCGGTGCAGTCGCACCACGGGAGCTGACGACTACCGACAGTGGCGCCGTTCAACCGTTCTGGTCCGCGGATGGCCGCTCGATCGCGTTCGTCGCTGGCGGGCGGCTGAAGAAAATTGCGGCGTCGGGCGGGACGCCGCAGGATCTCTGCTCCGTTGACAATTTTTCTGGCGGTGCCTGGAACCAGGAGGGCGTCATCATCTTCGGGTCCGCCAAAGGCCTGTTCCGGCTCCCGGCCGAGGGCGGCACACCAGAGGCGATCACGGCAGTGGAGTCCTCCGAATCGGGGCACTACTGGCCGAGCTTTCTTCCCGATGGACGACGCTACCTGTTTACCGTGTGGTCCACTGATGTCTCGGCGCGTGGCATTTACGCCGGCACCCTCGGCTCGAAGGAGAAGACACGCGTCCTCGCCGCCGAATCAAACGCGTTCTATTCAGACACGGGTCATCTGCTCTTTCATCGCGGCAAGGCCGTCTACGCGCAGCCCTTCGACGCGGCGTCGCTCGCGCTGTCGGGAGAACCGTCACGGGTGGCGGACGAAGTCAGCTTCGACGATGCGGATGGGCGTGGCCATTTCACGGCATCTCCGGGTGGCGTGCTCGCCTACTTCCAGAACAACGGCGCGGCCGGGAACACTGGCGCCCAGGCGGATTCCGCGGAATGGCACCTGGCGTGGGC
>JBCKZH010000083.1:0-16514 GCA_038919385.1 Vicinamibacterales bacterium | reverse complement strand
GGCCATCACATAACTATCGCGCGTCGGGCTCACCCCGCCCATCAGCACGCCCGTCCTGGGATGAATGATGATGGCCTTGACCGAGCCGCTGTCATGAACAGTCCTTTCGGGCGGAGTGTGATCCGTGGCTCCGGCGTCGGTGCGGCCTCGGTACCGCGCAGGAAACGCCAGCGCTGCGCGATGGTGGCGAGCAGCAGGATGGCCTCGGTCCACGCGAACGACTCGCCGATGCACACGCGCGAGCCGCCCCCGAACGGGAAGTACGCAAACTTCGGCCGGTCGGCCGACGGCTGCAGCCAGCGTGCCGGGTTGAAGAGCTCCGGCTCAGGCCACCAGCGCGGATCGTGCTGCACGACCCACTGGCTGAAGAGCACCAGCGCGCCCTTCTCCATGACATGGCCGCCAACCGTGTGCGGCTCGAGCACGCGCCGGCCCATCGTCCAGGCGGGCGGGAACAGGCGCATTGATTCCGACACCACCGCGCGCGTCCATTCCAGCTTCGGCACGTCTTCGACCGTGGGGATGCGGCCCTCGAGCACGCGATCGATCTCCTCATGCAGCCGTGCCTCGACCTCCGGCGCCGAGCCCAGCAAGTGCCACGTCCACGCCATGGCGTTGGCCGTCGTCTCGTGTCCGGCGAGGAAGATCGTCATCGCCTCATCGCGGATCTGCGTGTCGCTCATCCCGCCATCGTCCGGGTTCTCCGGATCGCGCGCCGCGAGGAGCATGGAAATGAGGTCTTGAGGAGGCAACCCCTGCTCTTGTCCACCGAAGCGCGCAGCGCGAAGGTGGATGGGGGCTGCTCGTCTCTCGGCAATCACCCGGTGAATCACGCGATCGAGCCGCTCCCTGGCCTTGCGGATGCGCACGAACATCGGCAGCGGCAGTTTCGCGAGGTAGTCGAAGCCGGGGATGAACGCGATGCCGAAGCCCGATACGGCATCGGTCAGCGCCTCGCGCACTTCGTCGGCATCGCCCTGGACGTCACTCGAGAACAGCGTCTCGCCGACGATGGCGAGGGTGAGGCCGCTCATTTCCTTGGTGATGTCGAGCCGTGCGCCGGGTGCGACCTGGTCGCGCCAGCGCGTGGCGTGGCGGACCATCGCGTCCGCGAAACCCTGCACGTGCTGGCGATGGAACAGCGGCTGGATCATGCGGCGGTGCTTCAGGTGCTCCTGTCCTGCGGCGGTGAGCAGGCCGTTACCGAGCAGCACCTTGGCGCGCTCGAGTGCCACGCCCTTGCCGAACTTGCCGGCCGACCTCACCAGGATGTCTTCGATCCATTCCGGCCGGCTGACCAGGTACACCTTCTGCGGACCGAACGAGAAGGCGGCGATGTCGCCGTAGGTGCGCGCGGTGGTGCTGAAGAAGGCGAGCGGATCTTTTCGGAACGCCCAGAACGCGCCGCCAGGCAGCCAGGAGGTGGGTCCGGGCACCGCAGACAGGTCAGGCGCGAAGTTTCCAGCCATGTGGTCATTATGCGCGCTCAGCAGCTCGGTTCATTGCGGGCGCGGCAGGAGTCGATCGCGGTTGTGCGGTGGATCCTCGTGGACCGGCATGTCGTAGCCGGGGAACTCTTCGAGCCAATGCTGGCGATAGTCCTCGTCAGCAAAATACTTCAGGTAAAGCATGGTCTCGGTTTCGCCTCCGCCCGAGAGCAAGTGCATGCAGTGGTTGAATCCCAGATCGTCAATGGCAGGGACCCCTTCACGGAGGGTGTCGTGCCACAGCGTGGCGTAGAGGTCCTTGTCGCTCAGGTGATCGGTGCCCTCGAGGTACACGCGCAGTTGGGCGAGGGCGTGGATCACCTCGAATAACTTCGCGGCGACCTCTGCGTCGGGAAGTGCATCCGGGTGAGTAAGGGTAATTCCGCCGTCCACCAGCTGCTGGAAGTTGGTCGTAGTTGGCCCATCTTCGAACAGTCGCATCTTCCGGGCATACTCCTCGTACGACTCTTGATGATCGCGATCGGCCCGTACCGTTTCATCAGACATGGCTCGTCCCTCCTGATTCCTAGTGGACACTCAGGAGCATGGACCATGCCGCGAGAGAACAGGCCGGAATGAGGGTCATGGCCCAGATCAGTACGCGGGCACTGCGATGCGGACGCCCATCGGAGGTGGCAAATATTGCGGGCCTATGAGGGCGGTGCCCCAGCAGGCTTGGCAAGATCGGCCGTTCTGTTCTACGATAACTGTCTTGCCTGTGCGCCGAAACGCGCTGTGGTGAGTCCTGCCTGTATTCCTCGGTAGCTCAATGGCAGAGCATCCGGCTGTTAACCGGAGGGTTGCTGGTTCGAGTCCAGCCCGAGGAGCCAATCGTTTCAATCACTTACCGGCATGCAGAGCACGATGGCGTGTTCACCTTTGCGCACGGCTCAGCGTGAGATTCCCGATCCGATCCACGCATTCGGCCTGCACAGCGGCCGCTTCGGCCGCATCGCCTCCCCCGATCATTCGAACCCAGTGGGGCGGTAGTTTTTCAGTCTGCGGCAGCACATGTTCGATGGTCCAGACGAATCTATCCTTGTCGTTCCGAGCCCAGAGGTCGGGCTGGTATTCCCGGTTGTGGTGCATCAGATCGAGCTGGATCAGGAGGTAGCGGGCCATGCCTGAGTTCTGCTCATAGATCGGTCCTTGCAGCGCGGATCGGAATCGCTCAAGGGAGGCAGGTCGGCCCTTGCCGCCCATGAGGAACCCCCTCACGCGATCGAACGTGAGCACGCCAGCTGACACTTCGACGCGGCCGCCAGCTTGAGCCGTCTGCGCAACAAGAGCGTGCCCTGAGCGAGCGGACCGAGTCGACGGGTGTATACTCCGACCCTCGTCCCTTCAACCCAGGAGACCCCCAATGCGTATTCGATCCGTCGTCGTCGCCGCCGTCGCTCTCGTTTGTGCCGTCGCGTTTGCTCAGCACGCATTCGCCTAGGACCCGGTCGGCGTCTGGAAAATGAACCCCGAGAAATCAAAGTTCTCGAGCGCCGCTCCCAAGAGCTCCACGATTACCACAACGGCCGCGAGCGAGGGTTCGTTCAAATCGGTCACCGACACCGTACCCGCCACAGGCGCCGCGATCCACGCCGAAGTCACCTACATGTTCGACGGCAAGGACAATCCTGCAAAAGGCAATCCCAACGCCGACACCCAGTCGTACACCAAGGGCGCCGACGCGAACCACTGGACCGTGGTCGGCAAGAAGGGTGACAAGGTGACGGTCACGACGCAGGTCGCGATGGCGGCCGACGGTAAGTCGCGCACATCGACACAAATGGGCATCGATGCGCTGGGCAACAAAGTCGACAACATGGTCTGGTACGACAAGCGGTAAGAATATGGATGAGCGCCAGGGACTGACGTGAAGAGCATGACTTACGGTGCCAAGACGACAGCCCTGGCGCTTGCCTGTGTTGGACGAACCGGAACGCCAAGGGGGGTGGGCCTACGCCCGCATCTCTTCCAGGACGCGCCGCAGAATTTCGTCGATGGACCCGATGGGTGGATACTTCGCGAGGTGTTGGGCTATATCTTTGATGATCCGCAACAGCGGCCGCGCATCCCTCATCTTGGGATCGCGGTGCGCCCAATCGCGGCCGGGATGCAGCGTATCCCACGGTGAGCGTGAATTGGCGCGGGTGCCCGGATTGTCGCCGTGCACCCATATGACGTTATGCAATTGTTGCATCGGGCTGCGGCAACAATCTCCCTCTAATCACGCAGCCCTATAAACGCCAAAAGGAATCTCAGATGATCACTACACTCTACCAGCGACTGGGCGGGGCTGAAGGCATGGCCCGACTCGTGGATGATGTCGTTGCCGCGCACTTGAGCAACCCCATCGTCAAGACCCGATTCGAGAACGTCAAGGATCTAGATCATCTCAAGAAGATGGCGTGCGAGTTTTTTGCGCTGGCTCAGGCGGCCCCGAAACCTACACGGGCAAGGACATGCTCGCCGCACACAAGGGCATGAACATTAGTGAACAGGAGTACCTGGCGGTGATGGATGACATCGTCGGGGCGATGAACAAGAATGGCCTAGACGAGGATGCGAAGAAGGACGTGATCGCCATCCTTTACTCGCTCAAGGGCGAGATCATCCGCGTATGAATAAGCGAGGGGTGATGGCGGGATTCGATTAACGGCAAAGGTGCGTCAATTACGAAAAAGGGGGTTAGCTCATGCCACACACAACACAAGTTGAGCTTGGTTCCGTGGTGTCTCTTTGGCGATATCCCGTTAAGTCCATGATGGGAGAGGAGCTGAACGCCGCCGGCCTTACGGAACACGGGCTGCTCGGGGATCGGGCGTATGCCCTTGTGGACCCGTCCAACGGGAAGGTCGTGAGTGCCAAGAACCCCAAGAAATGGGGAAGGCTTTTTGATTTCCGAGCCGCTTTAGCCGAGTCCCCACGCGGCGGCGAGAAGATTCCTCCGGCGCGGATTACGCTCCCGGACGGCACCACCGTTACCAGCGAGCAGGGCGATCTCAACCAAATTCTGTCGAACGTGCTCGGCCGCGAGGTGACACTTGCGGCAACGGCGCCCAACACGCCCAGCCTCGAAGAGTACTGGCCGGATATGGATGGCCTCGCCCACAGGGAAACAGTCACCGACGAGTCCATGCCGGCTGGCACGTTCTTCGATCTTGCTGTCGTCCATGTCCTGACCACGGGCACGATCGACCGGCTCCGGGAACTCTATCCGCAGGGGCGCTTCGAGGTCCGGCGGTTTCGTCCAAACATCGTGGTGGAGCCTGCCTCGGGCGAGAAGAACTTCGTTGAAAATGCCTGGATCGGCCACACGCTCGCCATCGGAGATGAGGTTCGCCTGAGCATCACAGGCCCCTGCCCCCGCTGTGTGATGACGACTCTGCCCCAAGGCGATCTCCCTAGAGATCCACGGATCTTGCGCACGGCGGCCCAGCACAACGATGTGAACGTCGGTGTCTATGCCGCGGTGCTGCGGGGCGGCATGATCCGCCGCGGTGATCCGGTCAGGCTCGAGTAGCGCCAAAACCATGAAACGCTGCCTAACGAATTAAACTTTAGTTGGTGCGGACGGGCCGGAAGCGTGGTGCCGCAAATGAACGCGGTGGCGGCCCGCCGCACAACATGTCGTTGGGCTGACCAGTGTGCCAGTGCTGTAGTCCGAGTCCATGCCTCATCCTTTGCCACTGCCGCCTCCAGGATTCGGCGATCTTCCCGTCGACGAGCAGATCGATGACGTCCAGTCGCTCTGGGATCACATCGCCGCGAGCGTCGATCAAGTACCACTTCACGAACCTCTTCAGCACCGTCTGCGCCAGCCGCGGTAAATGGCTAGGCTTGAGGTCCGACACGAAGCGGAACTCGACGCGCTCGGCGACGAGTTTCTTCAGGAGCTCCGTGCCACGTTTGTCCCGATCGAACGAGGACCGCTGCAGTTTCCCGTCGTCTCGCGGTCGTTCCGGCGCAGCCGGATCCGAAAGCCCAATACAACTTCACTGATCCGGAGTCGCGGATGATGAAGGGGCCCTGTCCGCGCGGGGCGCAGCACGAGGCAAATATGATGATCGCAACGATTACTCGGTCGGGCCAGGGGTCGTGAGACCCGCCTACTGCTTTCGCGGCTCGAGCAGGAGGGCGTTGCCGACGTACTCCGTGATCGACAGCCGGCAGGCGTTGTCGCCGATGAAGCGCGTGGCATGCCAGGTGCCGGCCGGCACGTAGACGACGTCCCCCTCGCTCGCGATGAACGGCTGCTGGCCTTCGAAGGCGTAGCGGATCCTGGCGGAGAACACGAGCCAGGCCTCCGCGCTCTCGGCGTGGAAGTGGCCCTTGTCGGCGGGATCGAGCGGCGGCATGTTCTTCTCGTGGCCATAGATGACGAGCATTTCCGACTTGTCATCGCGGACGAACCGGCCACCGGTGTATTTCTCGTTCTTCGCCGCTGCCTCGTGGATGTTCAGGTGCGGCTGGTTGAACTCGTCGTAACGGCCGGGGGTCCGGTTGAGGGTGGCGGGCACCCACGTCGTACCCGCCGCCGGTGGCGGTGGCGTCGTCTCTTGCGGATACAAGGTCTTGGCGCGCGCGACGTTGACGACGAAACGAAGGCTGGGCGTTGTGCCGAGCGTTTCGAGCGAATAGATCGTCTGTCGCGGGATGTTGATCAGCGAACCGCGCGTGGCCGTGATTGTGGGCTGCCCTTCGATCTCCACGCGGACTTCGCCCTCAACCACGGCGAACCACTCGCGCGTGTCCGGGTGCAGCCGCGGTCCCACCTTTGTGCCAGGCGCCGCCGAGTAATACTCCGCCATCAACCGCCCATCGTCGACCAGCAACTCGCGCCAGTTTGCCTCGCCCTGATGCCGGCTCTTGAGTTCCGAGAGCTTGATCCACGGCTTCTGAGGCGGCAGGTAGGCAGGCGTCTTCGATGGCTTCGGCGCCCAGACGTTGGTCGGCACCGGACGGGGAGGTGCGACAGCGGGTTGCTGAGCGACGGCGTGAAGAGCACATCCGAGGATCAGAACGGCGGCTGAGAACGCGGACTTGTGGCCCATGGGGGGTTCCTCTGCTTCCCGCGGGCATTCTATCCCTGACCCCGTGTTACCGATCCTTCAATTGAATCGACCTCGCGACCCGAGAGAGGCACGCGTCAGCGGCTCGTCCAACACCGCCAAGGTTGAAGACGCGGTGGAAGCGACGACGATGGTCGAGCTGAGCGTGGTCTAACCGGGCCGCCAAACCCGCTGATGTAAGATCGCGACCTGGGCAACTCCTTCCGCCCACGGAGACCAAGCATGAAGCACCAGTTGATCGCGGCCGCGTTGACCCTGGCGGTGTGCGGCACCGCGGACATCGCCGTCGCGCAGGGCGTCGACCCGCGTCCGCCCAACAATCCCGAGCAGAAGCCGGCGAGCGCCGGACAGACCGACGCGCCAGAGATGAAGTCCAACGTCGCCTTCGACGTGGTCACCGTCGCGGAAGGCCTGCAGAACGCGTGGAGCCTGGCGTTCCTGCCCGGCGGCAAGATGCTCGTGACCGAGCGGCCCGGCCGGCTGCGGGTGGTCGGCGCCGACGGCAAGCTCTCGGCGGCCGTGACCGGCCTGCCCGCGGTCGACGCGCGCGGCCAGGGCGGCCTGCTCGATGTGGTGCTCGACCCGGCGTTCGCGAAGAACAACCTCATCTACTGGAGCTACGCTGAGCCGAAGGATGGGCAGCCGGGCGTCAACAACACCGCCGTCGCCCGCGGCAAGTTTGTCGATGATGCGGCGGCGCCGCGCGTCGACGAAGTGCAGGTGATCTATCATCAGCGGCCGTCGCTGAACTCGCCGCTGCACTTTGGCAGCCGCCTGGTGTTCGGTCGCGACGGCACCTTGTTTGTGACCCAGGGCGATCGCTCGATCGCCGAAGGGCGCATGCAGGCGCAGAAGATGGACAGTGGCCTCGGCAAGCTGGTGCGCATCAACGCCGACGGTTCGATTCCGAAAGACAACCCGTTTGTCGGCAAAGAGGGCGTGCTGCCCGAGATCTGGTCGCTCGGCCAGCGCAACATCCAGGCGGCCGCCTTGCATCCCACCACCGGTGAGTTGTGGACCGGCGAGCACGGCACCCGCGGCGGCGACGAGATCAACATCGCGCGCAAGGGCAAGGACTACGGCTGGCCGACCATTGCCTACGGCATCGAATACCGCGGCGGCACCATCACTGGCGGCATCACGCAGCAGACCGGCATGGAGCAGCCGTTGTACTACTGGGATCCGATCATCGGACCGAGCGGCATGACTTTCTACACCGGTTCGCTGTTCCCGGCGTGGAAGGGCAACCTGTTCGTTGGCGGCCACGGCACGAACGACTTGGTACGGCTCGTCCTCGACGGCGAGAAGGTGATTGGCGAAGAACGGCTGCTCAAGGACCTCCAGCCCAAGCCGGAGCGCATCCGCGACGTGCGGCAGGGACCCGACGGCGCGATCTACATAGTGACCAACAACGCCACCGGCCGCATCATCAAGCTCGTCCCCAAACGCTAGGTCACCAAGTCATCGTCTCGCACCGGTGTCCACCCTCCCCTTGAGGGTGGCACCCTCTTCCATCACGAAGGTCGGCGCGTTCACGTTCCCTTCGACCACCGCGGTCGCCTTCAGCTCCACCCGCGCCGCGCCCATCACGTTGCCTACGACCGAGCCGCTCACGGTCACCACCTTGGCCGACAGGTCGGCGACCACTGCCGCGCCGGGACCAATCGTGAGGCTGTGGTCGCCCAGCTCGAGGGTGCCCTGCACCTGACCGTCAATCACCAGATCTTCCGAAGAGACCACATCACCCCGAACCAGGATCGAGCCACTGATCCAGGACACTCGCCGCCGTTCTTCCATTACTGCCTCCCGCGTCAACTACCGCCCGCCTGATGGTACGTCATTGACCCCTTTCGTGGCCGGCCACCCTCGCTTTCCGTCTCCATCCCCGGACACTGGCGGGCCAATCGGGCTGGTACCTCTCTTGCTGGAGCATCGGCAGAGGGTCTTGTCATGATGCTCAAGTCCGCACTGGTTCTGGTGCTGGCCGCCACGTTGACCGGCTGTGCGTACGACACCTACGGCAACCGCGGCGGATACGGCAATAACAACGGGCGCAGCAGTTCCCGCAACGAGCGGGCGGCGTACGACAGTGGCTATCGCGACGGCGTCCGCCAGGGGCGCGCCGATGCGCGCGATGGTGACCGCTACGCTCCGCGCGGTCAGCGCGAGTACCGCTCGGCCGACAACGGCCGCTGGGGCTCGCGCTACGACGACGAGTACCGCGATGGGTTTGTGAACGGCTACGAAGAGGGCTACCGCGACGCGCGCGGCAACCGCACCGGCCGGGCGCGCGGGCGGCGACGATGATCTCGTGGTTTGGTGATCTTGTGACGTCGTGATTTCAGAGAGCGCGCAAGCGACCTTCAAATCACCAAATCACCAACTCACGAAGTCACCACATTCAGAAGGTCTGCCGTGCCACCCATTCGCGATAGAGGGAGTCGCTGGCCGTGTAGCGGGCGCCATCCTTCATGACGATGTCCTGCCGCACGAGTGCAGCGAGCGCCGCCTGCACCGTCGAAGCGCCGGGCAGCCGATGGCGCGTGCGCACATCCGCCGACAACAACTCGCGGCCGTCTTCGAGCACGAGCGCGCGCAGCACGGCGCGCTGCGGCAGGGTGAGGCGCTGCCATGACTCTTCGAAGATGATGTGCTGCTCGCCCAGCAGGCGCGTCAGTGTGGCGTGGAGGCCGGCCAACCCCACGGTCTTGCGTCCTGCCGCCTTGATGTCGTCCCAGGTCTCGTGCGCGAGGCGCTGCACGTCGTAGGGGACGTTGGCGGCCAGGTCCACGATCGCCGCGCCAAGGCCGTCTTCCGGCCGCATGCCGCTGGCCACGAAACGCGAGTCGAGGAAGCCGATGTACGAGCTCGAGGAGGCCACCGTCACCTCGACGGTGAGGATCTTCTGCCGGTCGAGGCCGCGCAGCACGTCCCGGATCAGCGACGACTTGCCATAGCGGCGCGGCGAGATCAGGAACACCTTCTGGCCGGCGGCCAGGTCGCGGTCGAGCCGCCTGCAGCCGGTTGACAACCGCTAATTAAATGAACGACCATTAATTTCTTATGGCCCGCCCCAAGAACGCCGACGGACAGCGCACCCGCCAGGCGATTCTCGACGCCGCGCTCGACCTGTTTGCCGACAAAGGGTTCTTCGGCACCAGCCTGCGCGACGTGGCCGCGGCCGTGGGGGTGCGGGAAAGCAACCTCTACAACTACTTTGCCGGCAAGGACGCGCTGTTCGACGCCCTGCTCGAGGCCCACCAGCACACCAAGACCGAGCGGCTGACCGCGCTCGCCGAGGGGCCGATCGTCGACGGCCGCGCCCTGCTCGAGCAGCTGGCCGCCGACACCCTCAAAGGGTTCGTCGAGCCCCGCGAGCAGAAGCTGTTTCGCATCCTGATGTCGGACGGCGTGCGCCTGGCCAAGGTCGGCCGCATCAATCTCTACGAGCGGATGGCCCGCGGCCGCGATCGGCTGCACGAGATCCTGCGCCGGCTGATTCGCGAGGGCTGGCTGCGCCGGGCCGATCCCGCGGTCCTCGGCATTGCCTTCATCAGCCCGCTGATCATGTGGCGGCAGCTGCACGCCATCGGCGCCGACCTGCCGATGATTAGCAACCCGCGCAAGTTCGCCCGGCAACACGTCGACCACTTCCTGCAGGGTGCGGCTGCGCCGGCACCCCCTACCCGCCCGGGCCGGCCCCGGCGTTCATCGAAGCAATCCCAAGGAGCCCGCGTGTGACTCGCCGAATTCTCTCCCTCTGTCTTCTGGCCGCCGCACTGACCAGTGCTTGCGACCGCGCCGGCGCCGACTCGCCGGCCGCGTCCGAGGCCGCCGCCGTCAACGTGTCGGCGATCGGCGTGGTGGAGCAACCGATCAAGCGGTTCATCCGCGTCAGCGGCACGCTCCACGCACAGGAAGACGCCGACGTCGCGGCGGAAGTAGCCGGTCGCGTCATTGCTACCCCGGTAGAGCGCGGCAGCCGGGTCAGCGCCAACGACGCCCTGGTGCGGCTGGTCGCATCCGAGGGCGAGGCGCAGGCAGCCGAGGCCCAGGCCAATGCCGCGCAGCTCGAAGCGCGACTTGGCATGACCAACGCCGCTGCCTTTGCCGTGGAGCGGGTGCCCGAAGTGGCCAACGCCCAAGCAACCCTGCAACTGGCGCGGACCGAGTTCAAACGGGCGAGGATGCTGCACGAGAAACAATTGCTCTCGCAGGCAGAGTTCGATCAACGCAGCGCGCAGGCCGAGGCCACCGCCCGCCAGTACGACGTGGCGAGAAACAGCGCCGCCCAGCAATACCAGGCGCTGCTGGCCGCTCGTGCCCGCGTTACGCTGGCACAGAAGGCGCTCGCCGACACCACCGTGCGGGCCCCCTTCGCCGGCGTCGTCGGCGAACGCTTTGTCTCGATCGGCGACTACGTCACGCGCGGCACCAAGGTGGCCACCGTGATGCGAGTCGATCCGCTTCGGGTGGAACTGACCGTGCCCGAGCAGTACGTGTCCGCCGTTGCGACCGGACGCGCGGTGACCTTCGAGGTGGATGCGTATCCAGGCGAAACGTTCGTCGGCCAGGTTCGCTATGTCTCGCCGTCGGTGGCGGCCGCCACCCGCGCCCTGACCCTCGAGGCCATCGTGCCCAACCCCAGCAATCGCCTCAAGCCCGGTTTCTTCGCCACCGCGCGGATCGAGCAGGCGGCCATGCTCCCCGGCCTGCTGGTACCCACGACCGCCGTCCGCAGCATCTCGGGAACCTCCCGTGTGTTCGTGATCGCGGGCGACCGCGTGGAAGAGCGAGTCGTCATGGTCGGCCAACGCGTTGGTGAGCAGGACGAGATCACCAGCGGCCTGAAAGCGGGCGAGCGCGTGGTCGCCAAGGACGTGGATCGCCTGGTTGACGGCGTCCGTGTTGTCGTGAGGTAAGCCATGCAGTGGCTTGCCGAGATCTGCGTCCGGCGACCGGTGTTCGCCTGGGTCCTGGTGCTCTCGCTGACCGTCGTCGGCCTGTTCGCGTTTGGCCGGCTCGGCGTCGATCGCTTTCCGAACGTCGACATCCCGACGATCTCGGTGACCACGCGGCTGCCTGGCGCCGCGCCGGAACAGGTCGAGACCGAGGTCACCGACAAGATCGAGGAGGCCGTCAACACTATTAGCAACATCGACACTCTCAGTTCGACGTCATCAGAGGGCATCTCACAGGTGGTGGTGTCGTTCACCCTCGACAAGAACGCTGACACCGCCGCGCAGGAAGTTCGCGACCGCATCAATCGGGTCATTCCACGGCTGCCGCGCACGGTGTTGCAGCCGACCGTCGAGAAACTCGACTTCACGGCGTCACCCGTCATTACCGTCGCCGTCACCGCCGACAAGCCGGTCCGCGACATCACCGAGTTTGCCGACAAGGTGCTGCGTCGCCGGCTCGAAAGCGCCGAGGGCGTCGGTCAGGTCGTGGTCATTGGCGGCCGCAGCCGGCAGTTGAACCTGTGGCTCGACACGGCCCTGCTACGGGCGCAGCGTCTGTCGGTCAACGATGTCGCCCGTGCGCTCCAGTCGCAGAACGCCGACATTCCCGGCGGCCGCATGGACCAGGGCGGGCAATCGGTGACCCTCCGCACCCGCGGCCGCATCGAGACCATCGACGGTTTCGGTGAAGTCGTCTTGCGCGAGGTCGATGGCCACCCGATTCGGCTTCGCGATGTCGCCCGGATTGAAGACGGGATGGCCGAACCGCGCACGCAGGCCAGCGTCAACGGCGAGCCGACCGTGCTGCTGCAGATCCGGAAGCAGTCGGGCACCAACACGGTGGAAGTCGCGAACAACGTCAAACAGCGGCTGGCCGACCTGCAGGGCATTCTGCCGGCCGGCTATCAGCTCCGCATTGTTCGTGACGAAGCCCAGTTCATCGAAGCCTCGATTGCCAGCGTGCAGGAGCACCTGATCGTCGGCTCGATTCTCGCCGCCATCGTCGTCTTCCTGTTTCTCGGCAATTTCCGAGCGACGGTGATCGCGGCGATCTCCATCCCGACCTCAATCATCGCCACGTTCGCGCTCGTCTGGTACATGGGCTTCACGCTCAACATGCTGACGATGCTGGCCTTGACGCTGTCGGTGGGCATCGTGATTGACGATGCGATCGTGGTGCTGGAGAACATCTTCCGGTTCATCGAAGAGAAGGGCATGCCGCCCATGCAAGCGGCGGTCGAGGCCACCAGGGAGATCGGCCTGGCCGTGATGGCGACGACCTTCTCGCTGGTGGCGATCTTCGCACCGGTGGGGTTCATGAGCGGTATGGTCGGCCGCTTCATGCAGAGCTTCGGCCTGACCATGGCCTTTGCCGTGATGGTGTCGTTGTTTGTCAGCTTCACGCTGACGCCGATGATGTCGGCGTACTGGCTCAAGCCGCAGCCGAAGGGCGCGCACGGCGGCTCCAAGCACAACCGGCTGTTCGACCCGCTCGATCGCGGCTATACGCGCATGCTCGAATGGGCGATGGCGCATCGCGGACTGGTGGCGGTCGGCGCGGTGCTGGTCCTGCTGTCGAGTGTCCCGCTCTTCAGGTTCACCGCCGTCAACTTCACGCCCGAAGACGACCAGTCGCAGTTCGACATCACCATGCGGGCGCCGGAAGGGACGAGCCTGGCGGCCATGGAAATTCTGGCCAACCGCGTGAGCACGGCGGTGCGGGCCATCCCGGAAGTGGAGTTCACGCTCGTCACCGTGGCCGGCGACGCCGCCGGCACCTTGAATACCGCGAGCATGCTGGTTCGCCTGCATCCGATCGAGGCGCGGCGACGCGATCAGTTCGCCGTGATGGCGCAGGTCCGCAACGAGATTCTCCCGGTCTACACCAAGGCCGGAATTCGGACGGCCGTGCAACAGGGCGGTGGTCCTGGCGGCGGTGGCGGCGGCATCCAGTTCATGGTGCAGGGCCCCGACCTGAAGCAGCTTGAGAAATACAGTGAGCAACTGCGCGTGAAGGCCGTCGCCATTCCCGGCCTCGTCGATGTCGATACCACGTTGAACGCCGGCAAGCCGGAAGTGTCGGTCTACCTCGATCGCCCCAAGGCGGCGGACCTTGGCGTGTCGATCGCCGATGCCGCGGACGCGATTCGTCTGCTGGTGGCCGGCGATCAGGTCACCACGTTCAACGATGGCGGCGAGCAGTACGAAGTCCACCTGCGGGCGGAAGAGGACAGTCGCAGTACCATCGAGGCTATTGCCGGCTTGCCGGTCCCCTCGTCCAGACTCGGCATTGTCAGCCTCGACAACATCGCGTCGTTCGCGCGCGGCGACTCGCCGGCCAGCATCAGCCGGATGGGGCGCCAGCGGCAGGTGACGCTCAAGGCCAACCTGCTGCCGGGCACCTCGCAGGGTGCGGTGCAGGAGCAGATCGCGGCCGCGGCGGCGGAACTGAATTTCGGCCCGGAGTACCGCGCCGACTTCTCCGGCCAGTCCCGCGAGCTCAATCGCACCGCCACCGCGTTCCTGACCGCGATCGCGCTGTCGTTCATCTTCATGTACCTGATCCTGGCGGCGCAGTTCGAGTCGTGGTTGCATCCGGTCACGATCCTGCTCTCGCTGCCGCTCACGCTGCCGTTCGCGCTGCTGTCGCTGATCATCTTTCAGCAGTCGCTCAATATTTTTTCCGGGTTGGGCTTGCTCGTGCTGTTTGGCGTGGTGAAGAAGAACTCGATTCTGCAGATCGATCACGCCAACCAGTTAAAGGCGACCGGCATGAACACGCATGACGCCGTGGTGCAGGCGAGCCGCGATCGGCTTCGGCCGATTCTGATGACGACGTTGGCGTTCGTGGCGGGCATGGTGCCGCTGGTGGTGTCGCAAGGGGTGGGGTCGGCCACCAATCACGCGATTGGCTGGGTCGTGATTGGCGGCCAGACGATGGTCTTGCTGGTGACGCTGATCGTAACGCCGGTCGCGTATTCGCTGTTCGATGAGGCGCACCTCCTGCTGCGCCGGCGATCCCCTCGCGCCTACGCTTCCGGCGAGCATCCTCACACGGTATAGTGACCGAATGACGTTGGTTGAGGCGGCGCTCGAACGCATCGTGGCGGTCGCGCAACCCGATCGCGTGATCCTGTTCGGCTCGGCGGCCCGTGGCGATGCCGGCTCACAAAGCGACCTGGATTTTCTCGTGATCAAGAGTGGCGTCCCAAGCCGGCGCCGGCTCGCTCAGGCCATCTACCGAGCGCTTGTCGGTGTTCCAGCATCGATCGACATCGTGGTCGTCACGCCCGAGGACGTCGAGGCGCTGAGGAATGGCGTGGCGACCATCATCGGACCGGCGATGCGAGAGGGGCGCGAAGTGTATGCCGCCTGACCGGCGGAGCCCCGAGGATCCGCGCGAGTGGCTGCGCCGGGCCCGCAGCAACCTGGCGCGCGCGACGCAAGGCCAGACGACGCCGGACGTCTTGCTTGAAGACGCGTGCTTCGACGCGCAGCAGGCGGTCGAGAAGGCCTTCAAGGCTCTGCTGGTTTTGAAGGGAGTGCACGTGCCGCGGACGCATTCCATCAGCGACTTGATCACGACACTGACGCAGTTGGGTTTCGACATGCCGGCTGATGTGCAGGAGGCGTCGGCATTGACTGACTACGCCGTCTCGGCGCGCTATCCAGGACCATCCGAACCCGTCCTCGTTGTCGAGGAACAGTTCGAGACCTAATTCAGGCGAGGCGCTCCTTCCGCCTCCGTATCGGGTGATAATCTGCCCCAGCCCATGCCCTGGCCTTCTGGCACACGTCTCGGCCCCTACGAAGTCCTATCCGCCCTGGGCGTGGGCGGCATGGGAGAGGTCTATCGCGCCCACGACACCAAGCTGCATCGCGAAGTTGCGATCAAGGTGCTGCTGCCGGCCGTCGCGAACGATCTGGATCGCCTCGCGCGGTTCCGGCGCGAAGCGCAGCTACTCGCCTCGCTGAACCACCCCAACATCGCCGCCATCTTCTGCTCAGGCTCTGAGGGGACCCTCGCACTGGTGATGGAACTGGTCGAAGGCCCGACGCTCGCCGACAAGATCGCCCACGCCGCAAGCCTCAAGCCCCAAGCTTCGGGCCTGCCACTCGATGAAGCGCTGGCGATCGCCAAGCAGATCGCCGAGGCGCTCGAAGCGGCGCACGAGCAGGGGATCATCCATCGCGATCTGAAGCCCGCCAACATCAAGGTCCGCGCAGACGGCACCGTGAAGGTGCTCGACTTCGGGCTCGCGAAGGCCATCGATCAAGACCTCAAGGCCTCAGGACCCCAGGACCTCGGAAACTCCCCGACTCTCTTGCTGCACGCGACGCAGGCGGGGATGATCCTCGGCACGGCGGCGTACATGAGTCCCGAGCAGGCCTCGGGCAAGCCGGTCGATAAGCGGAGCGACCTGTTCTCGTTTGGCGTGGTGCTGCTCGAGATGCTGACCGGTCACCGGGTGTTCGACGGTGAGACGGTGTCACATGTGCTCGCGGCGGTGCTGAAGACGGAGCCGGACTGGACGAAACTCCCCGCCGACACGCCCACGCCGATTCGAAGATTGTTACGGCGGTGTCTCGAGAAAGATCGGAAGCGGCGTGTCGAGTCAGCGGCCGATGCGCGTCTGGAAATCGAGGACGCGCTGACGGCGCCGGCCGCGGACACGTCGCCCATCGGGGCCGCGCCGTCGCCATCGTCCGCCCGCGGCATCCGGCTCGCGTGGGCGGTCGCCGCCATCGCGCTGCTCGCCGCGGCGGGGCTCGCCGTCCCCGCCGTGCGGCACCTGCGCGAAGCCCCGCCCGACGCACCCCCCGAAACGCGCGTCGAGATCACCACCCCCGCCGGCGGCGACCCGGTGTCGTTCGCCCTCTCGCCCGACGGGCGCCAACTCGTGTTCGTGGCCTCGGGCGATGGCGCCTCGCGCCTCTGGCTGCGGTCGCTCAGTACGACCACGGCGTAGCCGCTGGCTGGTACCGAGGGCGCGCAATTT
>JBCKZH010000082.1:0-16747 GCA_038919385.1 Vicinamibacterales bacterium | reverse complement strand
GCAGGCCCCGCCGAAGGCCGCCAGAAATCAGAGAAGCGGAGGCGGACGGCGCTTGGGAAGCTGTCCTCCCGGCAGTTGCTGATTGGGACGGGTCTGCTGTCGGGCCCGCATCAGCAGCTCGATCTTCCGGCGTTCGATCTGCTCTTCGAAGATCCGGAACCTGGCCTGCTGCCGGAGGTCGAGCACCTCATCCAGCGCAATGTAAGCCTTGCGGAGTTCCGCCGCCGTGCGCCCCTCGAGTTCGTGCAGCGCGGTGAGCCGTTCCTTGAGCATCGCATCGTCTCCGCGCACGGTGGCCTGGCGCGGGTTCGACAGGCGTTGCAGCTCACCCATCAGGCGGAAGCGTTCCTGCTGATGGCGGCGGCGCGTATCCTGCAAAGCCCGCAAGCGGGTCAGGAACCGCGGGTACTGCTCGTCGGTGAGGGAGAGCGCTTGTTGCGCTTCCATCACGAGGTACGCTTCGAACAGCTTCTGGATCTCAGGCGGCGTCATGTCGCTGTTGTCGATGCCCGGGAGTGGCTGCCGGGCAGACCCCTGCGGCTGCGCCTGCAGGTCCTGCGCCGACACGGTCGCGGCCGACAGCGCCCCTGCCAGGAGCGTCGTGGCGAGGAGGGTTCGCATGTTCTTCATCATAGCCTCCGGGGCTTGCGGCTTGGGGCTTCCACCCCAGCGCGGGTGCCGCGCCGGGGGCCCCGGGCTTGCGGCTTGGGAGTGACTCATGACTTGGCGCGCAGCAGTTCGACCTTCAGCAGGCGCGTCAGTTCCTGTTGTTCCGCGGAGGTCAGTTGGAGCACCGCCCGATCGGCCGCGCCCAAGGCGACCGTGAGCCCCGCCGACATGGCGGTGTCCCAGTCCATGTCGCCCACCAGGTCGGCGATCATCGCAAAGCTGTCGTCGAGTGGCGCCTCACTGGCCTCGCGGAGCGCCACGTCGGGCGTGACCGGTGACGGCCGCGGCACCGCCACCGCCAGCGCCATCACGGTCAGGGCGAGCGCCGCAACCGGCGCGAGCACGGGCCAGCGAAGCCAGCCGCCCCCTCCGCCGGCCGCCACCGGCTCGGCGTCGATGGCGGTGCGGACGCGTTCCGACAAGTGCTGCCAATACAGCGGCGACGGTTCGGGCATGTCGACCGCGCGCGTCTCGCGGAGCACGGCCGCCAACTCGGCCACCTGCTGCTGACAGGGCTGGCATGCGTCGAGGTGTGACTGCCGCGCGCGTTCGAGCACGCCGTCGAGGGCGTCCACGAGTTGGTCGGAGGTCAGGTGCGTCATGGTTCGTTACCCAGGATTTTCTTCAAATTTGCCAGTGCATGGAAGAAATTCGCTTTGGTCGCGCCCACCGAACTGCCGAGGATGTCGGCAATCTGCTGGTGTGGCATGTCGTGATACGTCCGCAGGATTAACGTGGCCCGCTGCTTCTTCGGCAGCGATGCGATGGCCTTGCGGACGGCCGCCGCGCGTTCTTCGCGCAGCAACGCCGCCTGCGCGCCCTCGATGCGGGTGTCTTCGAAGCGGTCCGTCGACTCGATCGAATAGGTTGGCAGCGTCTTCGCGCTGACGCGGTTGAGACACACGTTGACCGCGACGCGATACAGCCAGGTGGACAGCGCCGACTCGCCCTTGAAGGTCTTCAGGCCGCGCCAGGCGCGAACGAACGATTCCTGCGAGAGGTCGCTGGCATCTTCGTGGTTGCCCACGAAGCGGTAGCAGACCTGGTACACAGTGCGGCGATGACGCTCGACGATCGCGTCGAACGCCTCGCGCCGGCCCTCGATCGAGGCCGCCACGAGTGCCGCATCGCCCATGCCGTCGACGTTGATCGCGGCCACGGCGGGTGCTGATAGCTGCACCACCGTTACCGTCCACCCGGTTGCGACGGCCGGTGCCCACGCTGTGCGAACTGCCGATCCATGTGTCATGACCGCGTGCCCCTGCTGTAGGGATTAGACCGGCAGGGGTGCGAAAGGTTGAAGGACAGTATGCGCCAAGTCACATCCTCAGCAGCTTACCGTCTCCGCTCGTCGGTAAGTCCTTGGCAGACATGACGTTAGGTACGGATGGTCGCAGCCACGTTGGGGCCTGCCTTGACGGTCAAGCCGTCATTATGAACCGACATAATCTCGTCTTGAGCCAATATCGCCGAACGGGTTCTGAAAGCGGGTACTTCCGCCCAGCAGTTGTTCGGGCTCCGTCGGCACCTCCATGACAACGCCGGAGAAAGGACCACCCCGTTGGATGCCGATCGCGCTTTCGACGAAGCGATGATGCAGATCTATGTGCAAGCGAAGAAGCAGGCTGGCTATAATGCGACGCGCTTCCACCAGATGCTGACCGATCACGGCGGCATCGAGACCGCTCGTCGCCTACTACCCCAGATGTCGGACGGATTTACGCAATTGTGGCAGCGGAGTAGGTTGGACCTAACGGTTGAGTGGCTGATCCTCGAACCGCGTTGGAAAGTCCTCTTTTCCGACGAAGAGCGTGAGATAGCCCGTCGTCGGCTTCTCGACTGCGGTGCCAAGAAACCTTCGAGGCGGCTCCATTGCTGACGCGCTTCGTCCGTCGAAAGTCCGAGGCCGTTCCTCCAGCGAGAGCCCCTGAGCCTGTGCCAGCGCGGTCAGGCCCGCCGCGCCTGTCCCCTGGCGCGCCTACTCGGGAATGAAGTCCTCTACCGAACGAACGTGCGGTGCAAGCAGCGGATGCTCCACGAGCTTCCGCGCAAACCTGTCGTCGCCAGTGATGACCTGCGTCTCTAACCGAACCGCGAGCGTCAGGTACGTTGCGTCGTACACCGTGATTCCGGTGGCGACTGCCAACGCGTGAGCGTCTGAAACGAGGCCCCGCATCGAAACCGCCTCGATACCAGCGGCTGAAAGCTCCTTGACGAGACTCTGAGCGTCGTCTGGGCTCAACTCGCCCCGGCGAACTTTCTTCCAAATGGCATTCCCGACCTCGGGGAATACGAGATCGGGCGCGATGTAGTCATGCGAAGCATCGAGCCATCTCCGGGCGGCCTCGGAGTGCATCTCGGGGACAAACCACTTCACGACGACACTGGCATCGACGACGAAGACCCTCACCGGGCGTCCCGGTCCTCCCGAATAAGGGCGGCGCTATCGGAGTGGTCCGAACGGTTGAGGCGCTTCAGCCACTTCGCGGAGAGGCGCCGCGTCTCCGCCAGATTGCGTGTGTTGGCACGGCGCAGCACATCGTGAATCTCCGCCTGCAGCGATCGGCGGTTGGCCTTGGCAGCTGCCTTGAGCTGGTCAAGAACGTCGTCATCAAGGTCGCGAACCAATACATTGGGCATGGCACTGCTCCTCGAGCAACGGTATCATAGTGATACTGGTCAAGGGCTCAAGACCCCATCTCGGTTGACTTTCGCCTCTTGTTTGCTTACGCTTCCTGTTCAGGGCGAAGAAACGGAGCAACCCTCGAACTCCGGAGTGCACTTATGCAACCACTGACCAAGCGCCAGCGCGAAATTCTCGACTACCTCAACGAGTTCATCCAGCAGCACGGGTATGCCCCGAGCCTGGAGGAAATCGGCAAACGGTTCAGCTTGTCGTCCCTGGCTACCGTCCATAAGCATCTGACGAACCTTCAGGAGAAGGGCTGCATTCGCCGGGCGTGGAACCGCAGCCGGTCGGTGGAACTGCTCCCCAGCCGCTCGGGCGGGCGGGCCGTTGAACTCCCCATGCTCGGCTATGTGGCGGCCGGCATGCCGATCGAAGCGGTAGCGGGCAACGAAACCATCAGCGTGCCCGACTCGTTGATTGCCGGCAAGCGCGACACCTACGTCCTGCGGGTGCGTGGCGAGTCCATGATCGACGAGCAGATCCGCGACGGCGACTGGGTGATCGTCGAAGACCGCAAGACGGCCGACAACGGCGACATGGTGATTGCCCTGGTCGGCGGCCAGGACGTGACGCTGAAGAAGTTCTACAAGGAAGCCAATCGCATCCGGTTGCAGCCGGCGAACCCGGCCATGCAGCCGATTTACGTCGAGCCCGATGGCGTGCAGATTCAGGGCGTGGTCGTCGGCGTGATGCGAAAGTATTGACGTCCGCGGCTTGCGACCTGCGGCCTGCGGCTTGAGACCCTGGGGGTTGAGGTAGGCTAGAGCCGAGCAGGCCCCAATATGACCGATCGCAAACAAATCAACTTCACCATCGTCCCCGAAGACGGTGGCCCTGAGCCGCGCACCTACGCCAACTTCTGCGCGGTCAACCACACGCCGTTCGACTTCACGCTCACCTTCTGCGAGGTGCAGCCGCTTTCGGAAAAGGAAATTCGCGACGCGGAAGCCGAGCACGTCGTCCGCGCGCCGGTGCGCGCCAAGATCGTGCTGCCGGTACAGTTCATCCCCACGCTGATTGCCGCGCTGCAAGAGAACCTGCGCGTCTACTCGGAATCGCATTCGGGACAGCAGCCCCAGCCATTGCCTCCGGACAAGGGGCCCGTACACTAGGGTGAAGACGCCCGCCGCCGCGAAGCGCATTTTCGATGCGCTCGATCGCCATCATCCCAACGCCGGCACGGAACTGGACCATCGCAACGCGTTCGAGTTGCTGGTGGCCACCATGCTGTCGGCGCAATCCACCGACGCGCGCGTCAACCTGGTCACGCCGGCGCTGTTGGCGCGCTTCCCCGACGCGAAGACGCTGTCGACGGCCGGTGCTCCCGAGCTCGAAGACCTGATTCATGCGACCGGCTTCTTCCGGCAGAAGGCCAAGTCGCTGGTCGGTATGGCCACCATCCTCATCAAGGAACACAAGGGGCAGGTGCCGAAGTCGATGGCTGCGCTGACGGCGCTCCCCGGTGTGGGACGCAAGACCGCCAACGTGGTGCTGGGGCACGCGCTCGGCGTTCCCGGCTTGCCGGTGGACCGTCACGTGCTGCGGGTGGCCAACCGCATCGGTCTGGCGAACGGTGACGATCCCGTGAAGGTCGAGGCGCAGCTCGGCCAGCTGATGCCGCCCAAGCGATGGACGCGGGCGTCCGACACGTTGATCCTGCACGGCCGGCGGATTTGCAAGCCGACGCCCCGGTGCCCGCTGTGCAACCTGCGGAACGATTGCGATTTCTATCTCACGGGCTATACCACCAAGCCGAAGAGGACGGCGTCCCGGTGACGCGGGAGCAATTCAGCGAGCTCGTGCAGGAAGCGATCGATCGCATTCCCCGCCGCTTTACCCGCGAGATCAAGAACGTGGCGATCGTGATCGAAGATGAGCCGTCGGACGAACTGCTCGACGAGATGGAGATCGACGACGACGGCACCATCCTGGGGCTGTACCAAGGCACCCCCCTGAACCAGCGCGGGTTCGGCTACGGCAATCAACTGCCGGATCGGATCACCCTGTTCAAGGGCCCGATCGAGGATGAATGTGGCGATGACGAGGACGAGATCTTCGTCGCCATCGGCGAAACGCTGATTCACGAACTGGGTCACTACTTCGGCATGGAGGAGCACGAGATCGCGCCCCACGAAGAGCGATGGCTGCTCGGTGAGGACGATCCGGAGGACGCCGAGGCCGACGCGGCGGAGCCGGCGGACGATGATGACCGGGAGCCGCAGGCGTGAGGGCGCGCAAGCGTTTCGCGCAGCACTTTCTCGAGCCGGCGTGGGTGGCCAAGGTCGTCAAGGCGGTTGACGCCAGGCCCGACGACAGCATTCTCGAGATTGGCCCGGGTCGCGCCGCCATGACGCGTCCCCTCGCCGCCCAATGCGGGCGGTTGCTCGCGGTTGAAGTAGACCGCGACCTCGCGGCCGACCTCGAGGCGACCAAACCCGCGAACGTGACGGTCATTGTGGGCGATGTGCTGCAGGTCGATTTCGCGGCGGTCTTGTCGGACTGGCTGGGCGTACCGCTCGGGACGGGAGACAGGGTCCGTGTGGTCGGCAACCTGCCCTACAACATCTCCTCCCCCATCCTGTTCTCGCTGCTCGCGCTGTCGGCTGCGACGGGCGGCGTTCGAGATGCCATCCTGATGCTGCAAAAGGAAGTGGCCGATCGGCTCGTGGCCAAGGTGGGTACCGGCGACTACGGTGTGCTGACCGTACTGACGGGCGTCCACGCCGATGTCACTCGCCTCCTGTCGTTGCCACCGGGCGCGTTCCGGCCAGCGCCGCAGGTCCATTCCGCGGTGGTCCGCCTGGCATTCCGGCCACCCGCCGTCGACATCCCCGACATGGCCGGGTTCGTCCGCATGGTGCGGACCATGTTCACGCAGCGCCGCAAGACCCTGTCGAACGCGCTGAAGAGGTTTGGCACCGAGCGGTCGGTGGCGCCGGGTGATGCCTTGGCGGCAGCTGGGGTGGACGGCCGCCGGCGCCCAGAGACGCTCGACATGGCCGAGATGGCGGCCCTCTTCCGTGCCTTCCATAAAGCCGGAAGTTGAAGCTGTGCTATAGTTTCCGACGAAACCCGCCTCGTTTTACAGGCGCTCCCAGCGGCCTGAACAGGTGACCTTGCCGGCTCGCCAGAGTCCAAAGTTGCCTTGCTAGTTTTCCCTGGGCGTGTAATCACGCCCGGCTGGGATATTGCATGAGTGTGTCCGTGCCCGTGGCGCATGCCGCGGCGCTTGCAGTCGACGTGGTGCCGCTTGGCGGCCTCGGCGAGTTCGGCCTCAACATGATGGCCATCTCGTGTGGGGATACCACCATCGTGGTCGACGCCGGTGCGATGTTCCCGGAAGCCGATCAGCTGGGCGTCGATTTGATCGTGCCCGACCTCGCGTACCTCGAAAGCCGCAAGGGCCAGGTCAAGGCACTCGTCCTCACGCATGGCCACGAGGACCACATTGGCGCCGTGCCGTACGTGCTGCCCTACATCGACGGACCGATCTACGGCACACCGCTGACGCTGGCGTTTGTCGGCAAGAAGCTCGAAGAGCACGGGCTCGACCCCACGACCATCGCAGTGCGCCCACGCGACGCGATCGAGATCGGTCCCTTCACGCTGGAGTTCATCCGCGTCACGCACAGCATGCCCGACTGCGTGGCGATCGTGATTCGCACGCCCCAGGGCGTGATCCTCCACACCGGCGACTTCAAGGTGGACCAGACGCCAATGGATGGCGAGGCGTTCGACCTGCATCGCTTCGCGCAACTCGGGGCCGAAGGTGTCCTGGCGATGTTCTGCGACAGCACGAACATCGATCGGCGCGGCTACACCGGCTCGGAGAAGGATGTCGAAGACGGCTTCGAGGAGATCTTCACCAGCACCGAGGGAAAGATTGTCGTCGCCGCCTTCTCGTCGAGCCTGTACCGGCTGCAGATCGTTGCCGACCTGGCGGCGCAGTTCGACCGCAAGATCGCGTTCGTCGGCCGCGGCATGAACGAGAACTCGGCGATCGCCCAGCGCCTGGGCCACCTGCACCTGCAATCGGGCGTGGCCATCAAGGATAGCGACGTCCCGATCTTTCCTGCCCAGGACGTGGTCTGCCTGGTGACCGGATCGCAGGGTGAAGCCAACGCCGCGCTGTCGCGCATTGCCATCAACGATCACCGCCACGTCAAGTTGATCGAGGGCGATCGCGTCGTCATTTCCGCGCGGGCCATCCCCGGCAACGAGAAGGCCATCGGCCGCGTGCTGAACCACATCGCGCGCCGCGGCGTGGACGTGGTCACCGAATCCAGCAAGCACGTCCACGTCTCGGGTCACGGCTCCGAGGAGGAGCTCAAGCTGGTGCTGTCGCTCGTGCGGCCGAAGTACTTCGTGCCGATTCATGGCGAGTTCCGCCAGCTGGCGCGCCACGCGAAGGTGGCGAAGTTCGTCACCCGCGGCCTGCCGACCACGGTCGAGGTGCTGACGGTCGAGAACGGCGACGTCCTGAGGTTTGACGGTGACGGCGGGCGCATTGTCGACAAGACCCCGTCGGGCCGGGTGCTGATCGACGGCACGCGGGTCGGCGAAGTGGACGATGAAGTGCTGCGCGACCGCCGGCACATCTCCATCGACGGCATCATCATGCCGGTGGTGGCGATCAACGCGCGCACCGGCGCGATCGAAGGCGTACCGGAGCTGGTCGCGCGCGGCTTTGTCAGCGACGAGGGCACGGCCGACATGCTGCTGGAAGGCGCGCGGGTGGTCGCCAGCGCCATCAACGAGTGCAGCGTCGAGGAACGGACCGATCCCGGGTTGATGAAAGAACGCATTCGCGTCGAAGTGCGGCGGTTTCTGAAGAAGCGAACGGGCCGGCGGCCCATGGTGCTGCCGGTGGTGATTGAGATCTGAGGAGAGACTTCTGTGGCTGCATCCGGTTCTGCCCTATCGCGCCGCGTCAGTGAGGTGGTTGGTGTCGCGCTGTTCGCGGCGACGCTGATCTGGCTGATCGCGCTGGCGACCTACGACCCCAACGACCCGGTCTGGTTCTTCAGCACGGGTCCGCACGAGGTGCCGGCCAACTTCGCCGGCCGCATTGGCGCCTTCCTGGGCGAGTTGTCGTTCCAGTTGCTTGGCTATGCCTCGTACCTGCTGCCGGCGGTGGCCGCCGTTGCCGGGTGGCACTATTTCTGGTGCACGAAGATCGACGCGGCCTATACCAAGATGATTGGCGCGAGCCTGTTGCTCGCGTGCGGCAGCGCCTTCCTGCACCTGACCCTGGGCCGGGTCGACTTCGGGCCCCGCCCATTTCGCGCGGGCGGATACCTCGGCGAGTGGCTCGGCGGCTTGATGTCCGAGTACCTGAGCCGGACCGGTTCGGTGATTGTGATCCTCGCGCTGATCGTCGCGGCGGTCATCATCTCCACGCAGGTGTCCTTCGGTCGCTTGTTCAGTGCGGTGTTCGCCGCCATCCAGGGTGTGGGCTCACAGGGACTGGCGTCGTTCGGGGCGTGGCGCGAAGAACGTCGCAAGGCCCAGCAGCGCCGTGAAGTGCTCGTCAAGTACGGCAAGAAGGACAGCGCGGCGGCCACCAGCGACAAGGCCGAGAAGAAGCCGGCGCGCGGTCTGGACGACGAGCCGGCCCTCGCGGCGGCCGCGATGCGCACACCAGCCGTGGTCAAGAAGGCCACGCCGCGCACGCCGATGGCGCCGTCGCTGCCGCTGCCAGAGCCCGATCGCCATGTCGAGCGCCGCCTCGGGTCGTACACGTTGCCGCCGGTCTCGCTGCTCGACGCCCCGAAGGCCGAGCGCAAGATCGACGAGCGCGCACTGATGGAGTCGGCCCGCCTGCTCGAACAGAAGTGCCGCGAGTTCTCGGTGGAAGGCTCGGTGGTGCAGATTCACCCCGGCCCGGTGGTGACGACGTTCGAGTTCAAGCCCGACGCCGGCGTGAAGTACTCCAAGGTGACGGGCCTGTCGGACGATTTGTGCCTTGCCATGCAGGCCGAGTCGGTGTTGATCGATCGCATTCCGGGCAAGGCCACCGTCGGCATCCAGATTCCGAACCTGAATCGCGAGGCCATCTCGCTGCGCGAGTTGCTGGCGTCGGAGACCTACACCCGCTCCACCTCGAAGCTGACGTTCGCGCTGGGCAAGACCATTCACGGCGAACCGTTCATGGCCGACCTGGCAACCATGCCGCACTTGCTGATCGCCGGCTCCACCGGCTCCGGCAAGTCGGTCGGGCTGAACGCGATTCTGACCAGCATCCTCTACCGCGCGACGCCCGATGACGTGCGGATGATCATGGTCGACCCGAAGCGGATCGAGCTCGGCATGTACGAGGACATTCCGCACCTGATGACGCCGGTGGTAGTCGAGCCGAAGAAGGCCGCCAACGCGCTGCGGTGGGCAGTGCGCGAGATGGAAGAGCGCTACAAAACGCTGGCCGCCTACGGCGTCCGCAACATCGAGCAGTTCAACCGCAACGTGCGAGCCGTGCTCGAGTCGGGCGAAGTCCCCGAAGAGGGCACGCCGAACCGTCCTCTCCCCTTCATCGTCGTGGTCGTGGACGAACTGGCCGACCTGATGATGGTGGCGGGCAACGAGGTGGAAGAGTCGATCTGCCGCCTGGCGCAGATGGCGCGCGCGGTCGGCATCCATTTGATTCTGGCGACACAGCGTCCGTCGGTGGACGTCATCACCGGCCTGATCAAGGCCAACCTGCCGGCCCGCATCTCATTCCGGGTGTCGTCGAAGATCGACTCGCGCACCATTCTCGACAGCAACGGCGCCGAACAATTGCTGGGCGATGGCGACATGTTGTTCCTGCCGCCGGCCTCGTCCCGGTATACCCGCCTGCACGGTCCCTACATCTCGGAGCAGGAATCGGCGCGGGTGGCGAGCTTCCTGCGCAAGCAGGGCAAGCCGGTCTACGACGAGACGATCACCGAAGAGGCGAAGACCAACAACCAGGAGCTGCTCTACGAGAAGGACGACCTCTACGACGAGGCGGCGCGGATCGTGGTGCAGGCCGGCCAGGTGTCGATCTCGTATCTGCAGCGCAAGATGCGCATCGGCTTCAGCCGCGCCGCGCGCCTGGTTGACATGATGGAAGCCGAAGGTCTGGTGTCCCCCGCCACGGGCGGCAAGCCTCGCGAAGTGCTGGTGGGCCGCGAATACTTCGAGGAGGTCGATGCGCAGCTCCGCTAACACGGTCGCCGCTCGGGCCGGCATGGCACTCGCGATCGCGCTCGTGGTATCGGTGCCGGCGGGTGCGCAAACGGCGCGCGAGCGCTACCAGGTCGCGTCGGAGCGCGATAAGAAGGTGCGCGTCCTGTTGACCGGCAACGTCGCGGCACCGGCGCCCGAGGTGGCCTCGGAGGCCTGGCGGGTGATCGCGTCGTTCGAAGCGATTGTGCGACGCTTCCCGACCAGCGGCTACGCCGACAACGCGCTGTGGCAGGCGGCCAGCCTGGCGGATGCCGCCTATCAGAAGTTCAACCGGCCCCAAGATCAGGACCGGGCCGTGCGCCTCTATCGGTGGCTCGTCAAGGAGTACCCGGCGAGCTCGCTCGTGAAACGCGCCAGTCAACAGATCACGGCGCTGGCCAAACCGAAGATGGCCGCGCTGCCGGCCACGCTGACCGCTATTCAACGAACGGTGCTGCCCGATACGGTTCGCATCACGCTCGAACTCGATCGTGAGGTGACCTATCGCGAGGAGCGCATTGGCGGACCGGCGCGTCTGATCTTCGACCTCAAGGGCGTGCAGCCCGCGCCGCCGCTGCTCGACAAGGTCCTGACCTATCCCGGCGACATCGTCAGCAAGATTCGCGTGGGCCGGCACCCCGATGCCACGGTTCGGGTCGTTCTCGACCTCGAGGATGTGTCGCGCTACAGCGTGTTCACGCTCTACAGCCCGTTCCGGTTGGTGATTGATGCGGAACGTGCCGTGGCGCGCACGGTGGCGACCGCGACGGCGGTCGCGCCCACATCGATCGTGCCGGAGGCGCCTCTGGCGGCCCCGCCGATGCCCGCCACATTGCCGTCCACGCCCACGACCTCGACGTCAGCAGCACCGCCCTCGCCCACTGCGGCGACCGCCAATGGCGCCGGCGGGTTCTCAATTGCCCGCCAACTCGGTCTCGGCGTGTCGCGCATCGTGATCGATCCCGGGCACGGCGGCCACGACCCTGGCGTGCTGGGCAAAGGCTTGAACGAAGCCACCCTGGTGCTGGATGTCGCCCTTCGGCTGGAGAAATTGCTGCTGAAGGAACCCGGGCTTGAGGTCGTGCTGACGCGCCGCACCGACCGCTACATTCCCCTCGAGGAACGCACCGAACTGGCGAACCGCGAGAGCGCCGACATGTTCCTCTCCATTCACGCCAACGCCAGCCGCAATCCCACGGCAAAAGGCATCGAGACCTACTTTCTCAGCTTCGCCTCGTCGCCGGAGGCTGAAGAGGTGGCGGCGCGCGAAAACTCGGCCTCGGCGCGCGCGATGCACCAACTGCCCGATATCATCAGGGCCATCGCGCTCAACAACAAGCTCGACGAATCACGCGACCTGGCCAACATGGTGCAGGACTCGCTCGTGTCCTCGTTGCGCAAGAGCAATAAGGAAATCCGCAACCGCGGCGTGAAGAAGGCGCCGTTCGTGGTGCTGATCGGCGCGGCCATGCCGAGCGTGCTGGCCGAGATTTCATTCGTCAGCAACAAGCAGGAGCTGTCGCTGCTCAAGACCAGCGCCTACAAGCAGAGGATTGCAGAGTCGCTGTTCAGCGCCGTGATGCAGTACCGCCGGTCGCTCAAGGGCCAGACCACCCTCGCCGCGAAGGAACGCTAGACGCGGAACAAGTTGTGCTGGTAACCGCGCGCCTCGATGATGGTGATGGCGCGGCGTGACCGGTACCAAATGTAGAGGACACCGGCCAGCAATCCCGCGACCATAGCCGCTACCATGATCACGCCGATCAGGCCGAAGGCCGCCACCGACACGTCGATCATGCTGAGTTCTCTCGCCGGTTCGCCCGTGACAATCTGAACGATGGTCGGCGTGATGGCCTGAGGTTCCTGCACGAGATCGATTCTATTGCGGAAGGCCGGCCCGTGCGACGTCGATCAGCGTACGAATCATCGTGCCGGTCGCGCCCTTGGGCTGCCACGGCTTGCTCTCTTCCGCCCAGGCGGTGCCGGCGATGTCGAGATGCGCCCAGTGCCCGTCCCCGGCGAACTCCTTGAGGAACATGGCCGCGGTAATGGATCCGGCGGGCCGGCCGGGGCTGTTCACCAGGTCGGCAATCTCACTCTTCAACTGCTCGCGATACTCGTCGAACAGCGGCAGCGGCCACAACTTCTCGCCCGCAGTCGAGGCCGCGGCCCTGATGTGGTTGACCCACGGCTCGGGCGTGCCGAACAGGCCGGTCGTGGTCCTGCCAAGCGCGACTACTACCGCGCCGGTGAGCGTGGCGACATCGATGACATGGGTCGCGCCCAGCTTGCGCGCATACCAGAGCGCGTCGCCCAGGATCAGCCGTCCTTCGGCGTCGGTGTTGTTCACTTCAACTGTGAGGCCGGAGGCGGCGCGGAGGATGTCACCGGGCTTGATGGCCTTGCCGCCCGGCATGTTCTCGGTCATCGGCACGATCGCCATGGCGCGAATCGGCAGCTTCTGCAGCGCGATGGACCTGAGCGCGGCCACGACGGTGGCGCCGCCCGCCATGTCGTCCTTCATCCGCTCCATGCCGTCGGCGGGCTTCAGCGAAATGCCACCGCTGTCGAATGTCACGCCCTTACCGACCAGGCCCAGCGTTTGCGCGGCCGGCGCGCCGGCCGGTTCGTAGCGCAGCACCAGCAGGCGAGGCGGTTCGACACTGCCCCGCGCGACGCCGAGCAACATCCCCATGCCGAGCGCCTCGATCGCGCGCTCGTCCAGCACTTCGGCGGTGATGCCGGGCACCGCCGCGAGCTGTTGCGCCTTCTCGGCCAGAATGCGCGGCGTGAGAAAGTTGCCGGGCTCGTTGATCAGCACGCGCGCCGCGTTGATCGACTCGCCCGTCGCGCGGCCGGTGGCGGCCGCGCCGGCCGCGTCGGATCCCGTGAGGATGACCGCGTCCGTGATGAAAAACTGGTGATCGTGCTTGCTCTTGTGCACGCCGTTGTCGAAGTTGGCGAAGGTGACGCCCTCGGCGACGAGCTCCACGCGCGCGGCGGTGGACAGCGTGCCGGGCTCGACATCGGCCCAGGCAATACGGCCGTGGCGCTGATGCCGCGCCGCCTGCGCCGCGGTCGCCGACATACGGCGCATGCGCTCGGCATCGATCTCGGCGCGCGGCCCGCCGCCAACAAACACCACGCGCGTCGCGCGCCAACCCTGCCCCGGCGTACGTGGCACGTAAAGCTCACAGGCCTTGGCGCGGAACTCGCCGCGGTGCAGGGCCGAGGCCAGGTCGCCGCCCAGGGCGGCGTCATAGGCGCCAACGGCCGAGGCGGTGTGGTCCTGGGCGACGGGGATAATGATGAGGTCGACGTCGGCGGCACCGATGGTGGTGTCACTCACCGAAACGCGAGGCACTTCGTATGGGACCGGCATGTTGGGTTAGAATTCCTCTGCGCCCCGTCTGCGGGGAACCTTGCCATGCAACTACAAACAGGCGTCGCTCAGGTCGCAATCCTGGCGTTCAGCGCTCTACTCATCATCCCGAATGCCCTGCAGGCCCGCGCGCAGGGCGGCAACAAAAAGCCTAGCTTATCACTCAAGGCGACACCGGCCGTTTCGTTCGCGCCGGCACGAATTGTGGTGGTGGCCGAGGTGAAGGGTGGGGCCGACGACAACGAAGAGTTCTACTGCCCCACCATTGAATGGGAGTGGGGCGATCTCACGACGTCAACGGCCGAAGCGGACTGCGAGCCCTATGCGGCCGGCAAGAGCGAGATCAAGCGGCGCTATACCGTCGAGCACCGCTACCAGGACCCCGGCAGCTTCCGCATTCGCTTGCTGCTCAAGAAAGGCACCAAGGTGATCGGCTCGGCGAACGCCCTGGTGCAAGTGCGTCCAGGCCTCGGCACGCCGCCCGGCTTTTAACGTATGGCCGGGGCAATCGGGGGCGGCACCGTGTGCCACCGCCCTAACCCCGTGAGAATGGCGGCCCCCAGGCCGACGGTCCACGCCAGGAACTCCACCGCGAGTCCGATGAGCGCCGCGCGAACCGGCTCGGCCACCGCCGCGCGTCCGCTGCGCGCGACCGCCGGGCGAGCGACGATCAGCACCACGACCATCAGCACCGCCAGCAGCGACAGTCGCGCAAACGTGCCGGCGAGGCTCAGCCACCGGCCGAAGTCGCCGAGGTCAAAGGTCGGAAACCAGCCGACCGTGCGTCGCGACCAGTCGCCGAACGAGATGTAGTTGACGCTGCCCACATGCCGGGCACCCTGTTCGCGCAGCAGTTGTCCTCCGACCAACACGATGTCGCCCCGCACGTCGGCGGTGGCGGTGAGCCGCAGATCGCCGCCGACCACGACAATGCCGTCGCGCACCCGCCCATCGACGACGAGGGAGCCGCCCACGACGACGGCGGCGTCGGTGACCTCTTCATCGCGTTCGATGTGGACGTCCTGGCCAATCGCCAGGCGCGTGCCGGTGACCCGGTAGGTGGTGGTGTCGGGAACCTGCGCGGCCCCGGCGATCTGGGACATGAAGCCGGTCAGAACGATCGTCAGCAGCGCGTTACGCATCGGCACCTCACCCCCTCGTACGGGACGAGGGCAAAGCGTTGTAAGTTCCGGCGCTCGATCAGAACCGCCCCAACGGCTCGGCGACCCGCATCGTCGCGCCGGTGGCCGCGACGACGGCCTCGAGCGTCGTGTCGCTCGCAATTTCCTTCAACAGCAAGCCCTCCGGCGTCACGTCGATGACGGCGAGCTCCGTCACGATCTGATTCACCACGTTCAGGCCAGTCAACGGCAGCGAGCATTTCGGGAGGATCTTGTGGCCGCCGTCCTTGGTGGTGTGCTCCACCGCGATCACCACCCGCTTTGCGCCCGCGACGAGGTCCATCGCGCCGCCCATGCCCTTGACCATCTTGCCGGGAATCATCCAGTTGGCGAGGTTGCCGGCTTCATCCACTTCGAGCGCCCCCAGCACGGTGAGGTCGATGTGGGTCGGGCGCGCGGTTTTCTTCAGTCGTCGCCCGGCGAGCGACCGTCGTCGCCGTCGAACGGTACTGCGGGTGAAGGATCTGGACGTCGGAGGCCATCAGATTGTGGTGCGGAGCGGCAAGGGACAGAAGGATCGGCTGCTGGCGGTGAAGTATCGGCAGGCGGCGACGGAGTGGAAGTGGCAGTTCGTCTTCCCGGCGGGCCGCATCTGCCGCGATCCGCGGTGGGGTGCGCCGTCCCGCTATCACCTGCACGAGTCCGCGGTGCAGCGCGCGGTGACCGAGGCGGCGCGGCAGGCGGGCCTCGACAAGCGGGTGTCGTGCCGTACGTTCAGACATTCGTTTGCGACGCATCTGCTGGAAAGTGGTGCGGACATTCGTACGGTGCAGGAACTACTGGGTCATCGGGATGTGACCACGACGATGGTGTACACCCATGGGTTAAATCGAGGGCCGTTGGGAGTGCGGAGTCCGGCGGATCGGCTGCCGGTGAAGTTGGGCGTCAAGCGGGCCGCGCCCGTCGGGGTCGGCCGGTTTAGGCTGACGAGCATTTGCAGCGAAGGACCCGCCGCTTCGACTCGCCCGACGCCATGCTAGGATACGCGCGAGCAACGAGTTGCGGGTCAGGCGGGGGTTTCCGACTTCCTGTCCTTAGCTGCGAGCGTTCGCGGCGAAGGAAGGTCCCGGGCGGTGGGTCCCGGACAAGCTAAACACAGGTTAGAAGGATTGGAGCTCGAACCGTGGGACACGTTGGCACCCGCCTTTGCCTGACGAATTCCCAGCACTTGGCGTCCAAGAGGAAATGCGGCCGATGACGGGGCTCTGGTGGGCAATACCCCTCATCCTGGTGGTCTTCCTCTGGACTCTCAACGAGTTCCTTCGGGGCAGGCTCAAGGAAATCATCAGCGATGTTCTCGCCCTCTTGACGTTTGCGTTGGTGGGGACGGCATTCCTAATCTCCGGCTGGAAGGTCGGCATCGGGGCGCTCGTTGGAGCCTTTGCTATTAGCAACCTCCTCCGTCCGCTCGCCCTCGGACTCGCCAGACGCATCATCGCCCGTCCCGATCTCGGCTTCGCCGATTACAGTCGTCGCCAGCTTGAGCGAACAATGGCCGATTTCGGATCCGAACGGTACTTCGAACGCAGTCAGCGAGAACAGGAGGAAGCGTCGCGCCACAAAGCGACGAGCGTGTCGAAGGCAATGGTCATTCCGGCGATCGCGGAAGTGCTCGCCAAACTTGGCGCGACGGAGCGCGAT
>JBCKZH010000081.1:0-16921 GCA_038919385.1 Vicinamibacterales bacterium | reverse complement strand
TCGTGGCATTCGCCTCGCCGTGATGGACATGTGGAAGCCGTTTCGCAACGCGACTCTCGCCCGTGCGCCGCAGGCGGCGATCCTGTTCGACAAGTTCCACATCATGCGCCACCTGGGCAGCAATTCTAAATGTAACAAGTCAGCCAGTCAGGGCGACGGCGGCTTCGACGAGGTCGTGGAGTTCTGCTACCGCAGCGCGAGCTCTGTCGCTCCAAATTCTCGATCTGCCGATCGCGCTTGGCCACTTCGTCGCGGAGTCGCTCCATTTCGCGGTGCAGGCGCTCGATCTCTTGCCGCTCGCGATCGGGCTTCCTCGTGTCTCGCCCTTGCGGGTGTCCCCCTCGTGATGTGCGCGACCGCGCGGCCTTCATGCCGCATACGGTACGCTCCTGATCTCAGTTTGTACAGCCTGAACTGTTACGAATCACGCAAGTCTCCCAATGAACTCGTAGGCCAGCGCGACAACGGCGAGCACGGCGTATCCGCCGAGTAGAAGGCGCCATGGCTGATGACCGCGTTGCTTGAGAGCCTCCATTCCATACGCTGCCAGAACCAGCCATAAACCAAAAACGTCGAGACGATATCTTCCGGCTGCTGCCGAACCGAAGAACGCAAACGCCAGCGCGCTGGATATGACCAGTGTGATTGCCGTGATGTGCTTCGCGCCGATGAAGCGACCTGAGGCAAACATGCCGAACACGAACAACGGCAGGATGGCGTACCAGGCAAGATTCAACAACGCTTCGAGCCTCAGCAACGGCGCGTCCGATCTGAAGAACCAGAAAGGAAACGGCGTTAGTAACGAGAGCCCCAATGAGTAGGGAAGCCGGAGAGCTGCAGCTACGCCCGTGCCGCCGAGTTGAGAATCAAGGACTCTGTACGCCGATCCTTCGCTAACGCTGCGGTAGAGTGTCTGATATTCCTGGATATCTCGCCCGGCGTCATTGAACCCTCCTACGATGGTGGGCTGAACAAAGATCATTCCTGCTGTGACACAAATGGCGGCCGTGGCCCAGCCGAGAGGGTGACGGTATATGCGGAACTGAAACAACGCACTAGCAGCAAACAGAAGTCCGAGCATCGGGACCCACTGCGGCCGCATCAGGTACATCGCCGCGAGGATTACGGTCGTGATGGACACAGGTGCAACGAGTCTGCCCTGTCTGACACGAGCACTCTGTAGCACGACCACAGACACCATCAAGGCAGTAATGATGTCCCGAACGTCGACCGCGGAATATAGAACAAACAGCGGGAATAAGGTTGCCCAACGAGAGGCGCGGCGCGCAACGGTAGGTCCGCCCGTCCATTCCCCCAGGTGATAGACGCTTCCAACCAGCAGTGCGCCGGCGACGGAATTAAACAGTCTCACGGCCAACAGGCTGTGGCCGGCCAGTCCATAAATGGCCGCCAGAATCGTCGTGAAGCCACTCTTGGGTTCGAGCAGCAGATCGAGGGTCGAAGCACGGAACGTCCACATTGACAGCAGCGACACAGCCTGCGAGTCCCACCACTCGCCATCGTCGGTCATGAACCCGTTTCCGAGCACCGGGTGATCAGGGAACAGCCTGGGAAAGATGATGAAAAGCGCGATGGAAATCACGACACGTAAGAGGAGGGCCTGCCCCATCTGCGATCGGAGGTATGCCGGCTCAGGGCATCTTCGAAGTGCCAGCCAGCGAGCGCCCAGCCATAACGCGAGAAGGACCATGAGATAGGTCGCGGCTTGACTCCAGGATGCCGCGTCCATGAGCACGAGCGATGCGCCGGCAATTGTGAATGCGATCGCCTCCGAGATCGTCAACGGCCCGATGGCGGACCCCCCAAGTCTGAGGCGTTGATGCCGGTCACGCATGAGCGAGGATGAAGTTTCTTGTCCCGAACACCTTCGCTGCGGCGTCAGTGTAGTCGATGCCCGCTTCGTTGAACTCCTGTTCAAACTGGAGCCAACGCAGCATGTAGGACGGACGTTGAGCTTCAGGAAGGAGCTTGTAAGCGCTCTTAAGCGAATACAAGTTGAACGAATTGGCTTCGCGCACCATCAAGCCGGCGTCAGCCACCCACCGCCGAAAATCCTGCTCGCGGACGAACGCGTGATAGTACCGCTCCTCCGAAAGGCTGGCCAGAAAAGTTCTGGCTAGACCCTTGACGCTATCCCGCATGGTAAATGACTCACCGACTGGCGACATGAAATGCCCGGCGTCATAGTTGATGAAGGCGCACCCCTCAGCCTTGAGGCAGGCCCTCAGCGCGCGTAGGTACTCGGCGCGTCGGTACACGTGCTCGAAGACGCTGAAGGAAACAATGACGTCGAACAATTCATGTACGGTCTCATAGGCGCTATAGGCCGCCCCGTGATGAATGACGGCATTCATGCCGTCAAGGTTGGTCCGGGCGTGCCGGCACGATTCAAGATCCGGGTCGAGACCAACGTAGCGGAGAGACGGATAACTCTGCAGAAGCCTGACGAAGTTGAGTCCCTTGCCACAACCCAAATCAAGGATGGACAGCGGCTCCTTCCGTTCCTGTGCGAGGCGAGCGATTTCATTCAGGCAGTGCAGCTTGGCGGTATTTCCGGATGTCCACAGGTTCATGTGGTTACATTACCCTCGAGCGACGGCGCGAACGCGCCACGGTTGAGCAGACGACCAGCAGGCGACTGACGAGGGACTCCAGGCTGTAGTGCTGTTGAATGGAATTCCGAACAGCCTCTGACAAGCAACGACGTTCCGCTGCGGGCAGGTTTAGAAAAGCGCGAATTTTATCGGCGAGATCGGCTGGATCGCCGTCCTTGAAAAGCAATATCGCGGAGTGCTCACCTAAGATTGTCCCAAATCCGGCGTTGCAGAGGATCGCCGGCACGCCACAACTCATGGATTCCAGGATGACTTTGTCTCCTGAGCCGGTCGGAGTGGCGTTCAGGAGAGCCGCCGCGCTTCGATAGACAGCCGGCAGATCGCCGTGATCGACGCCTGGCTCGAAATGCACTTGATCCTCGACGGCCATTCGCGTTGAAAGAGACACGAGCTGCGCTCGATAGCGAGCGCCGGCGTCGCCAGGGGCATCGCCCACAAGGCGGAGCGCCGGCGTGAGGCCGAATCGTGATTTCAGGATCGCCAACGCCTCGATCAGGATTTCAATCCGCTTTGTCGGCGCGAGCCTGCCGACGTAGAGGAGATCCTCTGGCTCAGTTTCCGGATCGCCTTTGCAGCACGGTGCGAACACGTTCGTATCAATCCCTTGACCGATAACGTGGACTTGCGACGTCAGCTTCAACGGATAGGACGTCGTGAGGCTGGTGACGATGGCGTCAGACACCAGACGGGACAGCCTTAAGCCAACACTCGCGTGCCAATGTGCGTACCACGTGACGATCGGTACATTCGCTAGGCGAAGCTGGGGATAGGCCAAAACGGCAAATTGTGGCGCCATGTGCGCGAAGCAACAGTCCACGGGTCCAGCTCTCAGCACGCGATTCACGGCGCGTAACAATCTCCACACGCGGGCCAGCTTCGCGACGCGCTCTTCGGCGCCGAGGGACTGGACGAATACGTTTGGCGCCAGATCCGCCGGTCCGCGCCAGTGAGTGATGACGTCCACGCGCTCCGCCGTGGCCGCGATCTGATTGATCCATCCGACAGTGAAGCCCAGAGCCCGGTGCCTGTCATCGACGGCGAGATTCAGAATCAGCAAACGCAATGGTCACGCTGCCGCTGAACGTGCCTTCGTGCCGAGAGTCGCATCGAAAAGACGACGATAGCCTTCGACGAAGTAGTTGCTTGGGATCAGGCTCTGGATAAATGCGCGCCCGGAGCTCGACAGCTCATGGCGGAGCGCGTCATTCGCTAACACACGGTCGAGGGCTGACGCGAGAGCCTGCACATCCCCGGGCGGCACGAGAATGCCGGTGACACCGTCCTGCACGATCTCGGGAACACCACCGACATTTGACGCGACGACGGGCGCCCCGGCGGCCAATGCTTCCAAGACGACACGTGGAAGCGCCTCCGAGCGCGATGGCACAACGACGACTGCCGCCTCAGACATTTCTCTGGCGACCTCATCGGGCGGTAGCGAGCCGACGAACGTGACGCTCGATGCAAGGCCGTCGCGCCGGGTTTGCGCCATCAGCGACTTTGCAAACGTCTCATCGACGGCTGGACCCACCAGGCGGACTGATGGCCGGCGGTCTGGCGGCAGGCTGGCCAGCGCGTTGAGCAGCACATCAACGCCTTTGACATACGTCAGCGAACCGACGAAGACGACAACGCCGGGATGCTCCTGACGCAACCTCTTCGAAAACATGGCGAGCGGCGTCAGCGCAGGGAACGTGTGAATCGGTGCCTTCGGGTTGATCGCCCGAAGGCGCGTCGCTGTGTAAGCCGACACTGCCCGTAGGGCGTCGGCCCTCTCGATCGCCCACACACCGGCGGTTGACCCTAGCCAGTCAAGAAGCCGGCCTACATATCCCGGATGAATCAGCCCAGCCGCGGAGGAGAAATCGCCGTGGTTCTCGATGATGACGCTGGGGCGGCGCGAGACGACCTGACACAATCGCGCAACAGCAACGGCAATGACGCCTTCAAGCGGTGACTGAGCGACAATCGTACGGCACTTTCTCGCGAGAACGAGCCAGAGCAGCAGGAGCGTGCCCCCGCTCACGAACAGCGGATATCGAATGAAAGCTGGGCCGGCGGACGGCAACAGCAGCGCGACGGCATCGCCTTCACGCACGCTCATGGGGAGCCAGCCGCTCGAACGCGCAATCACGGCGGGCCGGCAGATCTCCGTGAGCAGCCGCAACCTGTCGCGAAGTGACGGGTCGTTCCCGCCAGCGTAGCGAGTCTGACCGAAAAAGCAGACGGCTGGGCGTGTATCGATGGTTGACGCTTGCATCAGCTTGGCGAGATCTGTTCGGTGACGGCTCGATAAACCCCAAGCAGACGATCGCGGTGAGCAGCCGGCGACAGCACGTTCCTGACGAACGTGTGCGCGCGCACGCCGTACTCACTCAAGTCGTGCTGGTTCCGGCCTGCCAATGTTGCGATGGCCTGCGTCAAAGATCCGGGATTGTCCGCTTCGAAGACGAGACCCAGATCATTGTCTCTGACAATCTCCGCCTGGTCTCCGACGTCTGAGACGATGACCGGCCGCCCGGCGGCCAAATAGTCAGCGAGCTTCTGTGGGAACTGCATCCTCGCCACTAGCCCTCCAACTCTTGTGGACAGCAGGATGTGGCAACCCGCCAGGAATGACGCGCATTCAGCCTGTGGAATTGGCCCGAGCGCCTGTGCGGATGACGGCGTGTCTGCACCTGCAGCGTTCATGAATTGGCCGGTGCAACCATCATGCGTCGCGTGGCGGAGCCGGCCGTCCAGGCCAGGAAAGCGAGCCGGGCGACGGCCATGATGATTGCCGTCTGGGTGAATCCGGGAGAGGGCCGCCAGAGCCAAAGCGCGGCGATCATCCCCGACGCATACACGGTGTATCGAATAGCCCATCCTTTAACATCGCCGGTCGCGTAGTAGAAGTAGATGAGCCAGATGAAGAACAGGCTGGCAGTGGCCGCTGCCAGCATCCAATACAGTCCTGTCGCCATCGGCGCATACTTCGCACCGAGAAGCAGCGTCAACGAACGCGGCAAGATGGCCGTCACGACCAATCCCACCAAGGCGAGCGACGCGCCAGGAAGCATCGACCATCGACGTATCCATGACCGAACACCCGGCAGACCCTCTCGATCGTGCCTGGATGCGAGAGCCGGATAGAGCGCGGTTCCGATCCCGGATTCAATCTGTGACATCGCGCCGGACATCGTCATGCCAAGCCTGAGAAAGGCGGCGTCCGCGCCGGTGCCTATCCGCGCCGCCAGGAGAATCGGGACCTGTGCGGCAAGGCCGCTGGCCGTGGTATTGAGAAAGCTCCATCCGAGACGATAGCGGATCGCGTTCACCTGATCGAGGATGTGAGTTCGAGGGAACGACCACCATGTCCGGCCAGACCTGATAGCAACGTACCTTGCGGCGTACGCGGCGGCTGCGACACCGCTGATCACCTGCGCGGCGGCAAGCGCAAATACGAGTGACTCTGCATGCGCGCCGAACAGTCCTAGCATCATGAGCACGGCGACGAGAGTCGTGAGCTTGTCTACGAGCTGCACAGCCGCGACGACTTCCAGTCGCTTCGACGCAGCGAATACGGTGCACGATGTGCCGAGCAGCGAATACGGCACAATAGAGGCCGCATACAAAACAGCCAACGACCAGGCCTCAGGAGTGGCCGTCGGAATGGTGACAATGGCTGCCAGGCAAGCCACGAGCAGCAGACCAGCAAAGGCGACGGCACTGTCGAGAAGAAATCCGGCCTTCACGATGTTCAGGAACTCGCCGCTATCGTGCCGCGCCCCTGCGGTAACCAGCCCGGGAAGAATGATCGCGGACGCCTTCACGCTCAAGAACGCGAAGATGACGCTGGGGTACGCGATGATGACGGAGGCCGCGCCGAACTGGTCCGGACCTAAACTTCTGGCCGCGATCGTCGTCGTCAGCAAACCGATGCCGCCGCTGAGCACTTGCGCGAGGAGCATCACCGTCGCTCCAGGAATCAAGGCCTCCCATGACGACGCCAGCCTGTTAACGCTATCGGTGTACGGGATCGGCAACAACGGCGTCCTTCCGGCGCCGGGAGCCATCGCGTAACACTCGCGCGAAGGCGGAGATCATGGCGTCGAAAGAATGGTGCTGCGCCAGACGGTGTTTCGCACCGGTCACCAGGCGAGCTGCCAGCCCTGGCTCCGACAGAATCCTGTTGACGGCCTGTCGAAGGGCGATGTCGTCGTGTGGCGGGATCAGCAGGCCCGTCTCGCCATCAATGACCACTTCGCCAGTGCCGCCAACGTTGGTTGCAACCACCGGCGTGCCGCAGGCCATCGCTTCGAGCACCACGTGAGGGAGCCCTTCGTAGCTGGAGTTCAGGACGAACACATCCGCGCCGGCGACGGCAGACAGGACATCAGCCCGTGGCACGCTGCCCATGAACGTGATGCGCTCAGCCAGCCCCTCAACTCGGACGAGAGCTTCCAGCTGCGATCGCAACGGACCATCGCCAACGATCACGAGCCGAGCGTCCTCAATCTCTCGCAGCATGAGAATGAGGCTGTCGATGTGCTTCCACGCGACCAGACGCGCGACGGTGACAATCGTCGCGCGCCGTTGCGTCCTGCCAGCGTCTTTCGGCGGCGCTGTTACATCCACAGCGTTGTACACGACCTGAATTGATCGTTCGTCGATCCACCAACCTGATACTAACCTTTGCAGGTATCGGCTCGGCACGATCAGCGCGGTGCTGCGTCGAAGGGGTATCGTTCGAATGAGATCGAGAAGCCGAAGCCGAAGCGGCTTCGGCGCGATCTGGTACTCTTCAATCGACCCTTCGAACCAACCACGTCCGCGAGCTCGCTCCCAGGCGCGATCGCCAACCACCTTTGCGACGACGGGGACGCGCGCAATCGTGCCGGCAATCATGACTTCACAATTGAGCCCGTTCGCCAGGATCACATCTGCGTGAACCGCCGCGCGCCAAATCGTCCAGCACGTCTGCAGAAGCCGAAGAATCAGTGGCCTCCCGGCCCTCTCAATCCTCCGGACGGGAAATGTGTACGCGTCGTCGGCGTGCAGAAGGCTATCGCTGAGGGTGATGACTCTGACCGAATGCCCAGCCGAGATCATTCTCGCGGCCAATGTCGGGACGAATGTGGCTGGGCCACCGATGTCTGGTGGAAAGATCCCAGTCACGAAGAGAACGTTCAATCGAACTTACCGAGAGTCACACGAGCGTTGCCAGCCAACCGCGTCGTATCGGACTCGGACGTTGTGAAACATGTTCGACGTCACCGCGTTGCACTCGGAGCCATGGGTTCCCTTTATTCCGGCTCCGGCGGTCATGGCTCGCGCCGTCACGATGTTGCCGGTGATACGGCAGTGCGATGAATTGTCCAGGAGCACAGCCACGCTGTCGGGGTAGGTAATCTGATCGGTACCGTTCTGCTTGAGCTGGTTCGCGCTGACCACACAGTTATTCGAGTGCCAGAGCTTGATCACGGGATTGACGACGTACCCTTCAGCGACGTTGCGCTCGATCACCACGTCAGGGACATTGCGAATATCTATCGCAGCGCCGGCCCCGGCGATCGGGTTGCCGTCAACGACGTTCGTCGAGATGCGCACGCGTGAGACAACACCCGCCTCTCCGTTTGCGGCGATGCTGCCCTTGCGAACGGTGTTGCGGCGAATGGCCACATCAGACACCGTCCAGCCTGGGTTCGGCTCAATGTCTATTCCTGCCGTCATATATCCATCAGTGCTCTCGACGACATTGTGATCGATGTCGACGGTCAATCCACCGGTCACAGCTGATCCCTGGCGAGAAACCACCCTTCGGCTTTTCAGGCGCCCGCCTTCGAGTAGCAGTTCTGATACTCCCGCCGGTAGTGGCGGGCGTAGTAGTACGGATTGCGCCGCACGTCCACGCGGTTCAGGATGCCGCCGACATACTTCGCCTTCGCCGAGTCGAGTTGTTCGAGCGCCGCCTTGGCGGCCCCTTTGCTGGTCATCTCGGCGCCGACCACGAACACCACGCCCGTCGCGCTGTGAGCGATCACGCTCGCATCCGTCACGGCCATCACCGGCGGTGTGTCAATGATCACCCAGTCGAAGTGCTCACCGAGCGAGAGCATGAAATCCTTGAATCGCCGCGATCCAAGTAGCTCCGCCGGGTTGGGTGGATGCTTTCCCGCGGTCATGAGCCACAGGTTCGGCGTCAGCGTCCGCTTCACCGCCTCGCTGGCCTTGGCGTCACCGACCATCACGTTCGACAGGCCCGGCTCCTGCGACACGCCGAACAACTCGTGCACCTTGGGGCGCCGCATGTCGGCGTCGATCAGGAGCACGCGTTGGCCCGCAAGCGCCAGCGACATGGCGAGGTTCGCCGACACCACGCTCTTGCCCTCGCCGGGGCCCGTGCTCGTGACAACGATCGACTTGGACCCGGCGTCCGCCGAAGAAAAAAGCACGTTCGTGCGAATGCCGCGAAATGCTTCCGAAAACTCGTGCGGCATGCCGTTGCCGATGAGCGGCGGCCCGGTGGTCTCTTTGGGATTGAACAACGCCACCATGCCAAGAAACGGCAGGCCCAGCTGCGTCTTGATCTCCTCGGGCTGCTTGATGCGGCTGTCGAGATATTCGAAGAAAAACGCCAGGCCAATACCGAGGAAGGCGCCGCCAAAAAGCGCCAGCGACAGGTTGGTGACCTTGTTCGGGCTCGCCGGCCTTCGCGGTGTCTCGGCCTGGTCCACGATCCGGATGTTGCTGGTCTTGAGCTCGCCCGAGATGCCCGTCTCCCGGCTGCGCTCGAGCAGCCCCGCAAACATGGTCTGATTGCTGGTGGCGTCGCGCTGCAAAACGCCGTATTGGATGGATGCGCGGTTGAGGTCCTGCGCTTCGCCGCGCTGCTGATCGAGCGAGGCCTGCAGTGCCCGCTCGTTGGCCTGGGCCGCGAGGAAATCGTTGCGAAGCGCCTGCACCACTTTCTGTATTTCGGCATTGATGCGCGTTTCGGTTGTCTCGATCGCCGACTGCACCTTCACCATGTCGGGGTGGCGCGCGCCGAGTTTGTCGGCCAACTGTGCCTTGAGGCGCTGTTGCTCGTTCAGTTGCCCCTTGAGCTGCTGGATGAATGTGTTGTTGAGAATGGCGGGGAAGGTGTCAACCGCCGTGCGTTCGTTCTGAATCGCGCGGATCTGGGTGTAGACCGACTCTTTCTCGATCCGCTCCGTGCGCGCGCGGGTGACCGCGGCATTCAGGTCCGACAGCCGCTGGACGACGATGTTTTGCCGGTCTTCGAGCGCCACGGCGCCGGTCTTCTCACGGTATTTCTGCAGCGCCTGCTCGCTCTGCTCGAGCGCCTTGCGCTGCTCGGCCGTCCGCGCGTTTAGAAAGTCGGTCGCCTCTTTCGTAGCCAGGAACTTGAACTCGAGGTTCTGCTCGATGTACTGCTTCGCAAGAGCATTCGCCACCCTCGACGACATCGCCGGGTCGGACGACCGGAAGCTCGCGTCCACCAGCCGGCTGTTGCGAACCGGGGTTACGGTGAGGCCCCTCAGGAACGTGTCAAGGATGCGCGACTGGGTTGCACTCTCCGATGCCTCTGGCGCCTCGGTTTCAACCGGCCTTGAATCCACGAAAAGCCCGGTGACCAACTGCACCGTGGTTCCGGCCCACGCGATCGGATTCAACGTCAGTCCGGACGAACTGCCGGTTCCGGCGAACAAGGGATGCTCCCAGAGGTTCTCTGCCGTGAGCGTGCGCCGGGCAAGGGCCCGGCTTTGCAATAGACGGTACTGGGTTTGATAATAGTCGAGTGCCTTGTTTTGTTCGTAAACCTCTTCGAACTTCACCACGTTCGGGTTCTCGTTCTCGATCAGGATCTGCACGCGGGCGCTGAAGATGGGCGTGGCCGTGAAGGTGTACACGGTCACGGATCCGAACACGATCAGGAACGCGGTGATCGCCGTCCACCGACGCTTGTGCAGCACGCGCACGTAATCGAGCAGGTGCACTTCGTCGCCGCCAACCGCCTGGCCGTACCCCGCGCCGTAGCCGCCGTACCCGGGCGGCACGCTGCCAGGCGGAGGCGGCACGGGATCGGCGAAGCGGCCCTCGAAGCCACCCTCGCCCTCGGGACGGACGGTGGCGCTGGCCTGCGCCCCCGGCGGCGACAGCGACGCCTCGTCGAGCGCCAGCCGCAGGCTGTCGCGCTTGGGATCGGCGGGTTGCTCGGACATCAGAAGAACCTTTCGGGAACCATCATCAGGAGACGATCTCGATCTCATAGTGCCGGTGTCCACGCCGGATGCGATAGGTGGCGAAATCTTTGCGTGTCGACAAGGATCATCGACCGAGTTTCTTCTCGAGTGCCCGCTTGACGCCCAGGCGCGTGTCGGTCGAGGGCGCGAGTGCATATCCACCAGGGCCAAGGTCAAGCTGCCGATACACGTCGTACGGCGTGCGCTCGACCGCATGGCGCGCCTGCTCGTGCAGCAGCCGGAGGCCGCGCTTCAGGGCTTCGGAAATGGGCCATCCGGTCGCCTCTCGCACCTCTCGCAGCGCCTTCTCCGCTTCTGGATCCAGCCGTACTGTTCGTGTTGACATCCGAGGTCTCCGCTGTATTACGTAGTGAGCGTCGGCCCGCAGGTCGGTCACGAAACACGCGCACCCTTCGCGTGTTGGCCAGCGAGAAGAAAGGTCTCGATCGGATCCTGACCCTCAGGCACCTCAGGCTCGGTGTCGAGCCACTTCGCCAGCTGCTCGAGTTGAGACGCCGGAATCCGGCGGCTCTCGATGCGGTCGAGGAGATGCTGGAAAAGGGCGGGCGGAAGGTTCTGGCGCCGGACCTTCGGCACAACGCGGCCTCAGATTCCGTAGAAGCCGCGGGTCAGACGTTCTTTGATACGAGCCGCCTCGACGGGGTTAGCGGCGCTCGCAAGCTGCTTTGCGAGCAGGCCGAGCTCCTCGGGGCCAAGACGATTGCTCTTGCCTTCGAGGGCGGTCAGTTCGGCTGTCTCCAGGGCGACTTCCTCTCCGGTCGGCTTGCGGGCCACGACCTTGCTCCCGATCAGCGCCTGTCGCACGAACCAGTGGTACACGGTCAGGGCGCTCTTGATCACGTCGGTCCGCTTCGATTGCGTCAGCTCGGCCATCTGATCGACCAGAGCGAGCTCGGTCGGCGTGAGTACCGGTTGAACTCTTGCCATACTCGTCTAAACTCAATTCCTGTGCCTATATTACTCTTTGTTGCTCACCTCGTCCAGACCGGCTGCATTGGCCGGCGCATCTCCGCTGCCGGTTCACAAGGGGCAAGTAAGCCTTCGCGTGAGGGGCGCTGGAACTGACCCTTCGCCAGCAGGCCACGCGGTACCCAGTCATCACGCTGACGGGGCCGCGGCAGTCCGGAAAAACGACGCTCTGCCGGGCGGCGTTTCCCGACAAGCCCTACCTGAGCCTGGAACCGCCTGACGAACGAGAGTTCGCGCGGACCGACCCCAGAGGGTTTCTGGCACGTGTCCCAGCCGGCGCCATCATCGACGAGGTGCAACATGTGCCGGACCTCCTGTCCTACGTCCAATCCATCGTCGATGCCAACTCCGCGGGTTTCCCTCCGCGCCGACCGGCCTCTCGGATGTCCTCTGGACGGGTGGGTATCCCCGGATCTACGACCAATGCTTCGTCCACCGCGGAGAGAATCTCGGCCCGGGTTCGCTCCACGGCCTGATTCGGCTCATTTTTGGGATCCGTTCACGGTACCGATAAGAGCCGGCGGGAGTGCCTGTTCAGCCACACCGAATCCCTGCAGCACGGCTTGCCGCAGACGGTTGTAAGTTGCCAACAGCATGGGCACAAAGCGAATCGCGGCCAGGGTGTCAGCCGCCAGGGCTTCCGGGTCTTCGGCGTACTCATGAACCAGACGATTACGCAGCTCTCGCGCCGTCAGCCATTCCGCCGCATTGTCCACCCAACCCAACCTTTCGGCGACGGCAAGGTTGTCCAAGACGCTGCCAACCCGCTCGGCCTGCGCCGCCAATGTGCGCGGCACCAACTTGTCGCCGATCGTGTCCTGCATCCGGCCGAATCGCGAAACGAACGCCTCTAACGTCTCGGCCTCGTCCATATTCTCGTTCAGGCCGGCGACCCATGTGGGGCTGATGGGGAACCCACGCAGCTTGTTGACACTGAATAGAAGCGCCACGCCTTCGCGATGAACAATCCCCAACGTGGCCACACAACGCTTCCGCGCCCGTTCGACGCCGGCGGTCATGAAATTTCCACCCCCTCATCAAGCGCCGCTTGGTGCGCCGCCGAGAGCCGGGCGCCCGGCCACGCCGCCAGCACATCGATCTTCCGTAGCCCGCTTCTGAGTTGAATCAGCGCGGAAAAGCGCGCCGCGCGCAGCCCGTTATCGTCGAAAGGTCTTGGCAACTCCACCAACAGGTCGAGATCCCCGCCGCGCGCCGCGTCATCCAGACGCGATCCGAACAGCCGCACCCGGGCCTCGGCACCGAAGGCCTCCAGGGCCGCGGCGTGGATCACTTCTTTTTCACGATTGGACAGGCGCATTTACTCCTGGTCTCCTGGTTGGTCGGGAGGCACCACCGAAGCGAGAATCAAGGCAATAGCCAATGGTGAGGGTTTCTCTCGTCTGTTTTCATACCAGCTTGAGGCCCTTGCGGACAATCTCGTCATCTTCTCCAGACTCGTCGACAACCCGCACGTACGCATCGCGACACCTTTCAATTTGCGCCACCGTCGGCCTCCGTAACGCTTCCGCAAGTGCTTGAGTCGCCGGATCCCACGCCCGGTGGCGATCGTCTCGATGTCGGTGATGTCGCCGACGATCTCAATGCCATCTTGCTCCATTGAAATTATTGTGATGCTGTTTGTGTCCGGCTCCTAACTCGCCAACAGCAGCCAATCGTGAGGGTTTCTCTCGTCGGTTTTCAGATTCAGATCAGTAGTCCTCGTCTGGATGCTGCGCCAGCGTCCATAACTCTTCGTACTTGGGACGCACGTACGGATCCAACTGCAACGCGAAATCGCGCGGGAGCGCGGCTTCACGAACCAGTCGCAGCACGTCGGCCAGGTCGTGCAACCGGTGCGGGGCCGTCATGCCGGATGCGAGCTTCATCTCGACCAGACGCGGCAGCGAGACCACCCGGTACTTCGCGCCCGAGGCGGCCGCCATCGCCGGCTCCGGAAACGCCACCGGCTTTGGCTTGCCGTCACCAGGGAAATCGCCCGCCAACAGAAAATCGATCCTCACGTTGTTCGCCGTGTCGCGCACCGCCTTGCCGCCGGGACGCACCTCAACGTACCCGCGGCCGAGCCACTGCTCTTTAAATCGCGCCAGGTCGTCGCGCCGGATCAGCACGTCGACGTCAACCGTCAAACGCCGGTAGCCATACTCACCAAGCGCAATCGCTCCGGCGATGGCATAGTCAATGCCCATGCCGGTCAGGACGCGCCCGATCGCCGCCGCCGCATTGTGAATGCCGCCCTCGGCCATAAAGTACTCCTGAGCGCCGGCGAGCAGCGCGTCGACGCGGCGATCGACATCGGTTGGAGCCCGTTCCACGTCAGAGGTGTTCGAGACGATCACGCGCCCGCCTTCGAGTAGTAGTTCTGATACTCCCGGCGGTAGTGGCGGGCGTAGTAGTACGGATTGCGCCGCACGTCCACGCGGTTCAGGATGCCGCCCACATACTTCGCCTTCGCCGAGTCGAGTTGTTCGAGCGCCGCCTTGGCGGCCCCTTTGCTCGTCATCTCGGCGCCGACCACGAACACCACGCCCGTGGCGCTGTGCGCGATCACGCTCGCATCCGTCACGGCCATCACCGGCGGCGTATCGAGAATCACCCAGTCGAAGTGCTCGCCAAGAGACGCCATGAAATCCTTGAACCGGCGCGAGCCGAGAAGTTCCGCCGGGTTGGGTGGATGCTTTCCCGCGTCCATCACGCCGCGCTCGGTGGCCGTGTCGAGAGAGTTCGTCGCTTCGTCGAGCACCAGCACCGTCGGCTCGTGATACAGCGCGCGCGATGCCGATCCGCTGCCGTTGGCCGCCCGACAGTCGAACGCCCCGCTCGCCGACGTGCGTGTCGAGTCCTTCCGGCAGCCCCTGCACGAACCCCTCGAGCTGCGCGGCGGACAATGCCCGCCAGACCCTCGTCTCGTCGATGTGCCCGTCGGCCAGTCCGAACGCGACGTTGCGCCGCAGCGAGTCATCTGACAGGTAGATCGATTGCGGCACGTACCCGATCTGATCTTGCCACCCACGTGGATTGCCGCGAATGTCGTGGCCGTCGAGCGTTACCGCGCCGGTGTCCGGCGTGAGCAATCCGAGAATCGTATCCACGAGCGTGCTCTTGCCGGCACCGCTCCTGCCGATGATGTCGACCGACGATCCCTTGCGGATGGTCAGCGAGACGCCGCGAAGCGCCTGCGTGTCCGCCCCAGGGTACCGGAACGCGACACCCTCGGCCCGGAGCGCTTCGCTGAATGGCCACGGCCGGTTAGCCGGCGTCGGCGTGGTGTGCTCGATCAGCTTCAGCTCGCTGGATACCGTATCCACCATCGGCAGTGCAAACACCGCCGACTGAACGGGCGCACGTCAGATTTGTGAGATGGAGTCACGCGGCCAGCGTGGCGGCGGCTGACCGGCGCTCCCAGAAGTCCTCGAAACGGCCGGAAAGCTTGCAGCAGCGCAGCGCGATGATGGCGTCGGACGCCCAGGTCTACGTCGGCGACGCTCGCCGGGTCGAACAGTTATACTCGCGGTATGAAGACAGCAGTATCGATTCCCGACGAGGTGTTCAGCCGGATCGAGCGGCTGGCGCGACGCGCCCGGCGGTCCAGAAGCGAGGTGTATAGCGCAGCGCTCGTGGAATACGCCGCGCGCCATGCACCGGACGAGGTGACCGAGGCCATGAACCGGGTGTGCGGACAGGTCGACGACCAGTGTGACGGGCCCTCGAAGCGACCCTCGCCCTCGGCACGGACGGTAGCGCTGGCCTGCGCCCCTGGCGGCGACAACGCCGCCGCATCGAGCGCCAGCCGCAGGTTGTCGCGCTTGTCGGGCGTGGGCTCGGACATTAGAAAAACCTTTCAGGAACCACGCCGCCTTGCTACAGGAGCCGTCGAAACTCTTCTTCGGTGAGGCCCGGGCAAGCGTCAGGATTCGCGTACCGTGGGAGACCCCCGCGATCTTGCCCACGATCTACGCCGTCACCTCGATCTCCCGCACGTCGGCCCCTCGAAACTGCTCGTCAACCACAGCCAGATACTCCCGGATGGCGTCTTGAATGTGTTCGAGTCGCACTGACGCCCTCATTGGAGCGCTTCAGGACAACTTTATACTTCATGGCTTCGAAATCCCCCGGTTCAGTATAGACCTCTCGTCCCGTGGCCGGCCAACGACATGCCGCCTGGGCTCAGGGGGTTGCACAGCCGTCAGAAAAACCTTTCGGGAACGATGATCGTGTCGCCGGGGCGCACGACGTCGGTGAGCTTGACCCTCACTTCGACCGTCTTGCCCTTCTCGATGCGCACGATCTTGATGCGTCCCGTGGCGCCACGCTCGTTGACGCCGCCCGCCAGCGACAGGGCCTGTAGCACCGTGGTGTTGCGTTGGATGGCGTAGGCGCCCGGGTTCTTGACCTGGCCGAACACATAGACTGACTCGGACCGCGGGACAAAGATCGTGTCGCCATCCCTGAGCGCCACGTTCTGGCTGAGCGCGCCACTCTGCAGCTCTCGCAGGTCGACGGTGGTCACTTCCGTATCGTCGCCATTGGGCAAGACCGGACTCGTGGTTTGCTGCCCGGGCTTGGCGCGAACCACCAGCGCCTCCCCAGACGCACTGGGAAGGGTGGACCCGGCCCGGGCAACGGCTTCGATCAGGCTCATCTCGCCCGTCAACGGGTAGGTGCCCGGATTGCGCACTTCACCGACGATGTGAATTTTCTGGCTTTTGTAGGTCTCGACGCCAACCGAGAGCTGCGGGTCCTTGAAGAAGCCGTCCTTCAAGAGGCGTTTGAGCTCGGCCTCCAGTTGACGCAGCGTCAGGCCGCCTGCCTTGACCCGCCCGATCAGCGGGAACGTAAACGTGCCGTCTGAGTCGACGGGATATTTACCGGTGAGATCCGCCTGGTCGAACGACGTGATGGTCAGGATGTCTTGGGCACCGACCACGTAGTTGGTCTGTTGGGGGGCCGATTGCGCCAGCGCGGTGATTCCTGACAGGACCAGTAACGCGGCCAGGATTGCGCAAGCCGCAGGACGCAAGCCGCAGGACGCGCCTTCCAAGCCGCAAGCCG
>JBCKZH010000080.1:0-16925 GCA_038919385.1 Vicinamibacterales bacterium | reverse complement strand
TTATCATGCCGGGCACCGGCCACACGGCCGGCGGCACCGGCTGCGGGCTCCGCATCATCCGCAACTTCCTGGCGAAGGGCGACACCGAGGGGCTCGACACCAGTTGCATGACCAACGTGAAGCGGCCGCCGTTCTTCGTGACGCCGGCCGGTCCCGACCCCGCCGCCGCCGAGGCTTCCTCCGCCGCCAAGGCTCCGGTGGACAAGCCGGCGGGCAAGCCGGGGGCGACACGATGATTCAGATCGAAAACCTGCACAAGCGCTTCGGTGAGGTCCGGGCGGTGGACGGCGTCAGTTTCACCGCCGCCGACGGTGCCGTGACCGGCCTGCTGGGTCCAAACGGCGCCGGCAAGACGACCGCCCTGCGCATGCTCTACACGTTGATGCGGCCAGACGAGGGGCGGATTCTGGTGGATGGACTGGACGCGGTCACCGATCCCCAGGGTGCGCGGCTGCGCCTCGGCGTGCTGCCGGATCAGTCCGGCCTGTATCCGCGGCTGACCGCCCGCGAGCACATCCGCTACTTCGGCGAGCTACAAGGCATCACCGGCGCCGACCTGGCGAACCGCACCGAGCACCTGCTGAAGATGCTCGACATGACCGCGATTGCCGATCGCCGCGTGGCCGGCTTCTCGCACGGCGAGCGGACCAAGACCGCCCTGGCCCGCGCCATTGTGCACAACCCGAAAAACGTGTTGTTGGATGAGCCGACCAACGGCCTCGACGTGATGAGCACGCGCGCGGTGCGCGAGATCATCCGGAAGCTGAAAGGCGACGGCCATACGGTGCTGTTCTCCAGCCACGTCATGCAGGAAGTCTCCGCCCTCTGCGACACCATCGTGGTGATCGCGCGCGGCAAGATCGTGGCCTCGGGATCGCCCGATGACTTGCGGCAGCAGACCGGTCACCAGAACCTCGAGGACGCGTTTGTCGCCCTCTCCGGCCTTGAGGCGGCATCATGAGGTCCAGCAGCCTGGCGCAGGCCATGGTGGTGTGTCGCAAGGAGCTGACCGACTGGTCGCGGGATCGCCGCTCCATCTTCACGGTGCTGCTCAGTTCGCTGTTCGTGCCGGTCATCATCGGCGTCATGTTCACCAACCTGGCCAACCGCCAGCGGCAACTGGAAGACGTCAAGGTGCCGGTGGTCGGCGCCGCGAACGCGCCGGCCCTGATCGATTGGTTACGACAGCAGCCCGGCATCGAGATCGTCGACGGTCCCAGCGACCCCGAAGAGGCCGTCCGCACCCGCCGTGAAGACATCGTCGTGATCATCCCGGATGATTTCGCGAAGAAATTTACCGCCTCGAAGCCAGCACAGGTCAGGCTGGTCTCAGACGGATCGAGCCAGAACAACCGGGCCAAGGTGCAACGCGTCCGCACGCTGTTCCAGCGGTACAGCAGCGAGATCGGCAGCTTGCGGCTGATTGCCAGAGGCATCAGTCCGGTGGTGTCGGTGCCGGTGCAGATCGAAGATGTCGAGGTGTCGAGTGCGCAGCAACGCGCGGCGACCATCCTCGGGTTCATTCCCCTGTTAATGATGATCGCTGCCTTCACAGGCGCCATGAATATCGCGACCGACTCCACGGCCGGCGAGCGCGAACGCGGCTCGATCGAGGCGCTGCTCGTCAATCCCGCGCCGCGCGGCGCCATTGCCGGCGGCAAGTGGATGGCGGGCACCGCCACGGCCATGCTCAGCGTGGTCGTGACCGGCGCGCTGCTGTTCGCGCTGTTCCAGTACATCCCCCTGCAGGACCTCGGCATCCGCTTCGCCCTGGGGCCCACCCAGCTGCTGGGCACGCTGGCCACGCTGTTGCCGCTCTGCCCGCTGATCGTCGCCATCCAGATGTATGTCGCGACCTTCGCCAAGTCGTTCAAGGAAGCGCAGAGCTACCTGAGCTTTCTGATGATCGCGCAAATGATTCCCGGCATGATGGCGACGATGAACGTGTTGCCGTCGAAGGTGTGGATGTACTACGTGCCGTGGATTGGCCAACAGACGCTGTTGACCGACGTGCTCGGCAACAAGCCCATTCACCCGATGGTGTTCGTGGTCGTGGCGGCGGCGAACGTGGCGCTCGCCGTGGTGGTGATTCGGGCCACGGCGGGGTTGTTGTTGAGAGAGAAGATTATCTTCGGGAGGTAGTTTTGGGATCCCGGATCCCGGCCTACTTAACGTTCACAACCACGTGCGCGGTGGTCCAGCAGCACTGATCGCCGCCGCCGCCGTTGCCGGAATTGTCGTTCACCTGCGCGCGTAGCCAGTAGGTGCCGGGCGCGCTGAACGTCGCGGTGGTCTTCGCCTCGACGAACTTCCTGGCATCGCCGCCGTTCTCAAGGATGATTGTCTCGTTCGCGATCTTCACGTCGCCCGGTCCGCGGTACTTCCGCCACAGCAACTGGATATCGCCTCGGCGTGCGGCAGCCGCGGCGCCGCCGCCGCCACCGCCTGGTCCCGTCGGCGTCCCGGCAATCACCCGTCCGCCGATGATCGCCGGCATCGGCTCATTCGCGGCTGGCCGCGCGGCGGCGCGACCGGCAGCGCCGGCGCGACCGGCAGCGCCGGCAGCGGCGCCGCCGCCTTCAGCCTCGACCACGGTCGGCGGCTGATCCGCGGCCCACGCCGTAAGATCGAGCGGCGTGCCGACCGCAGCCGCCAGCGTCTGCACGAACTTCTCGCGCGGCGGACCGATCAGCTCGGGTCCAGTCGGGCTGAACTTGATGCGCGGCGGCTCGTTGCCGTTCGCGGTGTTCTTGTAGAAGTCGATCCAGTACTGAGGATTGGTCCAGAACGGAACCGTCGTGGTCTGGCCATTCGCGGTCAGGGTCCACGTCAGCTTCTTGGTGCCGAAGTCCTTGGGGACGGTGATCGCAAACATGCCCCACTGCCGGCCCGAGAGAAAGTGCGTTGGCTGGCCAAAGTCGGGGCCGCCGGGCTCAATCCGGTTGTCGGGACCAATCGGCACATCGACCGCTTGCTTGTTGCGATTGAAGTAACCGACCAGCAGTGTGGTGGAACCGTCCTTGAGTGGCCCAAAGCCTTCGAACGCGGGGTAGACCGCTTCGCCGGTCGCGCCGAGGGGCTCGAGGAGCACGCCCGTCGGAATGTTGGGACGCTGCTGTGCCACCTTCGCCAAGGCTACGGTGCCCGAGGCGGGAAGGGTGAGAACAAAGACCGCCGCGACCATCAGGGTCGCGGCGGCTATGCGGTTCATGCGCATCGGTGCGGGCTACTGTTGCTGCGAAGCGGTGGTGGTGGTGGCCGGCAGCGCCTTACGGCGCTCCTCGATGGCGGCCAGGTAGTCAGCGTCGTTCATGTAGGTCACGTTGACCCACGCATGCGCCATCTCGTCGACGGTGCGATCGCCGTACCCAACCCACACGTTCGGATCCGGGTTGGCCTTGTTGGCGGTCGTGTTGTCATGCCAGGCGGTGACCTTGATCAGCGTGCCTTTCGGCAGCAGCGGCGCCGAGGTCTCCTGGTAGACGTAGGTGTTGTGCCAGTTGAAGTTGAAGTCCGCCACGTGGCTGAGCACCTGGATCTGACCGTTCGGCAGGATCGCTTCCATCGCCATCGCCTTGCCGCGCAGGTGCATGTGCGGCTGGTAGCTTTCGACGCGGCCATTTTCGCGCAGCAGGAAATACCCAACCGTGGCCTTCACGGTGTTGGGAGGAATATCGACGCTCGAACCGAGCGCGTTGCCACCGCTGCCGCTGCCATTGGTGCCGCCCATCAGGTGCAGCACCTGGCGGAACTTCGGCTCCTGGCCCTTCGGGTAGAAGTAGACGCCCAGTTCGACCTGGTCGGTGATGTCTTCACCGCTGCTCGAGTAGTGGATGTCCCACACGATTTTGGCGCCGGGCAGCATCAGCTTGCCGCTATTCGGGCGCATGATTTCGCCTTCCTTGCCGACCGCCCATTCCATGAACGTGCCGGGCAGGGGGTTGCCGTTGGCGTCGACGGGGTTGATCGCGAGCGCATCGGTCTCCTGCTGCTGCAAGCGGGCGATGGCATGATGGGTAATCTTGCGGCCCTTGACGGTGCTGGGGCGGATTTCAATCGCCCGCACCCAGCGCGCTTCGGTGAGGTGCGTCTCGACGACCGGCTTCCACCACGCGTCGTTCTGGCCCGCCTTCTGCGTCCACGGTAGCGACTTGACCACGAGGTCGGGCTCGGTCTGGCCGAACTTCTTGGTGTAGTTCCAGCCCTGCTCGTTAGGCCACTGTTTGGCGGCCGGCATGTCCTTGGGGTCGCCCTTCAGCGCGCCGGCGTCCACCCACTTCGCGATGGTGTCGATCTCCTTGTCCGAGAGCGACCGGTCGTTCTGGAATTCCTGGATGCCGACGGTCTTGTCGATGTGCCACGGCGGCATCTGGCGCGCCTGCACGCGGTTCTTGATCGACCGCGCCCACGGCCGCGATTCCTCGAAGTTGACGAGCGACATCGGCGCGATCGAGTCGGGCCGGTGACAGGCTTCGCACTTGTTCTGGAAGATCGGCGCGATGTCTTTTGTAAAGGTGGGTCCGGCGGCCGTTTGGGCGCCTGCCGAGGCGGGCACGACCGCGCTAATTGCGACTGCCGCCGCAAGAATTCCGAAAGGCTTCAACATACCGCTCATTCAGGCACTCCTTTTGGTTCACCGAAGGCCAGTTGGCCACTTGCCCGCCGACGCCGATTGCCGGAAGTATAGCACGGGGCCGGGCCCCGGTACACAATTGCCTTCCCGGTTGCGTATACTCTGGGTAGTTTATGGCCTACAACCTGACCGTCAACGGCAAATCGGCGAGCGTCGATGCCCCGGCAGACATGCCGCTGCTCTGGGCGCTCCGCGACATCCTCAACCTCAAGGGCACGAAATACGGGTGCGGCATTGGCGTCTGCGGCGCCTGTACCGTGCACATCGACGGCAAGCCCGTCCGGTCCTGCCAGACCCGGGTGTCGGCGGTGAACGGGCGCCCGGTCACCACCATCGAGGGCCTGTCGGCCGACGGCACCCATCCGGTGCAGCTGGCCTGGCAGGAGATCGACGTGCCGCAGTGCGGCTACTGTCAGGCCGGACAAATCATGTCGGCCGCCGCGCTCCTGGCGCAGAAGCCCAAGCCGACAGATGAGGACATCGACCAGGCCATGAACGGCAACCTGTGCCGCTGCTTCACCTACGTTCGCATTCGCCAGGCCATCCACAAAGCCGCGACCCTGCCGGTCACGTCGACCCAGGCGGGCGCCGAGAAAGGTTGGGCGGAATAGCCATGGCACCCCTCACGCTCGATCGTCGCTCGTTCCTCCGCGTCAGCGCCCTGGCGGGTGGCGGCTTCATGATCGCCACCTCGCTTGACGGCATCGGCGACGCGTTCGGCCAGGCCCCCTCGGCTGCGCTCGGGGCAAGCGGCGTGGACTTCACGCCCAACGCCTTCATCCGCATCACGCCCGACAACATCGTCACCATCATTGCCAAGAACCCCGAGGTGGGACAGGGCATCAAGACGTCGATGCCCATGCTGATTGCCGAGGAACTGGGCGTGGAGTGGAAGAACGTGCGGCTGCAGCAGGCCGACCTCGACCCCACGAAGTACGGGCCGCAGAACGCGGGCGGCAGCACGGGCACGCCGACCAATTGGGAGCCGCTGCGCCGCGCCGGCGCCGCGGGCCGCATGATGCTGACGAGCGCCGCCGCGCAAACCTGGGGCGTGCCGGAGGGCGAATGCACCGCCGCGGCCGGACGCGTGACCCACCGCGCGTCGAACCGCTCGCTCACCTACGGCGAGTTGGCGGCGAAGGCCGCGACGCTCACGCCGCCGGATCTGCGCTCCGTCACGCTGAAAGATCCCAAGGACTACACGATCATCGGCAAGCCGACGCCCGGCGTGGACAACCAGGCGATCGTCACCGGCAAGCCGATCTACTCGATCGACTTCACCGTGCCCGGCATGCTGTGGGCGGTATTCGAGAAGTGCCCGGTGTTCGGCGGCAAGGTCGCCTCCGCCAACCTCGACGCGATCAAGACGCAGCCCGGCGTGCGCCACGCGTTTGTCGTCGAGGGCGGCGCCGATCTCACGGGCCTGCTCGGCGGCGTCGCGATTGTTGCCGACAGTTGGTGGCAGGCCGACAGCGCGCGCAAGAAGCTGCGGGTCACCTGGCACGAAGGCGCGACGGCGGTGCAGAGCAGCGCCGGCTTCGCCAAGCGCGCCGAGGAGCTCTCGCAGGCCGCGCCCGCGTTCACCGTGGCCAAGGACGGCGACCCGGACGCCGCGTTGAAGACGGCCGCCACGGTCGTCGAGGGCGCGTACTCCTATCCCTTCATCGCGCACGCCCCGCTCGAGCCGCAGAACTGCGTCGCGCAGTGGCAGGACGGCAAGCTGGAGCTCTGGTCACCGAGCCAGACGCCCCAGCGCGGCCGCGACATGCTGAAGTCGCTGTTCAGTCTGCGCGACGAGGACATCACGCAGCACATGGTGCAGGCGGGCGGCGGCTTCGGCCGCCGGCTGTCGAACGACTACGCCGTGGAGGTGGCCTACATCTCGAAGCAGATCGGCGGCACGCCGGTGAAGCTGTTGTGGACGCGCGAAGACGACATGCGCCACGACTTCTATCGACCCGGCGGCTTCCACTATCTGAAGGGCGGCCTCGACGCGAACGGCGCGGTCACCGCGTGGAGCGGACACTTCGTCAGCTACGGCCCGATGACGCCGCCGGCCAACGCGCCGAACACCTTCGCCACCTCGGCGAACATCCCGAACACGGAGTTCCCGAGCGGCTTCGTGCCGAACTTCGCCATTCACGCGTCGTTGATCCCGCTGGGCGTGCCCACCGGTGCCTTGCGCGCGCCGCGAAGCAATGCCGTGGCCTGGGTCTACCAGTCGTTCATCGACGAACTCGCACACGCGGCGGGTAAAGACCCACTGCAGTTCCGCCTCGACCTGATGGCCGTGCCCCGCACCAAGCCCGCGCCGGACGGCTTCAGTGCAGATCGCATGTCAGGGGTGCTGCGCGAAGTCGCGCAGCGGGCTGGATGGGCATCGAGAAAAGCCACCAAGACCACAGCCCTGGGCATTGCCTGTCACTACAGCCATCGCGGCTACTTCGCCGAAGTCGCGGAGGTGACCCTCGGTGATAACAAGACCCTGCGCGTCAACAAGGTGTGGGTGGTCGGCGATGTCGGGAAGCAGATCGTGAACCCGAGTTCGGCGATCAACCAGGTGCAGGGCGCCGTGATCGACGGGCTGGCCGAACTGATGGCTCAGGAAATCACGATCGAAAACGGCCGCACGGTGCAGAGCAACTTCAACCAGTTCCCGCTGGTCCGCATCCGTCAGGCGCCGCCGGTGATCGACGTGCACTTCCGGTTGACCGACAACAGCCCGACCGGACTCGGCGAACCGTCACTGCCGCCAATCCTGCCGGCCGTGTGCAACGCGATCTTCTCAATCAACGGCACCCGCGTGCGATCGCTGCCGCTGTCGAAGCACGGCTTCCGCTGGGCATAACGAACATTAGCCACAGAGAGCACCAAGAACACAGAGAACTTCTTTACTAAATACAAACTGGCCTGGGTCGGGACCAATTGCATTTAGTAAAGGGGGCCGGGCGAGCCGATCGCACGTTCGCCTGATGTGCATGCGCCATGCGAATGGATCGTGGTCGCGTGCGCGCCTCGCGCCATAGCGCGCTCCCCGTCTTCAAAATTCAGCCGCAGCTTTCGCGGATTCCCACAAAAATGGTCCACGGGCCCGCGGACACCAGGGCTCCGGCCGCGAGGCAGAGAATCCAAATTCGAGCAGGAAGCAAGGATGTGGCGCTATCGTTTTTTCATTTGGATCGGCCGGATCCCAGACAACGTGATCGTGCCGTCACGATGCAGAATCGCTTCAGCGGCGGGAACCCTCTGGAAGTCCAGGTGGCCGTACAGGCTGGACAGCAGGTGCATGCGCTGATTCGAGGACCCGAGCAGGGCGCGGCCCACATGCCGCCCGGAGATGTAGGGGCCGGCGATCAGGACGTCGATGTACGCGAGGATCGCAGGGCCAAGCCGCTGCGCCTTGATTACATCGATGGGGTAGCCGGAGAATACCAGCATGCTCAAGCCGGCCGCGCGCACGCGCTCGGCGAGGTCCAGCAACGCTTCGGGCTGCTGGAAGGGCTCCCCGCCTGAGATGGACACGCCGTCGATCTCGCCGCGGGCCGCAACCAGCATCTCGACGATGTCGTCCGTCTCGGCGACGTATCCCCCGGCAGCGTCATGGGTCTTGGGGTTGAAACAGTTCGGGCAGCCGATCGTGCAGCCCTGAAACCACAGCACGGCCCGGAGGCCGGGGCCGTTCGCGCGGCTGGCGTGCTCGACGGCGTGGAGGCGGACCTTCATGAGGCGTTCGCGAACTTCGCGCTGGTCCGCGCCCAGGCCATCATGGCCGCGATCTCGCCTGCGCGCGATCGGGAAAGCGGCACCGTCTCGCGGATCTCGGCGGCGATATCCACGGTCTCGATTTCCCGACCGGCTTCAAACGCACGGAACAGGCCCCCCACGACGGCCTGCTCGATCTCGGCGCCCGAGAAGCCTTCGGCCGCCGCCGCTAACGCAGCCACGTCGAACATCGATGGGTCGCGGCGGAACTTCTGCATCTGAATGCGCAGGATCGCCTCGCGCTCGATTCGATCGGGCAGGCCCAAAAAAAAGATGTCGTCGAACCGTCCCGCGCGCAGGAACTCCGGTGGAATTCCCGACAAGTCGTTGGCGGTGGCCACGACGAACACCGGGCTCCGCTTGTCCTGCAGCCAGCTTAGGAACGTGCCGAAGACGCGCGCCGCCACACCCCCGCCCGACTGGCTCGTCACCCCGGAGAAGCCCTTCTCCACTTCATCGATCCACAGAATGCACGGGCTCACCGCCTCCGCGGTCTGGATGGCGCGCCGCAGGTTGGCCTCGGAGGCGCCCACGAGCGGTCCGAAGATGCGCCCAACGTCCAGGCGCAGCAGGGGAACCCCCCACACGCCCGCGAGCGCTTTCGCCGACAGGCTCTTGCCGCAGCCAGGCACGCCGACCAGCAGCACGCCCTTCGGTTGAGGAAGTCCCGCGTATCGGGCCACCCCCCGCGAACGCGGCCGCGCGGCCACGGAACCAATCCATCAGCGCACCGAGCCCGCCGACCTGTCCGAAGGTCACCGAGCTGTGGAAGTACTCGAGGATGCCCGACTTGCGGATCACCTGCGTCTTCTCGAACACCAGCCGCCGATCGGCGCCCGCTCTCAGCCCGCCTTCCACCTCGATCACCGCCCGCAGCGCCCGCTCGACCTCGTTCACGGTCAGGCCCGACGCGGCGCGCACCAGCGCGAGGCGATCCCGATCCGACAGCTCCACGGGCCGGCCCTGCTGTCGGCACTCCTCGGCAACGCGGTCGATCACCGGCTCCAGTTGCTCGCGGTCGGGCAACTGGAACACGGCGAGCGTGACCTCCTTCTCCAGCTCCTCGGGCACCTGGAAGAACGGCGACACGAACACCACGGACTTGCGCGTCTGCCGCACGGCCCGCGCCGCGTCTCGAACCAGCCGTGTGGTGACGGGTGTGAACTGGCGGTGCATATCCAGAAACACGTAAATGGCGTCCTCCTTGTTCTCGATGGCGTGAACCAGCGCACCGGTCGGGTCCGCCGCCGCGTCGGCGGCCACGGTCCCCGCATCGCCAACCAGCCCCGCGGACGCACTCCAGACGTAGACCTTCCTCGGGCGGCCCCGCTCCTCCGACAATCGGCCAGCGATCTGGCGCACGGCCGCGATCAGGCGATCCTCTTCGTGCGTGAACACACAGATCAGCGGATAGCTGGCCCGGATCAGCACCTCGATCCGGCTCTCATCGTCGTCCACGAGGCGCGTTCGCCGCGCCACCACCTCGAGATCCCGCGCCAGATCGTCCGCGCGCTGATACCGCGCGTCAGGATCCTTGCGCAGGAGCTTTCGCAGCACCCGCACGATGCGGTTATCGACGCCCTTCTCGCGAAGGGGGGCTTCGTCGTGGGGGGCGGAGAGGATCTTCTGAATCACCTCTCCCACCTCTCCGGTGAACGGCCGCACGCCGGTCAGCAACTCGTAGAGCATGATGCCAAGCGCCCACAGGTCGGCGTTGGTGCCCGCGGCGCCCTGGAGCAGCTCCGGCGCCATGTATTCGGTGGTCCCGACGCGAGTGCTGGCGCGATCCTGGCTGCGCACGAGCGTGCGCGCGATGCCGAAGTCCAGGAGCTTCGGCACGCCGTCCGCGGTGATGAACACGTTCTCGGGCTTCACATCGCGGTGCAGTACGTGGTTCTGGTGCGCGTAGGCCAGCGCCTCGCACACCATGCCCGCCAGCCGCACCGCTTCTGGCGGATCGAGGCACTTCCGATCCCGGAGCAGCGCCCGCAGGCTGCGCCCCGTCAGGTACTCCATGACCAGAAACGACACGTCCTCGAAGCGTTCGAGCGCGTAGACCCGCAGCATGTTCGGATGAACGAGGCGGGCCGTGAGCGCGAACTCCTTCCCGATTTCGGTCACGCCTTCCGCGTCCTGTTGATGGGGAAAGCCGAGCGCGACGACCTCGCCTGGCACGGTTGTCCCGTGATTCCGGGCGCGGTAGACGTTCTTGAAAGCACCGGCGCCGAGGTGCTCCTCGAGCACGTAGGGCCCGAAGCGGTGACCGATCCGATAGGGTCCGCCCTGGGCCATCACGAGACCTCGAACACGCGCTTGGGTTTGCGTGGCGTCGGCGGGGCGTCATCGAGTTCCGCGGCCGCGGATTCATCGGATCGCGCCGCCAGCCGCCATTCCTTCGCCCTCTCACGCAGCGCCCCAACCTTGGCGCCCATCGCCCGCGCCAGGGGCTTGGTCTCACCGATCGCTCGTTCCACGTGACGATCCTCGACCTTCGTAGCGTCGCCCTCCGCAAACGCGAGGTGCAACGCCGAGACGACCGCTTGCTCCAACTCGGCTCCGGAGAAATCTTCGGCGGCGATGGCGTGGCGCGCCACGTCGAAGTCCCGCTGATCGCGGTGGTGTCGCGCCAGGTGAATGGCCAGGATGGCGGCGCGCTCTCTGGGCGAAGGCAGGTCGATGAAGAAGATCTCGTCGAAGCGGCCCTTGCGGAGCAGCTCTGGCGGCAGGCCGTCGATGTCGTTCGCCGTGGCGATGATGAAGACCTGCTTCCGGTTCTCCTCCATCCAGGTCAGCAGGGTCCCGAACACGCGCGTGGTGACGCCGCTGTCGCCCGCGCCGCCGCGCGCCCCCGCGAGTCCTTTCTCGATCTCGTCGATCCACAGCACGCATGGCGCCACGGCCTCGGCCATCTTCAAGGCGCGGCGCATGTTCTCTTCGGCCTGTCCCACCAGGCTGGCGAACACCTTGCTCAAATCAAACTTGAGGAGCGGCATGCGCCACTCCGCCGCGACGGCCTTGGCGGTGAGGCTCTTGCCGCACCCGGGTACACCGACCAGCAGGAGACCGCGAGGATTTGGCAGGCCGAACTGCCGCGCCGATTCCGAGAAGGCGCGCCCGCGCTGGCGCAGCCACTGCTTCAGCAGGTCGAGCCCGCCGATCGACCCGAAGCGCTCCGGCAGGGCGTAGAACTCCAGCATGCCCGACTTGCGGATGATTTGCTCCTTCTCGGCGAGCAGGACGTCCACCTCCGCCGGATCGATGCGGCTGTGCGTGACGATCACCTTGGCCAGCGCGTTCTCGGCTTCGATTCGGGTGAGGCCGCTCAGCGCCTTCACAATCTGCTCGCGCGCGTCGCCCTCGAGGTTGACCTCCACGCGCGGGTTGTCTTTCACCTGCTCCAGCGTCTCCTCCAGCACCGCCAGCAGTTCTTCCTCCGCCGGTAGCTCGAGATCGAGGACCGTGATGTCCTTTTCCAGCTCCGGCGGCAGCTTGAGCACCGATGACAACAGGACGAGCGTCTTGCGCGAGGCCGGGAACGGCGCCACCAGGTCGCGAAGCTGGCGGATGGCGAGGGGCGCGAACGGGGAGCGCTCGTCGATGAAGAAGTGGAAGTCCTCCAGGATGAACACGCCAGGCTGCTTGAAGTCGAGCAGGAACGGCAGCACCCGCTTCGGATCGGCGGTCTTCGGGTCGACGAGCTTGTGGTCCATGCCGAGGAGGCCGCGCGAGACGGACCAGACGTACGGCTTGCGTTTGGCGAGATCGCCGTCGAGGGAGGTGGCGATCAAATCGATGGCCCGCTCCTCTTCCGCGGTGACCACGTAGAGGATCGGATACCCCGCGCGCACGTAGGTGCGGAACGCGTGTTGAAAAACGTTCGGCGGGGCGCCCGCGATCGGAGGTTCAATCATGTGCCGGCGCCCTCCTCTGTTTCCAAATGACGTCGATAGTCCATCCGATCGTGCAGCACGCGGACAACGAGAACTCGTGAATGGTCTGCCTCGAAGAAGATGCAGGTCGTGCGCTCCAGACCCCATGTTCTCTGCGAGTAGCGGCGTATCGATTTCAGATCCGATCGCGCGACTTCGGCGAAGTCAAGACGCCTCACAGGTCCGAGAAGAAGGCGTCGATCTGGTCGTCGCTCTCGAGCCGGATCACCCTGCCTCCAGTGATGTCGTCATAACCGCGCTCGATGGCATCCCGCAACCGTGCGCGCCCGATCTGGGCCGTTTCGTCACGTGCCTGCATGAGCCGGAGAGCATCAGCAACGACCTCGTCCTCCGTGCTGTAATGGCCTTCGTCGACCTTCCGCCGGACCAGTGCCTCAAGGCTCTTGGGAACGGTGACATCCATTTGGGACTCTCCTCGGACGAACATAGCATGAGCTGGTCAGCCTACCATTCGCCCATTGCAGATTCCCGAATCCCCCGGCACGCACGGGCCGCACCGGAACGCGGCCGGCGCCCACCGGAGAACAAAGGGTAAAAGAGTAAGAGGACACAGGGTAATCAGAGAGTCCTGGCCAGACGAAAGCCGAGGCGGTCGAGCGCGTACGACGGCCCGTTGAGGTAGCGATTGGCGCAGCGGAAGTAGTCGGGATTGACGACGTGCCACGACCCGCCCCGCAACACCCGCGAGCGACCGTCCTCCTTGGGTGCGGCCAGATCTCCCCTTCGGTACCGTTCGTACGCCTTCTCGTCATACCCGTCCGCGCACCACTCCCACACGTTCCCCGCCAGTTGATACCCGCCCCACGGACTGCACCCGTTTTCGTACCGCCAGACGCCGCACGTCTGTTCGCTCCCCTTGTTCTCGGCGTTCCGGCATCGCTGCTCGTCCCACGCGTTCCCCCATGGATGCTCGCGCCCGTCCACCCAGCGCGCCCCTTTTTCCCACTCCAGCTCGGTCGGCAATCGCAGGCCCGCCCACTGGCCGTACGCCTGCGCGTCGTCCCAGCTCACCTTCACCACTGGGTGATCGTCCGTGCCCGCGTCGACCTTCCAGTCCGCCTTGAACCGCCGATACTGCGCGTTGGTGACCGGGTGCAGCGCCAGGTAATACGCCGGCACGACCACGGGAAACGGCGCGCCGTTCCCTTCGTCGCTCCCCTTGCCGCCCGCCAGGAACTCGCCCGCCGGAATCAGGAGCAACAGCGTGCCGTCCTTCTCGTTTTCGACAACGGGACCGGCGCCGGCCGCCCAGTCGAACGCGACATCCAGAGCCGAGATCATCCCTCGTGCTCGCGATCGGTCTCGACGACGGCCTCTCGCTCGTGGTACTCGGGCTTGAACTCGCGCTCGCCCACTTGCCCGCCAAGGCGCCGTTCGAGCGGCGCCGTCAACTTCACGCAGTCCTCGCCGGAGGCGTTCAGTACCTCAATCTTCTGCGTGCCGTCCTTGTGCAGCGTCACCTTTATCTTGGCCATATGCCGCGCCCCCTAACCGCGTTCCGACAGCAGAATGACGACGTCCCCGTTGTCGAGCGTCTGCTCCTCCTCGACGATGAGGTTCTGCTCGCGGGCCTGGTCGATCACCAGGTTGTAGGCATATTGGCGGTTCACCTGCTGGACGAACGCCTCCTGACGAATCGGCGACTTCAGCTCGACGCCCCACCAGTCCGCCACCACCTCGAACTCATTCCCTTTGTGCTGGAACCCGATGTCGTAGTTCGACCCGGTGTTGACCAGCACCTCGGCCCGCTCCTGGTTCCCGGCGAACCCTCGGACGACGAGGTTCTGTCCTTCCTGGAACTCGCAGTGCAGGTCACGTAGCGCCTGCACCAGATGCACCCGCTCGCGAATCTGCGTTCTCACCCGTACGAAATGCGACATGGCCCTCTCCCTTCACACCGATTCGATAACCCGGCCCCGCCGGCCCTGCTCCGGCGCGTCTTCGCTCGACGCCGGAAACGCGCGCCCTTCGGTCTTCCATCGCCGTAACTGTTCAATCACTTCGGAATGCGACTTCTGGATGGGAATGACTTCCTCCATCGCCTTCACCAGGTCCGCCTGCGCGATCTCACGGTTCCCGTCGTCGAACGCCGTGAACTGCGCCTCGCGCACGATACGCTCGATCTCGCGTCCGACGAACCCCCTCGCACATTCCACCAATTCGTCCATCCGAATACCGCTCCGGGGATTTTCGGGAAACGCCACGCCGGCGCGCTTCAGGTGAATCAGGAGGATCTGCCGCAGCTCCACGTCGTTGGGCAGGTCCAGAAAGAAGGTCCGATCGAAGCGCGCCATCAGCTCAGGAGGCAGCGCGCTGACGTCGTTGGCTGTCGCGAGCACGTAGACGGGCGTACGGTGCTCCTGCATCCAGGTGAGGAACGTCCCGAACACGCGCGTCGCCGCGCCGCCGTTGAGCGACCCGGCACCGCTGCCTGCGAACGCCTTTTCCATCTCGTCGATCCAGAGGATGCAGGGGCACACCGTCTCCGCAAGCTGAATGGCCAGGCGCATGTTCTTTTCCGACTCGCCGAGGAGCGACCCGAAGAGCGCGCCGACGTCGAGTCGCAGCAGCGGGAGCTTCCAGAGGCCCGACACCATCTTGGCCGACAGGCTCTTGCCCGTGCCCGGAATGCCGATCAGCGACACTCCGCGCGGAAACGGCAGGCCGGCTGCCTGGGCTTCCGGCGAGAACCCCTTTTCGCGCTTGCGCAGCCACTCCTTCATCAGGTCCAGGCCGCCGACCATCGACTCGCCCTCACCTGCCGGCCAGAATTCCAGCGCGCCGCTCTCGCGAATCACGTCCCGCTTCATCGCCGTGATGACGTCGATGCTCCGCTCGTCGAACCTCCGGCTCACGGCAAATGCCCGGCTGTAGGCCAGCCGCGCCTGGTTCGTCGTCAGGCCAAGCGCCGAGGAGATCAGTTTCCCCCGCACCGCGGCCGTGAGCCCGCTTGTCCGCTCGACGGCCTTCGTCACCTCGGCGAAGAGTTGCGCCAGCGCTCCGCTGTCAGGAAGCGGCACGTGTACCACGACGACATCGTCTTTCAGCTCGACCGGCAGGTCGAGCATCGGCGTGACGAACAGCAGGAACTGCCCCTTTGCGCGCAGGGCGGGCGCCATGTTCCGCAGCTTGCGCGTGACGAACGCCTTCTTCTGGTTCCACGAGTGATGGAAGTCCTTGAGGATGACGATGCAGTTACGGGGCGCCAGGGTGGCCAGGTGCGGCAGCAGCGTGTCGGTGGTCAGATCCTTCCTGGGCAGCGGCTCCTTGCCTTCCCGCACGGTCTGGAAGCCGTCGGCGAGGTCCCAGGTGTAGACGCCGTGCGCGGGCGCGGCGCTCGTCACCGTCTGGATGACGCGCTCTTCCTCGTAGGTCACGAGATTGATGAGCGGCACCGCCGCCGCGAACAGGCCCTCGAGTTCTTCCTTCAGGTTCATTCGTCCGCTCCTACAACCGCACCACGGGATGGTCGCGCAGCAGGGTACCACCGGTCAGGTTGTCCACGACGGTCACGAGCAGCCGCCGGTTGCCGTCGATCGAGAACGAGGCCAGAAAGCGCTTCGCGTCACGCCGCAGGTTCACCGGCGGATCCGCCACGATGAACGTGGGATTGTCCGGGTTCAGGCAGATGTGCTGGTGGTCGGAGGCCACCTGGCTCTGTGCCTGCAGAACCCCGCGCTCGTTGACGATGGATTCGGTGGCCACCGACCGCTTCATCCGAGACACCTCGAAGATCTTGAGGCCAATGCGCGTCATGCCGTCGGTGCTCCCCTTGCACCACATCTTCGCCTCGTCTGCCGTGGGATACTCCGTCCCGGTCGAGAAGAGCGGCATGAACTCGTAGCGGGCCCGTTCGCGGCTGTAGCTTTCGAGCGCGTAGTCGTGCTGCAGGATGGGCGAGATCACACCGCGGCACGCGCCACGCACCACGCTGTCGAAAGGATGGTCGAATTCGACGCGCCCGGCGAAGCTCTGCTCGAGGAATCTGCGAACGGAGGGAATCAGGCTGGTGCCGCCCGTGACGAGCACCCGCGTGACGTCGGCGCGCCGCATCCCGGCCTTGATGGAGGCGTTCTCGATGGCCCGATCGAAGGTCTCGCGCACGCGATTCAGGAATTTGCGGGCGCCCAGGATGCACCCCAGGCACCCCTCGGCCGACGATTCGCCGCTTCGCGCGCGGCCGGCCTCGCAGGCAGGACAGCTCTTGCGGTACATCGTGCGCAGCAGGCGTGCGCTCGTGACACGCGCGCTCACCACGGTGAGGTCGGCGTCGTCTTGTCCCGGGTCCGAGAGCGCCATCTTCACCGACTCGGCCTGCCGCAGAATCAGCGCCTCGAGCTCCCGGCGTTCGTGCGGGTCCAGGCGGTGGCGCCCGGCGAAGTCCTCGGCCAGCCACAGGTCGAGACGATGCGGCAGGAGTACGCGGCATTGAAGGCGGCCGGCGAACACGCCGCGGCGGGCGCCGGTCAGGACCAGCTCGAGCGCCTCTTCAAGAAGCTGGCAGGACCGATGTCGAACCTCTCGGCGCTGGCAGAGCTGTCCGAGAGCGGGAAGGACGTGCCTGACGGCGATCTCGTGTC
>JBCKZH010000079.1:0-17007 GCA_038919385.1 Vicinamibacterales bacterium | reverse complement strand
GTTGCTGGTCCCGTCCTCGGCCAACGCTCAGGCCGCCCTCGCGGGCACCGTGCGCGACGGCTCGGGCGCGGCCCTGCCGGGCGCCACTGTCGAAGCGGCCAGCCCGGCGTTGATCGAGCGCGTGCGATCGGTCTCGGCTGACGGCTCCGGCCAATACCGCATCGTCGACCTTCCGCCTGGAAGATATACCGTGACGTTCACGCTGCCGGGATTCAAGACCGCCCGGCGGGAGGGAGTCGTGCTCGAAGGCAGCTTTACGGCGCCGGTGTCCGCCGACCTCGCCGTCGGCGCTCTCGAAGAAACCGTGGTCGTGACCGGTGAGTCGCCCGTCGTCGACGTCACGAGCAACCGTCTGGCGGTGGTGGTCAACCGCGACATGCTCGACGCCATACCGACCTCCACGCGAAGCCTCCAGGCGCGAGCCAACCTGATTCCCGGCACCACGGTCACGGCCGTCGGTTCCGGCCAGACGAGCATGACGATCTATGGGTCGCAGGCGGCCGACCAGGTGGTGATGGTGGACGGCATGCGCCTCAACCTGCTCGAGGGCAGCGGCCAGTTCAGCGGGATCTACCTGAACGACGGGATGGCACAGGAGATTTCGTACGAAACCGGCGCCCAGAGTGCCGAAGTCGCGCAAAGCGGCCTGCGCGTGAACATGATCCCGCGCGACGGCGGCAACACCTTCTCGGGCATCATGTTTCTGCAGGGGGCCAACAAGTCGTTGGCCAGCGACAATCGTTCGGACGCCGTGCAAGCCTTTATTCCCGAGCCGTTGGGGATCGACTACACCTACGAGTTGAACCCGTCGTTTGGTGGACCGATCAAGAAGGACCGGCTCTGGTTCTATTTCACCTACAAGCTGACCGACACCAAGAACTACGTCACGCTGCCCGACCGTACGCAAGGCGCCCAACAGCAGTGGCCCAACAACAGCTACGTCACGCGCCTGACATGGCAGGCCAGCAACAAGGACAAGGTTCGCGTCTACCTTGACAAGCAGATGAACGGCCAGCAGTTCGAGGGCCTGGGTGCGCTCACCACGGTGTCGGCGTCGCACCGGCTCAATACGCCAAGAGGCTTCACTCCGCAGATCAAGTGGACACGAACCGCGACCAACCGTTTGATGCTCGAATCCGGCTTCACGATGTACGACCTGAGCTTCTTGCGCGAGCGCCAGCCGGGCTTCAGCCAGAACGACCTGCCGCAGTTCGAGATTTCGACGAACGTGACGTCGGGCACCTACGCCTCTCCCTCACTTAGCGCGACCAAGAACTACCAGGTGGCGGCGGCGGCCTCGTACGTCACCGGCGGCCACTCGTTCAAGGCCGGGTTCACCCATTTGTGGGGCAACCGGACGCGCAGTTGGGGGTCGCCCAACGCCGCCGATATCATCCAGCTCCGGTTCAACAACGGTCAGCCGGCGCAAGTCGCCATCCGCAACACCCCGATCGATGAGTCGATTGAGCGGCTCAACGCCGACTTCGGTGTCTTCGTGCAGGACGCATGGACGCTCGATCGCGTGACCTTCAACGTCGGCGCGCGGTACGACTACTTCAATGCCGAGGTGCCGGCGCTCGCGGCGGCCGCCAGCCAGTGGGTGGCGACCCGGCAACGTCCTGCCGTGGAGAACGTACCGAACTGGCAGGACTGGGCCGTGCGACTCGCCGGCTCCTGGGATGTCTTCGGCACGGGCAAGACGGCGGTCAAGGCCAACGCCGGCAAATATATGGCGTCGGCCGCGCTCGGGTACGCCGAACTCTTCAATACGCTCACGGTGGCGAGTGAAGTGCGCACCTGGGTCGACCTCGACGGCAACCGGTCGGTGCTCGATTCGGCCGGCAACCTGCAGCGAAGTGAAGTGGTCGGCGGCACCGCCAACTTCGGTCAGGCCTCTGGCACCATCCGCCCCGATCCCAATCTTCGCCGCGAATCCAACTGGGAGTACGGCGTCTCGGTGCAACACGAGCTCGTCAATCGGGTGGCGGTTACCGCCGGCTATCATCGGCGCACCTACGGCAACCTGGCCATCACCGACAACCTCAACGTGAGCCCGAGTGACTGGACCTCCTTTACCTTCGCGGCGCCGGTCGATCCCCGCCTCCCGGGTGGTGGGGGCTACCCGGTCGAGATTTACACGCTCAATCCGGCCAAGGTCGGCACCGCCACCGACGACGTGCGCACGTTCTCGGATCTGAATGCGAGGACCTACAACGGGTTCGACGTGGTGCTGACCGCCAGGATGGGTGATGGCGGCGTGCTGCTCGGGGGTGTGACGATGGATGACCTCGCCACGTCGACCTGCGACCAGCGGGACAACCCGAACCTGCTGCGGTTCTGCCAGCCGGTGAGCCCGTACCGGACCATTTTCAAGCTCTCGGGCAGCTACCCGCTGCCGTATGATTTTCAGGTGAGCGGCAGTTTCACCGCCCGACCGGGCGCCGACATTCAGGCTACCCTTCCGGTCACGGCCGCCGTGGCCGGCCGTCCCATCATTGGCAGCACCACGGGCGCGACCCTGATCAACATCAACCTGGTCGAACGCAACAGCATGTTCCGGGACTACATCAACAACCTCGACATGCGCGTGGCACGGACCTTCCGCTTCGGCGGCCGCTACCGAGTGCAGGCGATGGTCGACATCTACAACGTCCTGAACGCCGGCACGGTGACGGTGCTGAGCGAGGCGTTCGGCGCCAACCAGGCGACACGGGTGTGGATGAACCCCCAGGCCATCCAGACCAGCCGCTATCTTCGGTTCGGCGCGCAGTTCAATTTCTGAGCTTGTGAGGGCGCCCCGGGATGGGGCGCCCTCATGTTGCTGTGCCACGGCGGCACGGGGTTGAGCGGGATCGTCAGTTGACCGCGAAGCAGTACAGCAGACCGGCGCCGCCGGTGGCGACCAGATTGGCCTGGCTGCAGCCGCTGCTCAGGTGCACGGCGTTCCACGACGCGTTCGCTCCGCCGAGCCGGTCGTGATGCCCCAGCATGGCGCGTCCCTCGGTGTTCGACGTCCAGTTGTTGCAGGTCGTCGTGTTGGCCGCGCCGAGCATGGCCCGGCCGTGTGAATCCGAACCGGTCAGAATGTCGTGCTGGTTCGGCTGGTTGCCCACGCCGTTCACTTCCTGGCCTTTCTCATTGAGCGCCGTGGGCTTGCGGACGTTGTTCCGATCGCGCTCGAGGTCGCCGTGCAGCTCGGCCACATTCCAGGCCATCAGGACACCCTTGGCGTTGTACCAGGGTCCACTGCCGATCCGGTCGCGCGCATTCACGGGCGGCTGCCCGGCAGCGGCCGCCACACTGAGATACGCGCGCCACGTCCGAGTCCCCGCTCCCGCCGCGGCGGCGAGGGCCTGGCAGTGCTTGTCGGCGCCGGCCAGCCCCCCCAGGTTGGCGCCGTCACCCAATCCCACGCTGCTAGTGAAGAAGCCCATGGGCTGCGGTGGGGCCTGCGGTTGCGCCGGAGCCTGCGGGGGTTGGGCGAACGCGAGGTAAGGAATCGTCGCGAGCACCATCGCGGCCGCACCGAGTGCCAGTCGAATCGTTGTCGTCATGCCAGTGTCCTCCATGTGGCGATGCCGCGTCACGACCACGAAGGCCGTCTCGACCGTCAGCGCCGCACGTAGCGTAGCAGGCCTCGCCCCCCGGCGGAAGCGTCGCGCGGGGACGTGACGACGGACGGCGAACGATTCACGAAGCGGCTCGGGCCGGGGCCGCTACCTCGCCACCCGAAACGCCACCCACTGCTCGGTGGAGTGCTCGCCGGCCGTGGCGGTAGCCGTGATCCGGAGGAATTTGTTACGATCGGCGCGTTCAACTCGCAAGGGACTATAATTATTTCAACATCGTGATTATCGTCGAAATGCTGAAGCCCAACACGATCAGCACGACTGCCCAGCCCGACAACTGCATCCAGAGCGGGTGTCTGTAATCGCCGGTAAGATCGTGCCGTCGCGAGGCGAGCAACACAAGCGAAAGCCCGACCGGAAGTATAAAACCGTTGATCGTGCCCGCCCAAATGAGCAGCTTGACCGGCTGTCCGACGCCGAAAAAGATCATTGCCGATAGGATCACGAAACCGATGACGACGTGATTGCTGCTTTGTTCGATCCGTTTGTGAAATGTCTTGAGGAAGGAAACCGACGTAAAGGCCGCACCGACGACCGAGGTGATCGCGGCGGCCCACATCACCACGCCGAAGAGCCTCAGCCCGACATCGCCGGCGGCGTGTTGAAAGACCGACGCGGGCGGGTTTTTATCATCGATGATGAAGCCCATCGAGATCACGCCGAATGCCGCCAGAAACAGGCAAAAGCGAATGATCGCCGTCAGTATAATGCCGGTGAAAGCTCCTCGCGTTACCTCGCCAATGCTTGCGCGTCCGACCACGCCGGCATCGATCAGGCGGTGAGCACCGGCGAACGTGATATAGCCGCCGACCGTACCGCCGACGAGAGTCACGACGGCGCGGGCGTCTATCTGTTCGGGCCAGACGGTACGATACGCGGCCTCAACCAGCGGCGGGTGCGAGGCGAACACAACATAACCGATGAGGCCCAGCATGACCACGCCGAGGACTTTTACGAACACGTCCATCGCGACGCCTGCCTCTTTGAACAGGAAAATTCCGATGGCGATCGCCGCACTGATCACCGCGCCGTACTCTACCGGAATGTCGAAAATGGCGTTGAGCCCGAGACCGGTGCCGGCGATGTTGCCGACATTGAACACCAGTCCGCCAAACGCGATCAGTCCCGCCAGCAAGTATCCGCTACCCGGAATCGCGGCGTTCGCCAGATCCTGACCGCGTTTACCGGTGACGGTGAGAACCCGCCAGATGTTTAGCTGGGCGAAGATATCGAGCACCACCGACAACAGGATCACAAAGCCAAAGCTGGCGAGCAGCTGCTTGGTGAAAACGGTCGTCTGCATGAGAAAACCCGGCCCGACTGCCGATGTCGCCATCAGAAAAGCGGCGCCGAGTATCACGGATCTTGGTGTTTTGGGTTTTGTTTCGTCAGTCATTTATCGGGCGTATCGCCACTCCATTTTCCAGAAGCCGCTGTCTGATCGCGATGGCGAATTGGACGGCGTGTAAGCCGTCGCCGTGAATGCAGATGGTATCAGCTTTGACCTTGGTGATCTGCCCGTCAATTGAGATCACGGTGCCGCCGGCCACCATGCGGAGAGCTTGTTCCGCCGCGGCTGCCTCGTCGGTGATCGGCGCGTTTGGTTCGGTTCGCGGCGTCAAGCTGCCGTCGCTTTGATAAGTCCGGTCGGCAAATGTCTCTGAGGCGGCCCGCAACCCGGCGTCTTCCGCCTCCGTGATCGAGCAGCTACCCGAAAGCCCAAAGAGAAGTTAGGTTTCGGTCGATCGAACTGACCGCCGACGCAATGGCGGCGGCGAGCTCGGGGTCACGTGCGGCTTGATTGTAAAGCTCCCCGTGAGGTGTGACGTGACTCAGCTTGCCGCCGGATATTTCACACACTTCGATGAGCGCCCTCTACCCTGTATTTCAACGATGTCGAATATCTCGACAGCCGATAACGACATCGGCGTCCGGCCACAATTCTCCCGATCGGGGAAGCTGGGATGCACGCCGATCGCCATACCTCTTTCGGTGGCGGTTTCGACCGTTCGAAGCATCGTGTCGGGGTCGCCGGCGTGAACACCGCAGGCGATGTTGACCGACGAAACATAGTTCATCAGCTCGGCGTCATTCGGGCAGCCCTCGCCCATGTCGCAATTGAGATCAACTTGCAGCATTTGCTTGGAGAAAATATTCTTGGACCTAAAGACGTGTTGGACGAAACCGCTGCCCGGATGCTCGGCTATGGGGATGGCATGGTGGGTGGTGATCGACGCGCGCGGCCGAAGGGTGGAGGCCGGTGGGCAAACACGGCATCCGCGGGTGGACACGGCTCGTGGCCGGGCGTAACGGGAAGCGCCACGCGGTGTTGATCGGGCGAAAGACCCTCACGACGCGGTCATCCACAGACGACTCCCGAAGCGGCACCGTGGTGCGCGGCGGACGACCCGCGGGGGACGTCGGGGCTGGCGATCATGATGAATCCAGAATCGCGAGGTGGCCGCGGGCGGCCACGTAATCGCGGATGGGCGGACCTGATGCAGCGCAGCTTCGGGTTTGACGTCCTGGCCTGCCCGCGTTGTCCCGGTCGTCTGACGCTGGTGGCGCTGACTGCGAGATCGCCTGCAGGAGGCTATGCTGGGCGACTGGAAACCCACCTTGACGATCGTTCGCCAATTGCTCGAGGATTTCGTCTGGGGTCCATCTTGAGGTGCGGACCACGGCAACCAGTCCGGCGATTCTCAACGGTCAGGCCACGTCTTTGCCGGCGTGGTTCGTCGACATGTTGGTGGAGTTCGAGACTGGCCACGTGCCCGGGCTGGACTTCGTCGTCATTGAGCGTGAGCTTTCGAGGCTGTTGCAGGGCCGACGGGTTGATTTGGTCACCCCGAAGTTTCTGAATTCCAGAATCCGGCAGCAGGTGTTGAACGGTGCCGGGCCGATCTATGTCGCCGCGTGATTTGGTTTACGTCTCGCACATGCTCGACATGGCCAGGAAGGCTGTCGCCAAGTCGCAGGGGCTGTCGCGCGAGTCATACGACGGCCACCCGGAGATCCGCTGGGCTGACCTTCGTCGGGATGCGTCACAAGGTCGTGCACGATCGCATCCCTCGAAGCCCTTCCGCTCGAACCGCAATGACGATGATCACCAGCGGGGTCAATCTGACAAGGCGAAGAAAGAGTCGGTCACAGAGGCGGGAGGCTGAAGGTCTTTCCAACACATGGGAGACTCTGTGTTCTCTGTGTTCTCCGTGGCCAACGTTGTCGTCGACTACCTCGCCACCCGAAACGCCACCCACTGCTCGGTGGAGTGCTCGCCGGCCGTGGCCGTGAACCGCAGGATGTAGGTGCTATTGGCCAGGCTCGACACCGGCAGCGGCATCCGCAGCCGGCCGTTCACCAGCGGCGGCGCGTCCAGCGCCCGCAGGACATCGCCTTTGGCGTTCAAGAGATCGACCTTGATCGCGGGATTGGCTCCGTCTGGACCGGCACATGTAATCTCCACCAGCACGCGCTCGGTCGCGCTGAACCGGGTCAATGCCGTCGGCGAGGGCGACGGGTTGGCCTCGATCGCCCGCAACTCGATCATGTTGCGCGCGCGGAGAAAGCGCGGCGTCGCCAGCACGATCGCGCTCTTGGAGAGGTCCGGCACCACTTGCGTCTGCACCCAGCGGTCGATCGTCTCTCCCGCCGAGGTCAATGACGTGAAGCGCAGGCGCTGGCGTCCCGCCGGCCACTGGAAATGCGCCATCAGGGGCAACTCACCCGGCGCACCGCCAATCACTTGCCCCGGCATCGACTCCTTGCCGGCATCATCCACCGGCTGAATCTCGAGACGGGCCGGCTTGACGGCAGCCACGGCACCCGGCGTCGCCTCCCACGTGAACGTGAGCCGTGTGAGATCGCCGTCGCCCTTGGCAATGCCCGTCCACACGGTCACGGCCCTCGTCGACGTGGAATCGGCGATCGCCGCCAATGCCCCGGTCAGCGCCAGGTTCACCGGCGTCGCGGCCGCTTCGGCCGCCGCGGTCAGCTCCTTCTCGCTGGCTGCCCAGTAGCCGCGACGCGCCGTCACCTTCACGCCGCGGCGTTTCACGCGGACCTTGATCTCATGGAACTTGCCGTCGTTGGTCCGCCGCGTCGGCGTGTAGCCGATCAGGTAGTAGGCACTGGCGTCGGCCATCACCGATTGCAGGTGGCGCCCGGGATCGTTGGTGCTGACAATGGCGCGGCCGCCGGTGTCGTAGGCAATGCGGCGCAGGATGTCGTCGCCGCCAAAGCCGACGGCGCCGAGCGGGCGCGGATCGATCACGTGGATGGTGACGTTGCCGCGGTTGGCCGCCTCCATCGCCTCTTTCATCCGGAGATCGTTCGGGCCGCCGAGGCGGACCGGCGGGCCCTGGCTGAAGAACAGGATCGACTTGCGCCCCTCACGGAGACCGCCCAACTGCGTGGCGAGCGCGCCCAGCGCCGACAGGGTGACGCCGGCCCGCAGCTCCATCCAGTTGCGCTGCGACATCTGCGCTTCTTCGGCGACGCTCTTCAGCGGGAAGATCTCGCCGCGGCGGCCTTCGAAGGTGCGGACGCGCGCGAGCAGGTCGGGTTTCGACCGCGTGTACTTCAGATCGCGCAGGCTCTCGAGCGGCTCCATGATCACGGCAAGATCGTTGGGACCCAACTGGTTGATGAAGCTGCTCACCGCCGCGCGCAGCGGCAGCGTGATCTCGGGCCGCTTGTCGATGTGGTAATCGTCCAGAAAAATACCGAACAACCGCACATCGTCACGTCCGGCTTCCTGAATGGCGTGCTCACGGGAGCGGATCGCGAGCGGCTCGTTCAGGTCCGACGTCCGCGTGCCGTCGACGCGGACGAACTTCATGGTCTCGACGACCTGCGGCAGATCGTCTTCGGTGAGCTCGAAATCAGAGAGCTGCAGGTCGGCTACCGGTTCGTCACCGCGGATCGTGGCGGTGACATCCACCCGGACCAGGTCGATGCCGGCGCGAAAGATCGGCTGTTGAGCCGGTGGCTCGACCGCGGGCCTTGATTCCTGGCCTTGCACCCCGCCACCGATCAGACACGCGATGATCGCAAGCCAGGGCCTGGCACGGTTACCTCCAAGACGACGCAGTTCTTGCACACGTGGCAGAAACTGAGACGCTTTTGACGTAACCGTGCCAGGCCCCATACCTGCATCCTATACTGGCAGCCAATGTCCGACGGAAAGACTTGGGCTTGCCCACCGAAGCACGAGCGGAGGTGGGACGTGGTCGGGGTGGGCGCCAACTCGGTCGACTACGTCTACCGCCTGCCCGACTTGCCACGCGCCGACAGCCCGACAGCCAAACTGCGGATCACCAGCCACGCCGTCTCGTGCGGCGGGCAAATGGCCACTGCCCTTTCGGCGTGCGCCGCGCTCGGGCTCCGCACGGCCTACGTTGGCGCCATCGGCACCGACGACAACGGCCGACGCATTCAGCACGAACTGGCGGGCCGCGGCATCGACCTCTCTCATCTTGTGACGCGCGAGGCGAGCAACCAGTTTGCCGTCATCACCGTTGACGAGCGCACCGGCGAACGAATGGTGTTATGGGATCGCGACCAACGGCTGATGCTGCAGCCCGGCGAGGTTCCGGCCGCGTTGATCGCCGCGGCGCGCCTGGTGCATGTCGATGATGTCGATGAAGAGGCGGCCATTCGCGCTGCAACTCTGGCACGTGAGGCTGGCGTGCCCGCGACCAGCGACCTCGACCGCGTCACCAGCCGCACCGATGAACTGGTGGCCGCAGTCAGCATTCCGATCTTTGCCGAGCACGTATTGCCCGCGATTACCGGCGAGGCCGACCCCGAACGCGCCCTCTACAAGGTGCGCAAGACCCACACCGGCACGCTGTGCGTAACGCTGGGCCCGCGCGGGTCGATGATGCTGAGTGGTGACGAGCTGATCTTCGAGCCAGGTCTTGCGGTGGCGGCGGTGGATACGACCGGCGCCGGCGACGTCTTCCGCGCCGGCTTCATCTACGCCCTACTGAACGGCGACTCGCCACGCGACATCCTGCGCTTCGCCAACGCCGCGGCCGCACTCAGTTGCACCATGGCCGGGGCATTGAGCAGCGTGCCGACTCTCGCTGCGGTCAATAGTTTTATGGCCGCGACGCCAAGGCCTCGGTGAGCACACGGCCCATCGCGTCTGGCAGGGTGATGCCCGTCAGGAACGCCAGCGTCGGCGCCAGGTCAATCGGCGCGGACGGCTGGAGGTACTCACCCTTCTTGATCCCGGCGCCGAACAGAATCATCGGCACCCGTGTGTCATAGCTGTACCCGGTGCCGTGCGTGCTCGTGCTGGACGAGGTGATCCAATAGCTGCGGCCGAGCATCTTGAGGTCGCCGCTCCGCCCTTCGTAGTGGCTGAACGCTGACGCCCGCGTGAACGGATCGGACGTCGACAGCTCATCTTTCTTGTACACGCGCCAGACGCCCTGCGTCTTGCGGACCGCGTCGAGCACGGCCGCCATCGCCTTGGGGTTCTGCGTCAGCTTCAGATAGACGCCATCGTTGAAGTAGATGTCGTTGTAGATCACGCGGGTGCGATACGCGCCGGGCCCAAGCTCGCGCACCAGGACTTCGTCGATCTGGCGGCCCACGGTCGCGGTGTTGATGCGGCCCGCATCGAGGCCCTGTGCCTTGACGCGCTCCGGCACCGGCGCCACGCCGTGGTCGGAGGTCAGCCCCACCACGTAATTGGCACGGCCCACATCCCGGTCCAGCTTGTCGAGCAGTACGCCAAGTTCGCGATCGAGATGGATCAGCGTGTCCTGCACCTCGTGCGAGTCGGGACCGAAGTCGTGGCCGACCTTGTCGAGCGCCGAGAAGCTGAGGCCGAGAAAGTCGGTGCCGGCCGCGCGACCCAGCTTCAGTCCATCGAGCGCCGCGCCAGCCAAGCCGGCCAGGTAGGCATCCGAATAGGGACTGGACTCCCAGGCGTCGGTGAACGCGCCGCCCACCTCCGAGCCGTCGCCCTTGACGATGTGGGGGAAGTCTTTGGTGATGAGTGCGGTCTTCTGACGGCCCTGCGGTGAGCCGTCGTAGAGGTAGCGATCCTTCGGCATCGACCGGTCCCACGGCCGGCCCATCTCGTTGCGCAGCGGATGCTTGGCGACGTAGTCGGCGAAGTACTGCACCGGCGCCTTCGCAAACGCGGTGGATGTGACCCACTCCCCATTGACCTCGTCCAGCCAGATTACGGCGTCGGGCCGGTGACCACCCAGGGTGATGGCCGAGCGCGCCTTCAACGAAATGCTGACCACGCGTGGCGTCGGCGAACCCTGCAGCCGCATCTCATCGGCCAGCGTCGTCGACATCAAATGCCTGGCGCTGTGGCCGACGCCCTTCACCGGTATTCCGTAGGTGATCAACTGCTGATCGTCATCATCGGTGCAGCTGACCAGCCGGCTGTTGTCGCGCTCCCACCACTCGTTGAGCACCATGCCGTGCACGGCCGGTACGGTGCCAGTACTCATGCTGGCGTGGCCGGAGCACGTCACGGTGTTGTAGTACGGGTAGTCGGCCTGGCGGAACCAGGCGCCCTCGGTGACCAGCCGCTTGAGGCCCTTCGACCATTGATGCTGGAAGCGATCGATGTAGTCGCCCCGCATCTGGTCGACGGAGATCATCACCACCAGCTTGACGCCGGTGCGAACGCCAGCCGCTTGCTGCGCGGCGGGTTGCGCCGAGGGTCCGGTGATGGCCAGCAGGCCGATCAGGGCAGCGAGAGCGACAGTTCTCATAAGGCGTCAGCTGAAGTGATGCTCGTTGATGCTCGTGGTAAACGTCCGGCCGTCGATGTCGAGATAGAGCTGACGTTCGGTGACCGATACCGACACCTTGGCGCGACGGTCGATGGTAACCGCAACCTCTTCGATAAATCCAGCGCCAAACTCATAGACCGGGATCTCGCCGGCCCGGTGAACGCCCTGGCCGTTCAGTTGTGCCAGCACCTGGTTGACCGCACGATGCGTGTAGACGGCGACGCGGCCTGCCTTTTTCATGCCGCGATGCACGCGATCGGCGCCAGGCATGCCGACCTCGATCCAGGCGGTCAGTTGGCCGGTGAGGTCGCGCACCACCACGGCCGGCTCTTCGCCGCCGGCGGCCACGCCCTCGGTGAACGCGATGCCTTCGGCGTACTCCAGGCAATACGCGAGGTAGCGCGCGAGCATGTACTCCGCGGTTTCCGAGGGTTGGCGCGCCATGCGCACCGCCAGCGTCTCGTACACGCTGCGATCGATGTCTGCCAGTTCCGTGTCGAGGTTGTAAACAGTTGCGGTCAGTGCCATGGGGATGAAGTGAGTGCCAGAGGGCGGCACTTCAGTGCCGCCGCGTATGAATGGTAGCATTCGCGCGGGTCGTAAACATGGGGTGTCGCCTGGCTGCGTTGGTCGTCGCTTGTGTGGCGCTGGTCGGCGCGCCCGCGCGTCCTCTGGCACAAGGGCCGACCATGGCCGAAGTGCTCAAGCACGCCGCCGAGTATCTGGCCGATTTCCACAAGCAGTTGGCCGGGATCGTGGCGGAGGAAACCTACATTCAGGAGGTCGCGCCGCTGGCCGACCTGGTGAGCGGCGGCGGCCTGCTGCGGCGCCGCATCCTCAAGTCCGATCTGCTGCTGGTCAAACCGGCGGGCGCCGATCACTACGTCGAGTTTCGCGACGTCTTCGAGGTCGACGGCCGCCCGGTGCGCGAGCGCGGCGAGCGGATCACCGAGCTCTTGCGCCAACCGTGGAGCACCGCTGGGAGCCGGATGTCGACGATCGTCAACGAGAGCGCGCGCTACAACATCGGCCGCATTCAGCGGAACGTGAACACGCCGTTGCTGGCGCTGCTCTTCCTCGATGCCGGCTTCCAGCCGCGTTTCGAGTTCAAGCGGGCCAGCAAGGCACGCGCGCGGCTTGAGCCGCGGGTCGGGGTCACACCCGAGGCAGGCGCAAGCGGGGCGGCGGAGAGCGGGGTGTTTCGCGCCTCGACCGAGATGTGGGCGGTCGAGTTCCAGGAAAAGAAGCGGCCGACCATCATTCGCACGCTGGAGGGCCGTGCGCTGCCGGTGCGCGGGCGGTTCTGGATCAACCCGGCCACTGGCGCGGTGCTGATCAGCGAAATGGTTCTCGCGGGTGGCGGCGTCAACGCCACCATCACCGTCAGCTACCAGTCTGAGCCGTTGATGGGATTCCTGGTCCCCGTCGAGATGCGCGAATCCTACCTCGGCGCAGGAGAACGCATCGTCGGCAGCGCGACCTATGGCCGGTTCCGGCCGGTCGCGCAGTAGCCACCCTATCGAGGGATTCGCATGGTGACGGTCTTGCCGGGCGCGATGCGACGTTGCCACACTGGCACGCGCTTGCCGTTGCGGGGCATGATGACTTGCACGTCGACACGCGACACACTTGCCGGCACGCCCACATGGATCGGCATGTCATTCTGTGCGTCATAACCTGAGCCGCTGTCGACCAGTCGCGCGCCCACCAACCGCGTGGTCCCGGCAGTAAAGACCCGCACTTCGGCACCGGCGAGCGTGGCGCGGCCCTGGTCGTCCACGACGCGGATGTGAAGGCCGCGCTGCGCATCCACCGCCGGCAGCAGGTTACGCATCACCAGGTGCATACCGTCCGTGCGCGCGCCAGTGAGCGCGAGGTCCAGATCGCCATCGCCATCGACGTCGGCCCATTGCGCGCCGTGGTCGGCCTGCAGGCGGCGAATCGATGGCGGTGTCACGTCGGCGAACGCCGAGCCGGTGTTGCGAAACAGCGAGTCCTGCCAACTGGCCCCGCCGGTGACGGTGCCGTTGACGTAGAGATCGAGCCGGCCATCGTGATCGATATCCGCGAATGCGCACGTGTCGTAGCGCGAATCAATGGCAATGGCCCACGCCGCGCCGCGGTCCTCGAACACGCCCTTGCCGCGGTTGCTGAAAAAGCCGAGCGGACCGTAGTTGGCAGCGAACAGATCGATCCGGCCATCGGCGTCGACATCCGCCGCGCACACGCGCACCGTGCCGTTGCCGGCATGCCTGGGCGCTCGGCCACCCCAGGCCACACCGGCCGATTCGGCGACATCGGTGAATTTGCCGTCGTCGTTGCGGTACAGGCCGTTCGCGTCGCCGTCCATGTTGGCATCGGCGAGATCGAGGTCGCCGTCTTCGTCGTAGTCAAACCAGACCGCACCCACCGTGCGGCGCGCATCCGCCAGCCCCCACGCCGGCGCCACGTCGGTGAACTTGCCGGCATCGTTGCGATAAAGCGCGTTGGCGCGATCGCGGTAGGCGATGAACAGGTCGAGGTCGCCGTCGGCGTCGACATCGACCCACGCCGGTTGCCGGACCGCACCGGTCGCCACCACGAGCCCGCTGACCGTCGTCACATCCGCAAACGTGCCGGCCTCATTGCGATACAGCTTCAACACCGATGCGCCGGGACTTGGCGTGAACCCGACCATCAAGTCCGGGTCGCCATCGGCATCAACATCACCCCACGCCACCGCGCGCGTCGGCCGCGCGTCGGCGACACCAGCAGCGGCGGCCACGTCGATGAACACGCCCTTGTCGTTGCGATAGAGCCGGTTGGGCTTGCCGTCGAAGCCGACAAACAGATCCAGGTCGGCGTCGCCGTCGAAGTCGGCGAAGGCGTTGGTGAACGCAGATGGCGCGCCAAGAAGCTCCGGCTGCATCGCCTCAAACACGGGTTGGTGAGGCGCCTGCGCTACCACGCAGACAGACACAGCTAGCAGGATCACAACGGCGCGAGTCAGCATGACGCCGATCCTAAGACATGTCAGAGCCGCAGATGACACAGATAACACTGATTCAGCGATCGGTTTTCGCGATATGGGCGGCCGATTCAGCGGGCAGTTTCTGCCACCAAACCGGGACCGTTGGTCGCTCGCGCACAAGAACACGAATGTTTCCGGCTCGGTCGTCGCGGGCACACCCATTGCGTCCGTTTCCGACATGACAACTACTATTCCCGTCGCGCCTACGGATAGCCGGACGTTCGCAATTATCGGTGCGGCCATGGAGGTCCATCGCGTCCTTGGCTCAGGATTCCCCGAGGTTTTCTATCGCGACGCACCCGTTACGCGGGCACTACCGCATGGACTTCATCTGCTTCGACTCGGTGGTCGTCGAGCTCAAAGCTCGCTTCGGCACCGGTCCCGCGGAGCAGGCGCAGGTGCTGAGCTACCTGGCCGCAACCGGGCATCAGTGCGGTCTGTTGCTCAACTTCGGGTCAGCCCGGCTGGATTACAAACGGTTCGTCCTCACGAAGCCGCGTTAGACCGGCGGGGCCGCATAGCGGCCCACGTTGTCGAGCAGGAACACCAGAGGCGAACAAGCGACACTCGGCCCGAGCTTGCTCGCCTCTGGTGTTCCTGCTCGACAGCGCGGCTTCGCCGCGCCGCCGGTCTTGACGTATCTGCGTAATCTGTGTCATCTGCGGCGCTGATTTATCGGCGTTGGGCGTTATCATTCCGCACGTGACCAGTCTCATCATCGTCCTTCTTGCCGTTCTGTCAGCGTCTGCGTCGGCCCAGACCCCATCGGCGTTCGACGTGCACGAGGCGACCATCGCGCAGATTCATGCCGCGATGCTGGCGAAGCGCCTGACGTGCCGCGGGCTGGTCGAGCAGTATTTGCGGCGCATCGACATGTTCGACAAGAACGGCCCCGCCATCAACGCCATCGTTCTCACCAATCCCGAAGCGCTGAAGCAGGCCGACGACCTGGATCTGCGCTTCGCTCAAGGCGGCCTCACCGGACCGCTGCACTGCGTGCCAACGATCGTGAAGGACAACTTCGAGACGATCGGCTTGCAAAGTGCCAATGGCTCGCTCGCGCTGGCCGGCTTCGTCTCGAACAAGGACGCGTTCCAGGTGGCGCGGATCAAGGCGGCTGGCGCGATCGTGATCGCCAAGTCGAACATGGCGGAGTGGGCATTTACGCCGAACGAGACGCTCAGCTCGATCCTGCCCGGCTACACCAAGAATCCGTACGCTCTCGATCGCGTCACGGCCGGATCCAGCGGCGGCACCGCGGCGTCGGTGGCCGCCAGCTTCGGCGCGGTCGGGCTCGGCAGCGATACCGGCAACTCCATTCGCGGCCCCTCATCACACCAGGCGCTGGTGGGCATTCGCTCGACGATGGGCCTGACGAGCCGGGGTGGCGTGATGCCCCTCAACCTGCTGGCGGACGTCGCCGGGCCGATGGCACGCACGGTTGAGGACGCGGTGAAGGTATTCCAGGTCGTGGTCGGCAGCGATGCGGCGGATCCCGTGACGGCATCGGCGGCGGCGCACCTGCCGCAGAACTATTCGGCGGCCCTCGTTCGCGACGGGCTGAAGGGCGCGCGCATCGGCGTCCTGCGTTTTGCCTATGAACGCGACTCCACCGACCCCGAGATCGTGCAGGTGTTCATGCGGGCGGTGGACGACTTGCGCTCGCAGGGCGCGACGATCGTCGATCCGGGCGTGGTTGACGGCCTCGATCAAATCAAGCGTCCACAAGGCACGGGACCGTGCGGCGGGTTCAAGTACGACATCAATCGCTACCTCGCCGGACACGGCGATCGCGTGCCGGTGAAGAACCTGGCGGAGATCGTGACGTCCGGCAAGTTCCATCCCACCGTCCGTCGTCAGCTTGAACAGGGCGAGCAAGGCCCAGAGAACGGGCCCGATACTCCCGAGTGCAAAGCCGACGCACAGTATCGGCAGCAGGTGCGTGACGCCGTCACGAAGACGATGGACGCGCAGAAGCTGGATGCGTGGGTGTATCCGACGTGGAGCAACCCGCCTCGGCTGATTGGCGATCTCAATACGCCTGGTGGCGACAACAGCCAGTTCTTCGCGCCGACGACCGGGTTCCCGGCGATCCAGGTGCCCATGGGTTACACGCGCGGCGGACGGCTGCCCGCCGGCATTACGTTCTTCGGCCGGGCGTGGTCGGAGCCGGTGTTGATCAAGCTGGCGTACGCCTACGAACAGGCGACCCATCATCGGCGCGCGCCCGACAGCACGCCGCCGCTGCGATAAGATTCGTAGCGGCAGAGTCGTGGCGGCGGGTCTTCCACCTTCGCGCCGAGGCGCTTCGGCGGACAAGTCAGACCCGAATCTACGGGAGTTCGGTCGCAGGATCTGCCAGCGATCCGAGCTGATCAGCGTCAGTCTTCAGCGACTCAGAGTTCACTCAGTGCCGCTGGCCTGTCGGCTTCGGGCCGTCGGGAAACACGTGGCCAGGTGGCAATCACACCGCGCGCACAGTCGAGCAGCGTGCCGCAGAACGGCGCGAGAGCTGATGCACTTCGGCAAGCTGAAATCAAAACCACCTTCGCCAGTCATTACAACCATCAGGTTTCATTGGCCGGCGCTTTGAGCCTGG
>JBCKZH010000078.1:0-17475 GCA_038919385.1 Vicinamibacterales bacterium | reverse complement strand
TGGAGATTGGACGCAGTGGCGCGGACCCGGACGTGATGGCGTGGTGCCGCACTTTGTTGCGCCCGCGAAGTGGCCGGAGCAACTGACGCGCCGCTGGCAGGTTAAAGTGGGCACCGGTCATGCCACGCCGCTGATTGTCGGCACGCGTGTGTACATGTTCAGCCGCCGCGGCGATGACGAAGTGCTGGCCGCGTTCGACGCCGGCACCGGTCGAGAACAGTGGGCCACGCGATATCCGGCGCCGTACACGCCGAACCGGCTGGCCATCGATCACGGGCAGGGGCCGAAATCGACACCGCTCTTCGTCGAGGGCCGCATTTTCACGCTGGGCATCAGCGGCATCCTGTCGGCGTTCGATGCCGAATCAGGCCAGCGGCTGTGGCAGAAGCCCGCGCCGCCCATGGCGCCGACCTATACGACTTCACAGTCACCCCTCTTCGACAACGGCCAATTGATCGTCCACGTCGGCGGCTACGGCAAGGGCGCATTGACGTCATTCAATCCCGCGACCGGCAGCGTCAACTGGGAATGGACTGGCGACGGGCCCGCCTATGGATCGCCGATCGTGGCCGAGTTCGGCGGCACCCGGCAGGTCATCACGTTCACGGAGAACATGCTGGTTGGTGTCTCGGCCGCCACCGGCGAGTTGCTGTGGAGTCGGCCGTTCCACTCGGCGCGCGACGTGCAGGCCATCACGCCGCTGGTCTATCGCGACACCATCATCGTCACCGCGTTTGAAAGCGGCATCACCGCCATCCGCATCAACAAGCGTGACGGCAAGTGGGGCACCGACAACGCGTGGAAGAACGACGACCAGTACTCCCGCTTCAGCAACGCCGTGATTGTGGGCGACGCCTACTTCGCGTTGTCGGGGAAGAGTGGCGGCCTGTTCATGTATCTGGATGCCAGGACTGGCGAACTGCTGTGGAAGGGCGAGCCGCGGACCGCTGAGAATGCCGCGATTGCGCGCGCAGGCAACTGGCTCTTCGCGCTCAAAGACGATGGCGAGCTGATCGTGGCGGACGGGAGCAACCCCAGGGCATTCGCGCCGCTGCGTCGTTACCAGGTGTCTGAGACGGCGACCTGGGCAGCGCCGTCGATTTCAGGGAATCGCCTGTTTGTGAAAGATGTGTCCTCACTCACGCTCTGGACCATCGATTAATTGTCCCGACACGCCCTTGTGGCACGAGGCGAACAGATTGACGCCGGCCGCTTCGAATCGAATGCGCGAACACGGCTGGCCGAATGCCGATGCCGCGAACAGGCGATGCATGTCGTCTGCGGTTCGGTGGATCAGCTGCCAGTCAAGTATCGAATCCATCAGGCCGCGACTGGGGTTACTGGGGTGGAAGTTGCCAAGGATGGCCTGTCCACCCGGCGCCAGCAGGCGATGCATGAAGTTCATCAGCGCAATGAGGTGGGTGTCGCCGAAGTAGTCGATCAGGCCGATGCTGTAGACCAGGTCTTGCGGCGGCACGTCGAGCGGCTGCCGACCGGCGGCCAGGTACAGGAGATTGCCCTGAACCAGTGTCATGTGATCCAGAAATCCCGCAGCTCCGGCGTTGTTGCGCACGTGCCCGATCGCCTGCGGGTCGATGTCGACCAGCGTCGCGCGGAGCCGGCTCGGATCCTGAAGGCCGGCGTACACATCCAGCACTTCGCGGGCAGGTCCACAGGCCAGGCTGCAGACGCGTGCCGGAGCGGCGCCTGCACCGTTCACCGCGCGGAGAATGTCCTCGCGCAACATGGGTCGGCGATTGCGAACGGCCTGTGCTGCCGGCTGGCAAGCAAGCAGGCATCCAGTAGCGGACCGATGCGCCCGGTGCCGGCCGCCTGGTTGTCATACAGCCATTCGATCGTCAGAAAATCCCCCGCATACCCTCGCGGCTTGGCGTACACCCGCTCGCCGTTTCGCGTGAGCAACAGGAACGGCAACAGCTCCCGTCTGGCGACTCGACCGAGCTGCTCGAGAGCGGTAGCAGGCAGGGGCGAATCGCTGCCGAGAATCCCGTTCAGCTCCAACGCGAGCCGATCGAACGCCTGCCCGACCTCAGTAGCTCTCGCTTCCGGCACGACACCCGTGTTGGCCAGGGCGTCGCGGTCGGTCTCGACCATCAGCTCCTTGAAATCGGCGAGGCGCGAGTCGAGCACCGATCGGACGGCGGCCAGCGGATCCGGCGCCCCCGGTTCCGGCTGCAGGCGCAAGCCCAGGGCGCCCACGGTCAGCCGCAGGCGGGCGGCATTCGTCACTGCGAGCGCACGGTAGCAGCGTGCGGCAAATGACAGATTCTCCGCGAGCCGCTCGGCCAGGCGAGCGCGCGCGAGGCACAAGACCCGCGATGGCTCGTCGCTGACCACGCTGGCGGCGGCCGGAGAGCGTTCGAGAAAGGACATGTCCCCGACCAGTTGACCCGGGCCAAGCCGCGCCACCGCCTGCTCGCCGATCGCTCGATATCGCACACTGAACAGGCCGTCCAGCACGATGAACAGCGAGTCTGGGTCGACGCCCTCTTCCACGAGCACATGCTCGGCGCCAACTGAGCGCTCTTCACCGGCGGCGAACAGCCAATCCAGGTCGGCGTCAGACAGTTCCTGGGTGAAAGCAAGTGCCGTGGTCATGTCCGTCGTATATTGCCGCAACCTGCAGTGGTCCGAGGCGGGGGTATAATCCGCTCTTGTTCTCGTCCCTGTCGCAATCCGCGACGTGGTCCAGCGGTTCCCGCCGCCATTGATGTGCGCCATGAACGTCGATCGACCGCGACTGAGATGGTGGGCCGCGGTGTGGCTGGTGCTGGCGTTGCTCACCAAGCCGACGCCGGACAGCGACCACGAGTACTCCCGCCTCGGCACCATTCAGGCGATTGTCGAACACGGCTCGTACCATTTGGAGGAGTCGAGTTTCAGCGACTCGATCGACAAGATATTCGTCGATGGCCATTTCTACTCACACCAGGCGCCTTTGCTGGCCACGCTTGAGGCACCGATCTATTTTGCCGAGCGCCTGATCTTCCTGCAATTCGGGAATCGCACTCGCGAGCTCGCCGTCTTCCTGTTGGTGTGGCTGACCAACACCCTGGCGCTGGTCCTCACGGCCGCGGTCTTCAGCGAGTTGCTGGCGCTGGCTGCCGTACCCTTCGCCCAGCGACACGGTGTCGCTTGTGCCCTCGTGTTCGGCACCTGGCTGCTGCCATACGGCTTGGTGAACAACAACCACGGCATCGCCGGCTTCCTCCTTGTCGTGATGGCCTACCTGCTGCTGGCCGTGGAGTGGCGCGGACCGTCCCCGCGCCGCTGTGGGTGGCTGGGCCTGACGCTCGGCCTGCTCACGGCGATTGAACTCCTCCCCGTGGCGTCATTTGTGCCGCTGGCCACCGGGTATCTCTGGTGGCGGCGCGACCTGCCCGCAGCGGCGTGGCGCGCGTTTGGCCTCGCGTTGCTACTGCCGTTGCTCGCTCACGCGGCGATCAACATTCCGATCACGGGAGATGTCATCCCCGGAGGCTTTCACCACGAACTCTTCCACTACCCCGGTGTTCGTCTCTCCGAGTCGGAGCTGTCGGGAACCCTCAAATTCACCTCGATGACAGAGGCGGGCACCTACGCCTGGCGGTCGCTGTTCGCCGGCAAAGGCTACTTCACCTTTGCGCCCGTGCTGCTGCTCGGGCTGATCAGCGGCGTTGTGGGATGGCGATGGTGGGGACGCGCCAGAGGGCCGCACCTGGTGCTCCTTGGTGGGACGCTCAGCAGCCTCGCCGTGTCGCTGGTGACCACCAATAACTTCGGCGGCGAGGCGGTCGGCTTCCGGCACGCGACGTATCTGGCGCCGGCGATGTTGACCCTCTTGCTGCCCGTGTTCGCTGACCCGCGGCCAGCAGCGCGTGTGGTCACTTGGGGCGTCGTTCTCATTGCCGGGCTGTCGGCGGCGGCCCTCTTCCTGTTCGCTGTGCCAGACCCCTGGTTCCACCTCACGCTACCTCCGGGGCCGCTCCGCGAATGGGGCGCCTACTTCCCGATGGTCGCAAAGATACTCAGGCGTGGGCTGCTCGGTCCGTACTAACGGGCCTGCGCGGCCCAGGCATAGTGGGTGCGCGCTCGTTGAATGACGGCGGGAACGTCCTCAGCCAACAAGAACCCGTCATCGACCAGCGCCACCGCGGCGAGGGCGATGCGTCCGAGATAGCTGTCCATGCCGGCGTAGCGTTCGGCGATCGAGGTACGCCCATCCTTGGTTCGATCGCGGTCGAATCGCGTGCGGGGAAGTGGCAGATACGATCCAATCTCGCTGGCGAGTCGATCGGGCGCGCCAATCGTCGGCCTCCGGTAATTCCAGCCAGTGTGCGTGGCCAGCGGTACCGCGATCTCGGGTAATCGGATGCCGGCGCGATCGTTGCCCGCCTCGTCCACGGCTGGTACCAGGCCCACGAACGCCTTGCCGATCTTCGGCGGCTCAATGGTGACGATGCCGTTTGACCACTCGGGTCCAAAGTCCAATCGATACGTTGTCATCGGCGACGTCGGTCGCGCGTAACCCGGGATGGTGGGCCAGCCCGACGCGGCAACTGAGGTCAGGGTGCCGTCCGCGAGTAGAGGATGGCGACTCGCCGGTGGCTCCACGCTCTCTGCCACCCACCGATCCAGCGCGCGAAACAGCGCCCGGATGACGGGCGTATAGACCAGCGTGTTCATCTCGGCGCGGCCGACAAAGTCAGGGTCCGCATACGGCGCCAGCGTCAAATCGACGATACCTTGGTTCTGGGGGAGGGACGGGTCGAGCGCGAAGTGGACCTTGCCGATCAGCGTCTCGTAGGGACCGGCCGCGCCGAACGGCTTGCCGTTGAGCACGGTCTCGCGGCGGTCGATCTGGAGCCGCGTGACGCCGGCTTCAGCCACCGTTGACCAAAGCAGGACTGTGATGAGTGCCGCGAGCAGTCGAGCCATGAGCCGAGATTATACGGGGGCGCGGCGATCGGCGTGGCGTCAGCGAAAGCGCAGGTAACGGTCGCCCAGGCGTCCGAACGCGGCGCTGTCGGCACCGACGAGGTCGGCATCGAGCGATTCGGCAGTGGCCACGAGCCAGGCATCGTTCTCGCCCAATCGGTGCGCGGCGCGGCGCTGCAAAAGGGCACACCGCCGTGCCTGCATCATCTGCAAGCCCTGAATCGAGAAGCGCTGCAGTGCGGCCAGGGCGGCGCCCTCGTCGGCCGCTCCTTCCAGAACTTCTGCAACCGTAACCACAGACACCACCAGTGGCCGGCCTCGCAGGGACGGCAGGAAGCGTCGCGCGGGACCCTGTTCGCCCCTGGACGTTTCGCGCTCGAGCGCAATCAGGAACGAGGAATCGAGCAGGGCCGGGCGGCTCACGGCGTCGTTTGCGCCAGGCCAAGGCCTTTGCCGTTGGCGGCCCTGACCCACTCGATCAAGTCGTCACCGCTCACGACCGGGCCGGCCCGATCGATCAACGCCCGAACCACGTCGGATTTGGAGACCTTGGTCACGCGTGCCCACCGGGCCAGTTGGGCGGCGCGTTTGTTGTCGAGCTTGACGGTAATCGTTGCCATGGTAATACGCGCATATTACCACGAGGGCGCCGCCCAACGCCCGGCAGCGCCGCCGGAGGTAGACACCGTCCCTCGCGTCAACCATCTCCCATGAGGTTCTCACATGCAGGCACGCACACTCGCCGTCGTTGCCGTCCTTACGAGGTCACGGCAAAGAAGGGCGGCAAGGTGACGGTGACCACGAAGGTCGCCATCTCGGCGGATGGCAAGTCCCGCACCTCCACACAAACGGGAACCGGCGTTGACGGCAAGCCCGTCAACAATTCGATCGTTTACGAAAAGCCCTAACCGCCTTCAGCCGGGCTCCGCGACCGGGGCCCGGCAATCGATCGACGCTATTTCGCGAGGCAACGCCCGAGCGTCCGCACGGCCTGTCGTACTCGTTCACATTGCCTGCACCGAACGGCACGCGACTCGTCGGATTCGACAATGCGCATGATGTCTCGCCCAAGGGGCAGTCTAAACCGCGAGCCGGGACCACCGATCACTGGCACCGCACCGAGAGGGACCCGGGCCGACCGTATGTATTCAAGGATGCCGATCGATGAAGAGCATGAAGGTGCAGAGTCTGCGGTCGTTGCGGGAAGAGATGAAGGCTGTCGCACGTGGAGCGCGGTCGACTGCTCACACCCGAGAACCGGCAACTCCTCGTCCTGATTCGCGATCGCAAACCGCAGTCGGTGGCCGAACTGGTGGCCCTCACGGGACGGGCCCAGCCGAACCTGACGAGAACGCTGGCGAAGCTGGTGGCCGCTGGCTTCATCACGATGAAGTCGGTCGGCCGCCGCAAGACACCACGCGTCTTAGTGAAGAAGATCGTCGTGGAGATCAACCCCTATTCGGATACGGACCGGCTCCGCGTCGCCAGACGGTCAGCGCTTCCTGATGATCAAGGAAGGCGGGACCGGGACCGGGCCGCCGCCGCACTTCGTCGTCGTGCAGAACTGGTCCGAAGAACTGAAGCGCCTGCTGCCGGTGAAGTCGAGGCCAGAGTGCCCATTGTAATGGTATAGTTTTTATACAACAATGGACTTCGAGTTCGATCCCGTGAAGTCGGCCGCGAACCAGGCCAAGCATGGAATCGATTTCGTCGAGGCGCAGGCCTTGTGGTTGGACCAGGACCGCCTGGAAGTTCCAGCCCGGCCGATGAACGAGCAGCGCTTCCTCGTGATTGGCCGGATTGCGCTGGCCCTGTGGACTGCAACGGTGACCTACCGCCATGACAACACGATCCGCATCATCTCGGTCCGGCGCGCGCGGCGCAATGAAGAAGAAAAGTACCTCCAGGACGATGACCGCTGAGGCGTTCGATGTCCTCGCGGACGCCGGTGCCGACCTGACGCCCCACGTGGACTGGTCGAAAGCGCGCCGGCCCGGGCGGGAGGTGCAGCGGGTGAACGTGGATTTCCCCGTCGACCTGCTCCGAGAGATCGACCAGGAGGCGCGCCGCCTGGGCGTCACGCGGCAGGCGTTCATCAAAATCCGGATCGCCGACACCCTGCACCAGACGTAAGGCGCCTGGGACATCACCCACCACAAGGGCGCATGCCATCACAATAGTGCTAACATGATGGCATGATCAGGACTCAAATCCAGCTGGACGAGTCGCAGTACGAGAGCCTGCGGGCCCTGGCCGCTCGGCGATCGCAGTCGGTGGCCTACCTCGTGCGCGAGAGCGTGGAGCGACTCCTTCACGAGTCGGGCCGTCGAGATTCGTGGGCGGATCTGTGGAAGGCGGTGGGCAGTTGCCACGATCCGGGGGACGCCCGCGATGTCTCGGTGAACCATGACGAGCATCTGGCGAACGCGTTTCGACCATGATGAGCGTCTTCGTCGATACTTCTGCGATCTACGCACTGCTGGTCTCCGAAGACGGCCGTCACGAACAGGCCAAAGCCACGCTCACATCGCTGCAACATGAGAACGCCGCGCTGGTGTCGACCTCGTTCGTCCTGCACGAGTCGGTCGCCCTCCTCCAGTCGCGGATCGGAATCGCCGCGGTGCGCACGTTTCACCGTCACGTCGTCCCGGCTCTGGATGTCGAGTGGATCGACGCCGCGCGCTACGACCGCGCGATGGTGGCGCTGCTGGCCGCCAACACACGTCATCTGAGCCTGACTGACTGGATCAGCTTCGACACGATGCGCGGGCGAGGCATCGAACGCGCATTCGCGTTCGACACGCATTTCGCCGAGCAGGGCTTCACCCTGCAGTAATCGATCCCACTCGAGTTGAGCGTGAATAAATCCGCCGCTGAGGTGTGGCAGCGCACTGGCAACTACTCCTCATCGTGGAGCGGCCAGCCATGCCACCGCCTCGGACGGCGTGAGCACCCGCACGGGCGAGCCCTTGAAGTCGTGTGGATTGCGAGTCACGATGGCATCGCATTTCGCACGCCGCGCCCCGGCCGCGGTCACCGCGTCTTCGAAGTCGGTCCACTTCAGCGCCAGCGCCGCGTTCAGGACCGGGCCATCAACCGCGGCGACGTCGAAGACCGAGAGCAGGGCCTCGGCCTCGCCCTGCTCGATGGCCGCCCAGACGGCCGACGAAGCATCCGCAAACGGGGCGCGGTCCAGCAGGACATCGAGCACGACATTGACGTCCAGCAGAACCCGTTTCATCGGTACTTGCGTTCGAGATAGCGGTGATAGTCGCCGGCCGAGCCGCGCTTGAGTGAGCCCCGGAGCTTGGTGAGCACGGCGGGGGCTTGGCCTGGTTGGCCCGACGGATTCTCCGCCAGTTCGAGCAATTTCTCCACCAGCCCGGAAACGGATGTTCCTTGCGCACGCGCATAGGTCTTGGCGCGCTCGACAACGCGCTCATCAACGCTCAGCGTCAGCTTTGCCATACGGATGAATCTATCGCAGTCATACGTATTCGATCCTCGCCGGAGCGGCGGACAAGAAAACGGGCGGCGCGGAGTGTCACTCCGGCCGCCCGCGCACTCTGGACTTCCTACTTCTTACTTCGTCCCGCCCTGCGCGGCGATCGCCTTGGTGATCGCCGCCACGGTCTTGGTGGCGCGGAACTCGACGATCTGCTTCGCCTGGGCGGTGGCCTTGGCGCGGTCGGCAATGGAGTGGCCGTTGATGCTGGCCTTGCCGGCCTTCACGCGCGCGTCGTAACGCACCGAGTTCGGGTCGTCGATGAACATGTTGAGCGTGATGATCGGGTCGTCGTGCATGCCGTCGCTCTTGCCCGCGACAATGCCGTGGCCTTCCATGTACTTCGTCACGCTGGCGTAGTCGTAGTACTCCGCGATGTGCAGTGCCAGTGCCTTGCCGGCCCACTTCGCCGTCAACGCTTCGGCCACCGCCTTCTGGCCGTTCTGGTTGCCGCCGCTGTCGCCAATGAAGATCACATTCTTGAAGCCGTGCGCCTGCAGGCTTTCGGCCGCGTCGGTCAGCACCGCGCGAAACGTCTCCTCACGCATGGTCATGGTGCCGGCCGACATCATGTGGCCGGTCTTCGGCTCGATGCCACCCTCGGGCACCAGCTTGATGATCGGCGCGCACAACGCGTTGCCCATCTTGCGGGCAATCGCTTCGCAGTTGGCGTGCAGCACGTAGTTGTGCTTGCCGATAACCAGCCACGGGCCGTTGGGCTCGATGCCGCCGGTGGAGATGATGATGTTGGTCTTGCCCGCTTTGAGCGCGTCGCGGACGTCGATCCAGGTCATCTCTTCCAGCCACACGCTGTTGGTGGCGGGCAGCGGATTGACGACGTCGACGCAGTTGTAGGGATTGTCGGCGCAATTGCCGCCGCCAATCGAACGTGGATCCGGAGCGGGGCGCTGACGCTGCTGGCCGGCGGGCGCACCAGCAGCGCCGGGCTGTTGGGCTGATGCGGAAATGCCGCCAAGGGCGACGAGGCTCACTGCGACAAGGGCGATGTTTTTCATGGGTCCTCTCTACTGTCCGGTCTTCATGCGGAACGTGCCGTCTTCCATGCGTTCACGATACTTGCCGTGGCAACTGGCGCAGATCGCGCCGAGCGGCGCGATCGAGGTCTTGGCGGCGTCGAAGTTGGCGTTGGCCACGTTCATCAACACCGAGTCGGCGTGACGCTTGCCGTCGGCCGCCCACTTGGTCGCTTCCTCGTTGCCTTTGGACTTGAAGAAGGTCTCGATCTCGGTGAAGGCGGCCTTGAGAATCGTCGCCTGTTCCTTGGTGAGGTCCGCAGACGAGTCGTCGAGCGCCTTGCGCAGGGCTCCCTGCGCGGGCGGCAGCTTCGTCATGATCTTTTGCAGCGTCAGTTCATCGGCTGACATCGGCGGAATCGGCTTCTTCGCAAGATCGACGCCGGCCGTGTTGATCACCGCCGTGGCCAGCACCACCGGCTTGCCCTTGAACTTCGTCTGATCCTCTGGCGACAGATCGATCTTGTAGTCCTTCAGCTTGGTGGCGATCTCAGCCAGATCGAACTTGATCAGCTGACCGATCACGGTGACGTAGCCGTTGGCGTCGGCCGGCTTCTGCAGCGTGGGCGCAAGCACCAGCACGTCCCTGCCGGTGGACTTGGTCTTGTCCTGGTCCACCGAGAACGCCGTCTTGGTGAAGTTGGCTTCGACGGCGCCCGTCATCGTGACGTACTCGCCGAGGTACGAATCCGGATTGGCCGCGACGGAGCTGGCCGCAACGGGCACCAGTGGCTTGGGCGGCGTGTTGGCCGCCGGGGGTGGCGCCTGACCACCTTGTGCGGCGGTCAGCGCGGAATACGAAACAAGGAAAGAGGTGAGTGCGATCCCGGCGACGGTGACAGTGGATTTGGTCGATCGCTTCATGGTCTGAACTCCTGTCGACACCCGGGCCGTATGCTTCTGCTCGGGTCTCGAACCGGTCACATTGTAATGGATACGACGAGAATAACCGCCAGTTCCGGCGTCCTCGGAGGATCCATGCGGACCCAGACGTATCTATTTGTAACGCTGGTGCTGTCGGCCACCATGGGAAAGTGAGCAGTAAAAAGTGAAAAGTGAGAAGCTTGGCGTGAGATCGGCGCGCGGCGTTCTCGCTTGCTCATGGCGCTCCTCGTCATGTTCACGGTCGCGCTGTTCACGCTGGTCCCGTTCTGGCTGGCGATGGCGGCCTGGGGCTATCGGCTCGGCGGCCGCGCGAAGTGGCGTGACACGTTCCGCTCAGGCAAGGGGGGCGGCGGCTCGCGGCCGGCGGCGGTGGTCGCGAACCAGGTTGGTGGCGATGCGGAACAGGTAGGTTAACGGCTCGGTTTGATAGGCTGGGGACCATGGCGGAACCCCGGCGGCACATGTCGATGCTGCGGTCAGTACCTCGGTCACATCGACGATCGCCTGTGGTTCGGCGTCTACCAGGTCGGACCGGCCTTGTTGCACCCGCTCGCGCTCATGTGTGCCGCGAGCGGCAGCGCCATGATCAGCGCGACGCTGCGCATACCCAAGCCCTGACCCAGGCACTGGTATATTACGGGCATGTGGAACCTGACCGCTCAGCTGGGCGCCGTCCTGATCGCCGTCGGCGGGCTCTGCCTCGCCTCGCTGCGGGCACAGGGCCCCGCGGTTGTCGATGCGCCCGTCCTCTACGAAAACGCGCGGCTGATCCCCGGCGATGGTAGTGCGGTTATTGAGCGATCGGCGCTGCTCGTGGAGAAGCGCGCGATTGCCCGCGTAGCGACGGCCGGTGCCATTACCGTGCCGGCATCGGTACGGCGCGTGGACCTGAGCGGCAAGACCATCATCCCGACATTGATCGGCACGCACGGGCACCCCGGGTTTCAGCAGGGCCTTTCGTATGCCGTTGCGAACTACACCCGCGAGACCGTTGAGAGCGACCTGGCGCGCGCGCTGTACTTCGGCGTGAGCGTGGTGCAGTCTCAGGGCATCGAGACCGGCGACCTGTTTTATCAACTGCGCGCCGAGCAGTCATCGGGCCGCGCCTCTGGCGCGCTCCTGCAGGTCGCGGGTCGTGGCATTGGCTCGCCCAACGCCGGTCCTGGCGGCGCCGCCTACGCGGGGATGGCCTACGAAGTCACGACCGAGGCCGAGGCCCGACGGGCGGTGGCGGAGTTGGCCGCTCGCCAGGTCGGCATGGTGAAGATCTGGGTCGACGATCGCAACGGCCGCGCGCCGAAGCTCAGTCCGCCGCTGTATCGCGCGATCATCGACGAGGCGCACCAGCGCAAGCTGCGCGTGATCGCGCACGTGTTCTATCACGTTGACGCCGTCGATCTGGTGGCGGCCGGTATCGACGCGTTCGCGCATCTGGTTCGCGACACGGTGATGGACGATGCCCTGGTGGCGGCGATCGTGACGAAGAACGTGGTGGTGATGGGGAACCTGACGACGCCACTCAAGCCGACGTTCGCAACGACGCCGCCATGGCTCACGGCCGGCGACCCGATGCTGGCGCTCCTGAGCGCCTCCGTCACCGCGCCGGTCATCGATCGCATGCGGGCCTACTACGCGAAGCGCGAGCCGAAGGCCGTGGCAGGCGCGCGCCAGCGTTATCGAATTCTCCAGCGGAGCCTGGCGAAACTGAATGCCGCCGGCGCGCGGATCGTGCTGGGTGCGGATACGGGTCTCGAAGACCATCACTTCGGTGTTGCCGAGCAGTTGGAACTGCAGGCCATGGTCGAGGCTGGGATGACACCCGCGCAGGCGATTGTGGCCGCCACCAGCCGTGCCGCGGAATTCATCGGCCGGCCCGATACCGGTGCGATCGCGGCGGGCAAGCGCGCCGACTTCCTCGTCCTCGACGCCAACCCGCTCGACGACATCACCAACACCCGCCGCATCTCGCGCATCGTCATCGGCAACGCCGAGGTCGATCGCGCCGCGCTCCTGAAGCGCATGCGGTAAATCGCCACAGGGCGTTAAGATTATTGGATGACGCTTCCCGCCGACGCTCACATCGGCTCGGTCGGCCTGACCGTGACCGATCTGGAGCGGTCGATCGCGTTCTACCGCGACCTCCTCGGCTTCGCGGTTAGCATTGAAGCGCGTGACCTCGAGAGTCGGCAAGTCGAAGATGCCGCCACGCGCGTCGTCGTGGCAATGGTGGGAGACTGACGCGCCATGTCAATGGTGTTGGTGGCGGCGTTGCTGGTCGCGCTCGGGCAGGATGTCGACCGAGAGGTGCAACGGGTGTCGATGGCGGGCTGGATTGCCGCGCGAGACTTGGCGCCGAAAGGTGGCGCAATCGCACTGCTCGGCCCGGTGAACCAGCGGTTGAAGGCGCTTGATGGCCTGCCCGGCACCGCCGCGCGCTACGCCGAGATCGCCATTCGCGCCGCGGTCAGCGCGGCGCAGGAAGAGCGCGAGGAGCTTGCGGTGTTCCTGGCCCACGGGCGCGACCTGTCCGACACCATGGCTCTGGTCGGTGGCCCCGCGCAATGGCCGCTGCCGATCGACGAACTGGAAGGGGAGTTGTGGCTTGAGGTGGATCGCTACACCGAAGCCCGCGATGCCTTTCGGCGGGCCACGAAGCTGAAGCCGACCGCAAACGCCTGGATCGGCCTGGCGCGCGCCAGCGACCGGCTGGGCGACGTGGTCGGCGCGTGCGCGGCCTATACGCACGCGTCATCCACAGCCGGCCTGCCCCCGTTGGTAGAAATTGAGATCGCGCTGTACGCCCTAAAGTGCAGAATCTGATGCGTTTGTGGATGTAACGGTGCCAGGCCCCTACCGCCCGGAAATTGTGGAAGAACTTGCGAGGCATGGGCTGAGGCCCACAGCCGACACGCCGGTCGAGCGGCTGCGCGAGCAGATCAACGACCTCTACCGTTTCGAGATCCGGAAGCTACGAGACCGCTGCCGCGCGGGAGAATTCAGCACGCGCGAGCTGCCCGGGCATGTGGTCGAGCTGCGCCGGCGTTACCTCCTCCTGTCGATCCCTACCCCTCAGTGGGTCGTGCTACTTTAGCCTCACGATGAGTCGGATGACGCGCATAGTCCATCCGCTCGTTCGTGACGCGCTCGCCGCGCGTTGATCTGTCGCGGAAGGTTGTCCTCGAACTCTTGGGGTCGTCCGTCGACTTGAGCACGGCCCGTGGTCTGGCTGAGATGATGCTGGAATATGGGGCCCGTCCGGAACGGTTTGAAGAGGTATTGGGCTCTGAGTCCTCGGTGTCCTCTGTGGCCCAACCGGTCAAGATCGATAACGACCTCTACGTTCGCGACTACGGCAAGTGCATCCTCTGCTACAAATGCGTGGAAGCCTGCGGCACCGATGCGCAGAACACTTTTGCCATCGCCGTGGCCGGGCGTGGCTTCGACGCCCACATCTCCACTGAGCTTGACGTGCCGCTGCCGGACTCGGCCTGCGTCTATTGCGGCAACTGCATTGCCGTGTGTCCTACTGGCGCGCTGATGGCGACGCCGGAGTTCGAACTAAGAAAAGCGGGGGAGTGGCGGCCGGAGTCACAAGCGGTCACCGACACCATCTGTCCCTACTGCGGCGTCGGCTGCACGTTGACCGTGCACGTGCAGGATCAGCAGATCGTGAAGGTGACGTCGCCGTTCGACAACGACGTCACCAGGGGCAACTTGTGTGTGAAAGGGCGGTTCGGGTTCGAATACGTCAACCGCACGCCAGACCGGTAGGAGGAGCCGGGACCAAGCCCGGCCTCCCGGCATTATTTGCCCGCGGCGCCGCCGTCGGCAGGCCGCCGGTCGACGCCGCCTTCGAGCATGTTGTCCTTCTGGTTGAACACGATCACCTGCGCGGCGCCCTGGCCGCCGCTTTCCTGCACGGTGTGGCCCATGGCCTGCAGCATCTTGATCGTGTCAGCCGAGAAGCCGAATCGCTCGACGCTGATGCGATCCGGCAGCCACTGGTGGTGCATGCGCCCCGCGTCGACCGCTTCCTGCGCGTTCATGCCGTAGTCGATGACGTTGAGGATCGTCGTCAGCACCGTGTTGATGATGGTGCGGCCGCCCGGCGTGCCGGTGACCATGAACAACTGGCCGTCCTTCGCGATGATGGTGGGCGCCATGCTCGACAGCATGCGCTTGCCGGGGCGGGCGAGGTTGGCGGGGGTGCCGATCATCCCTCGCTCGTCGGTCAATCCGGGCTGACCGTTGAAGTCGCCCATCTCGTTGTTCAGCAGGAAGCCGGCGCCGGGCACGACAATGCGCGAGCCGTAGCCGTATTCGAGAGTGTAGGTCATCGCCACGGCATTGCGCTTGGCGTCAACGATCGAGAGGTGCGTGGTCTCGGGTGACTCACTCTTCCAGGTGAACGAGTTGGTGGCCGACTTCGAGGCCTTCTTGGGGTCGATGGTCTTGCGCAGGACCGTCGCGTGCTCCTTCGAGATCAGCATCGGCAGCGGGATGTCCTTCTCGAAATCGGGATCGCCCAGGTAGCGCGCGCGATCGGCGAACGCCCGGCGCATCGCTTCTGCCGTGAGGTGGATGTTCTGCGCGGAGCCGTAGCCGTTGCCCTTGAGGTCGAACCCTTCGAGCACGTTGAGCATCTGCACGACTGCCATGCCGCCCGAGCTCGGTGGCGGCATGCCGATGATGTCGTAGCCGCGATAGGTGCCCTTGACCACGCCGCGCTTCTTGGCCTGATAGGCCTTCAGGTCGCCGGCGGTGATCAGGCCGCCGTTGGCCTTCATCTCTTTCTCGATCAGCGCGGCGGTCTCGCCCTCATAGAAGCCCGCCGGACCCTGGTCGGCAATGCGGGTCAGCGTGCGTGCGAGGTCCGCTTGCTTGAGGATGTCGCCCGCCTGGTAGGGCTGGCCGTTCTTCGAAAACTGCGCGAGTGACGCGGGATACTTCTTGAACTCGGGAATCATCGACGCGAGCGATCGCGCGAGGCCGTGCGACACTTCGAAGCCGTCACGCGCCAGCTTGATCGCCGGAGCGACCAGGTCCTGCCACGGCTTCGAGCCGGCCTCCTTCCAGGCCATGTGGAGGCCCGCGACCGTCCCCGGGACGCCAACGGACATGTGGCTGTTGTGATGGGTCTCGAAGTCGTACTTGCCGTCCTTGAGCCACATCTCCGGAGAGGATCGCGACGGCCCAACTTCGCGGAAGTCGTACGACACCGGTTCGCCGCTGGCCGGCCGATACACGATGAAGCCGCCGCCGCCGATGTTGCCGGCCGTCGGGTGGGTCACGGCCATCGCGAAGCCGGTCGCCACGGCCGCGTCGATCGCGTTGCCGCCGCTCTTGATCACCTCAAAGCCAATTTGCGATGCGATGTCGCTTTGCGTGATGACCATCCCCAGCCGGGCGCGGGCGGGGGTCGATCCGGCCTGCAGCGTCAGGCTGGTGACGACGAGGGTGGCAACGAGAACGAGAAATCCACGGCGGATCATGTAGGGCCTCCGACGGGATTATAAGGCGCAACGCTACCGAGCCGGTTGCGGAAAAACCCGATTCCCTAAACCCTGCGGCGTCTATCGCGAGCCAGCCATGAGACTGACGACGATCACATCTTCCGGCAAACAACTCCCGCCCGACTCTGCCGACCGTCGAAGGCTCAGCCAGGTTGGTTCAGATCTGGCCGACAACCGTCATTCGGCCGAGTTGAGCGATGGAATTCCAGCAGATCTTTACTATCGGGCATTCAACGCTATCAGTGGGCGCCTTTGTGTCCGCACTAACAGCGAACAGCGTGACTGCAGTAGCCGATGTCCGCTCGGCGCCGTATAGCCGTTTCAATCCAGCATTCAATCGCGAGTTGCTACAGAGTGATTTGAACGCCCACGGCGTGCACTACGTGTTCCTCGGCAAGGAACTTGGCGGGCGGCCGGCCGATCAGGCCTGCTATGAGAATGGCCGAGCCAGCTACTCAAAGATGGCGCAGACCGACGAATTCAGGGCAGGTCTTAAGCGCGTGATCCAGGGCAGCATGTCACATCGGATCGCACTCATGTGCTCTGAGGGCGAGCCGTTGAACTGCCATCGAACTCTCCTCGTCGCTCGGGCTCTTGCTGCCCGAGGCCTTGCCGTTGTTCACATTGAGAAAAATGGCCGGTCAGAGAGTCAGGCAGATCTTGAGGAGAGACTGATTCGCGTTGTCGGCCTGTCGGAGAGTCTCCTGCGCAGCCGCGACGAAGTGCTTGCGGAAGCGTACGATCTTCAGGCCAAGCGCGTGGCATACCTGCAGCGTGGTGGCGCCGAGGCCAGCGCTGAAGCGGTATGAGAGTCTTCACGATCGGCTTTACCAAGAAGTCTGCTCGCACGTTCTTCACGAAGCTCCGCCAATCAGGTGCGCAGCGAATCGTGGACGTGCGGCTAAATAACGTGTCACAGCTTGCCGGGTTCGCGAAGAAAGACGACCTGCAATATTTCTTGCGTGAGATTTGCCACATGGACTATGTCCACCTACCGCTTCTCGCGCCCACCCAAGACATGCTGGAAGCCTACAGGAAAAAAAAGGGTGACTGGTCGGCCTACGAACGCGACTTCTTTGCCCTAATGACGTCTCGTCACATTGAGAGCAACGTTCAGAGGGAGCGAATCGTTGACGGTTGTTTGCTTTGCAGTGAAGAGAGGCCCGATCACTGCCACCGCCGTCTTGTCGCCGAGTACCTGCAAGAAAAGTGGCCGGATGTCGAGATCATCCACCTCGTTTAGGAACTGACATGGGTCCGGACCACAGCCGAGCGTCCATCGCGCCACGATGGAGGTGCTTAATAGGGGTGCGCTTTCTTTGACGGTTACGAAGCACTGCCGTCCTCGCTTGGTGCCACCGCCAGGACACCTCGTGCGGAGGTGGGACGACGTGAGAGTGGTTCATCCGTAATAGGTCGAAGCACGCGAAGCCAAGTGATGCACGGAACGCGTCCGAAACAGCACCATTACGTCTCCAGATTCTACGTTGAGCGGTTCGCCGACTCGGCGGGGCATGGGTGGACCTTCGACAAATCAACGGACAAAGTGTTCGCCGAGGGCCCCGCAAAGCTGGCACGTGGAATCAGCCTGCGAGCCAAC
>JBCKZH010000077.1:0-17864 GCA_038919385.1 Vicinamibacterales bacterium | reverse complement strand
CAGCGGGCAACGGTGGCGCCCCGAGGGACTTGAGGCGGTGCTGACCCTACGATCCGTGCAGATGAGCGAACGCCTGCCGCGATTCTGGGCGCACTTCGCACGCGCCTACCGAAAAGAAGTCACCCGGTGCGCGTAATCCGAGGCTTCCATGTTTCGAGTGCTCTCTCTTGCCGTCGTGTTCGCGTTCGTCGTCGGCGTGGCCCCACGCGCCCAAGGTAACGTGTCTGGTGCGTGGGAACTGAACATCAACGGCCCGCAGGGTGCGATCACCGCCGCGGTCACCCTCAAGCAGGAGGGCGAGGCGGTGACCGGCATCATCGATAGCCCGCAGGGCAAGGCCGAGATGAAGGGCACGATCAAGGGCAAGGCCCTAACCATGTCGTTCAGTATCCAAGGCCCGGATGGCCCGCTCGAGATCAAGGTCAGCGGCGAGGTCGAGGGCGACTCGATCAAGGGCATGCTCGACTTCGGCATGGGCCAGGCCGACTTCACCGCCGCCAAGAAAAAGTAACGATCAGTAGGCCGCAAGCAACCTGGCAGCGTGGGCGATCTCGGCTTCGCTGACCAGGAACACCTCTTCGAGCGGCGGTGAGTACGGCACGGGCGTATCGAGCGCGCCCAGAATGCGAATGGGCGCGTCGAGCGCCTCGAACGCCTCTTCCTGGATGATGGCCGCCAGGCTTTCGCCAATACCACCGGTGCGCGAGTCTTCGTGCACGATCAGCACCCGGTTGCAGTGCCGCGTCACGGCCAGGACGGCGTCGCGATCGAGCGGCGCCAGGCTGCGCAGGTCCAGTACGGACGCCTCGATGCCATCCGCCGACAGCTTCTCCGCGACGCGCAGGCAGTGGTGCACGTACGCACCGTAGGAGATCATCGCCAGGTCGGCTCCTGCCCTCCGTAGCGCTGCCCTCCCAATCTCGCAGCGCGAAGGAGGGTCAGCCGGCAGCGCCTGCTTGATGCGCGGATCGCGATACAACGCGATGTGTTCGTAGAACAGCACGGGATCGGGGTCGGCCACGGCGGCGGCCATCAGCGCGCGCGCGTCCTCGGGCGTCGAGGGAACGACGATCTTCAGGCCTGGCGTGCGATAGAACCACGGCTCGGTGTTCTGGCTGTGGTACGGGCCGGCGTGACGGAGACCACCCCACGGCATGCGCACCACCATGGGCACGCTGCCGCCCCACCGGTAGCGGATCTTCGCGGCGTTGTTGACGAGTTGATTGAAGCCGGTGGCGACGAAATCGTTGAACTGCATTTCGCCGATCGGCCGCTGGCCGGCCAGCGCGGCGCCGACGCAGACACCAAGCACGGCGCCTTCGGCGAGCGGCGAGTTGTGAATGCGATCGCCAAACTCTTTCAGCAGTGGCCTGAGCAGCAGGAAGGCGTTGCCGTAGTGCCCGCCGACGTCTTCGCCGTAGACAAACACGCGCGGATCCGCCCTCAGCGCATCGCCGACGCCCAGCATGACGGCCTCGAGAAAGGTGTTGCCCTTCTTGTCGAACGGCAGGCCCGCGTCAAGCGCTGGTAACTCTGCCACCCGCGGCACCGCCAGCCGGTGCGCCGGTTCGAGCACTTCGATGCGCTCGCGCGGATCCTCGTCTCGATGTACGCCCACGCCGGCCATCTCGGGCCGCGGCCACGGCGCGTCGATCACCAGTTGCGCCTGGCGATCCACGAGCGCGTCGGCCCACGTCTTGATCTCGTCGAGATCGCCGGCCTTGATCACGCCCTCGGCTTCGAGCCGGCGCGCGTACATCGGAATGGGATCGCGCTTGGCCCAGTACTCGTACTGCTCGCGGTTGGCGTAACCGGTCTCGAACAACTGGTGGTACTCCCACGACGGCGGTTGATCCTTGCCGAGATACAGCATGTCGTCGTGATGCGCGTGGCCGCACATCCGCATGGCCACCACTTCAATCAGCGTGGGTCCCTCGCCGGCCCGCGCCCGCTCGGCCGCCCAGGTGAAGGCGGCGGCGACTTCGTCCGGGTCGGTGCCGTCGATCGTGATGCCGGGAATGCCGTAGCCGGCGGCTTTGTCGGCAAACACGCGGGCCGCCGAATTGTCGCGGACGGGCGTCGACAGCGCCGTCTGGTTGTTCTGCAGGCAGAAGATCGCCGGCAGCTTCGCCGCGGCGCAGGTGTTGATCGCCTCGTGCCACTCACCGAGCGACGAGCCGCCTTCGCCGATGAAGGAAATGGCGATGCGGTCGCTCTGCTCGAGCGAGAACGCCATGGCCATGCCCGCCATGGTCAGCGAGCCGACCGCCAGTGGCGCTGCTGCCGGCAGCACGCCCCACTCGAAGTCGCCCGTGTGCAGGTCCTTGCCGTCCATGGGCGGGCCAGACTTGCCCATCTGCGCGCGCAGCACCATGGCGACGGCTTCTGCGTCGTGGCGCATGGCCAGCGTCATCCCGAGATCGCGAATGACCGGCGCGATCACGTCGCCACCCCAGGTGCCATCGGGCTTCTGGTACGCCGCGCCGCGATGCAGTCGGATAGCGCCGGCGTAGATCGCTTCCTGTCCCAACGAGCGAAAGCCTTTGCCCTGGAACGCCGTCTCGCCCCAGCGCACTTCGCCGCCCATGAAGAACTGCTTGAGGCGGTTGTCGACGCTGCGCGTGAGGCACATGCCCTTGAGAATTTCCTTGCGCTCGGCCTTGGTCAGCGAGGCCTCGATGGCGGCGCGGCGCAGAAAGCCGTCACAGGCGTCCACCACTTCCGCGCGCGCCTGTTCCAGCCGCTTGATCGCCGAGGTCCCGGGGGTCGTCTCCGCGATGCCTTCGGGTGCGGCAAGCTGGTCGTAGAGCGACTTGGCCAGCGCGCGGCGAAACGGCACCCGCGCCGCATCCAGCTTGGCCACGTCGCGGCTCTTGATGGCGCCGACACCGGCCGCGGCGAACGCACCAAGCGCGATGGTCAGGGCGAAGGGATGGCGTTCGGCGACAAATGCGCCAAATCGACTGGCAAGACCGGACAACTTAGAGGCATCGACCGTGCGAGACATGCCCCCTCATTCTACCTGCCACGCTAGAATCGGTAGGTGGTCGCGCCGAACGTGGCGGAAGTGCTCAACCTCGTCGGCTTTGTCACCGGCACGGCGCTCTACGCCATACTGCTGGCGCTCGTGCTGCGCGGCTCTCCGCGAAGCAATCTTCTGCCTCTGGCCACAGGCGTGCTTGGCTTGGTCTGGAACCTCGGCGAGCTCGCCGCCTACTCGCTGCCTCGGCTAGGCTACTTCAACGAATCGATTGGCTTGTGGGCCATGTCATTTCCGGCCCTCGGCCTGCTCGCCGCCGTCGTCGTGCACTCGGTGGCGCGCGGGTTGCCGCGCGGCATGGTTATCACGGTGGTCGCCTACGGCTGCAGCATCGCCGCGTCCGCGCTGCACATTCAGACCGTGATCACCGGCGATCCGGAACCCTCGTCTCTGGCGTTCCTGATCCTCACGGTGTGTTACGGCCTGATCATCCTCGCCCTGGGCGTCCTCACGCGCGCGCAGGCCAACGGCCAGCGGGCGCTGTGGGTGCTGGCACTGGCGTTGTTCGCGGTGTCGGCATCGCACCTCGGCCGCTCTCACGCGGCCGCCGATGGCTGGGCAGTGGAGTTGATCGGGCATCACGCGGCGATCCCGCTGGCGTTCGCCATCCTCTATCAGGACTACCGCTTCGCGCTCGCCGACCTGTTCCTGAAACAGGCCCTCACGCTGATCGCGCTCGTGGCGATTGCCTTTGCGGGGTACAGCCTCGCCACCACGCTGCCGGCCGGGCCGCTCGCCGCCAGCATCCTGATGGCGCTGTGGGTGGCCACCTCGCTCATCTCACCCTGGCTTCATCGCCGCATTGTCCGCTTCGTCGATCGGTCATTGCTGGGACGCATGGACTACGCGGCCCTGGGCGCCGGCATCGGCCAGGCACTGCAGTCGAAGAACACGATCGATGACGTGCTCGACACCGTGGCGGAACGGCTGGCACCGGCCCTCGACGCGCAGCGCGTGTGGTGGGTGGAGGACGGCGCGGCAACCGGTTCCGAGCCGCCGAAGACCAGCCAGGCGATGGTGCCAACGACCGACCTGCCGCGTTATGTCGTGAATGTGGGCGAGCTGACGGGCGGACGCCGGCTGCTGTCGGACGACCTGGCGCTCGTCGATACGGTGGTGGCGACCGCGGCGCGGCGCATCGACCAGATCCGCCTCACGCACGAGCGCTACGAAGTGCAGTTGCGCGAAGAAGAAATGCAGAAGTTGACCGCCGAGGCCGAGCTCAAGGCGCTGCGTGCGCAGATCAACCCGCACTTCCTGTTCAACGCGCTCACCACGATTGGCTATCTGATCGAATCCGCCCCGCCCCGCGCCATGAACACGCTGATGCAGTTGACGGCGCTGCTGCGCGGCGTGTTGCGGTCGGAAGGTGACTTCACCACGCTGGGCCGCGAGATCGAACTGGTAGAGCACTACCTGAAGATCGAGCACGAGCGGTTCGAGGAGCGCTTGCGCGTTCGCATCGACGTGCCGCAGGCGCTGCGCCACCTGCGCATCCCGGCGCTGGTGGTGCAGCCGCTGGTGGAGAACGCGATCAAGCACGGCGTGACGCCGAGTACCACCGGCGGCGACGTTGAGGTGACGGCGCGCCTCGACTCCAGTGGCGGCGCCGAACGGCTGCGCCTGTCGGTGCGCAACACTGGCGCGCCGCTGCTGGCGGGTGCCACCGGTGACTTCGGCCTGCCCACCGGCTTGTCCGCCGTAGGCTCGGCGAAGGTGGGCGTCGACAACGTCAGGCGCCGGCTGGCGGGTCATTACGGCGAGGGCGCGACGCTCACGCTTGCCGCCGACACTGGCGGCACGGTGGCCGAGTTGGTGATGCCGCTCGTCGAGGCGGCCGAAATGAACGAGGATGATCGCGATGCCCAGGCTGTTGCGGGTCGTAGTGGCCGACGATGAGCGGCCGGCCCGCCGGTTTTTGATCAACCTGCTCAAGACGTTTCCCGACGTCGAGGTGGTGGGCGAGGCGGCGAACGGCACCGACGCCATCGATCTGATCGAAACGCAGAAGCCCGATCTGGCGTTGCTGGATCTCAACATGCCCGAAGCCGGCGGACTCGACGTGGCACGGCTGGTCAAGGCCGGCGCCACGCCGTCGATTGCGTTCGTCACGGCCTACGACGAGTTCGCGGTACAGGCGTTCGACCTGAACGCCATCGACTACCTGCTGAAGCCGGTGGAGCGGGAACGCCTCGCCACCACGCTCGAGCGGGCGCGGACTCGCGCGGTGATGGCCGCGTCGGAGCGCGCCAAGGAGTTGACGGCGGCTGCCGCCGCGCTCGACACCGCGACACGGCGCACCTACCTGGAGCGCATCCCGGTTCGTCGCCGCAACGAAACGGTGATTCTCCCCGTGCGCCAGATTGTGTCGATTGTGGCGGAAGGCGAACTGCTCCACCTCACCACTGCCACGAGCGAGCGGTTCACGATCTCGCATCGCCTCCATGCGTTGGAGTCGCGACTCGACCCGCGACGCTTTGTCCGGCTCGGCCGCGGCACGCTGGCGGCCGTGGATCAAATCCAGAAGGTCAGTCCCATGCCTGGCGGCACCTACCAGGTGCAGATGTCCAACGGCCAGACGCTGGCGGTCAGCCGCATTCAGTCGCGAGTCTTGCGGGACACCTTGCTGCGGATCTAGTCCGGGATCCGGGATCCGGGATCCTGTGGCAGGATCACGCCATGTACCGATACCTGTCCTCTCTCGCGCTGATCGGCGTCGCCATCATGACGGTTGGCAGCCACACCTGGGCCCAAGGCGACTTGGTCGCCCGCGCCAGGGCCATTCACAAGCAGACGCCTCTGATTGACGGCCACAACGATTACCCCTGGGCGCTGCGTGGGTTGGATCCCGGACGGGATTTCAGCAAGGCTGAGATCTGAGATCTCCCAGCCGGTGCCGTCGTTGATGACCGACATCCCACGCTTGCGGCAAGGCGGCGTCGGCGGCCAGTTCTGGTCGGTCTTCGTGCCCTCGACGATGCAGGGCAAAGAGGCGGTGCGCGCCACGCTCGAGCAGATCGACATCGTGCACCGCATGACCAAGCGGTGGCCCGAGACCTTCGAGATGGCCTACACCGCGGCCGACGTCGAGCGTTCGTTCAAGGCCGGCCGCATTGGCTCGCTGATCGGCATGGAGGGCGGGCACTCGATCGACAACTCGCTGGCGACGCTGCGCATGTTCTACGCGCTGGGCGCGCGCTACATGACAATCACCCACTCCGCCAACCTCGCGTGGGCCGACGCCAGCACCGACACCGCCGCCCTCGGTGGCTTATCGAAGTTCGGTGAGGAAGTGATTCGGGAGATGAACCGGCTCGGCATGCTGGTGGACCTGAGCCACGTGTCGCCCGGGACCATGGAAGACGCGCTGCGAGTCAGCGAAGCGCCGGTGATCTTCTCGCACTCCTCCGCCAAAGCCATTTGCAACGTGCCGAGGAACGTGCCCGACAACGTGCTGCAGCTCACCGCCAAGAATGGCGGCGTGGTGATGGTGACGTTCGTGCCCGGCTTCATCTCGCAGGCCGTGGCCGATCACAACGCGAAGAAGGCAGAGGGGGCAGCGACTTCGACGGCATCACCCAGGTCGTCGCGGGGCTGGAAGACGTCGCGAAGTACCCCGATCTCACCGCGGAGCTACTGAGGCGCGGCTATTCGGACGACGACATCAAGAAGATCCTGGGACTGAACGTGCTGCGGGTGATGAAGCAGGCCGAGAAAGTCGCTATGGGCTTGCAGAGAACCCGTCAACCATCGACGGCAACCATCGAACAACTCGACGGCAAATAGATCAAATGGACCACAGAGCACACAGAGAACTCAGAGGATACTCTTTCAAATACCGTGTGCCGGAATTTAGAAAAGCATTCTCTGTGTTCTCTGTGTGCTCTGTGGCCAACGTGATTCCACGAGCCGCGATTAGTAGATAAATGGGATCAGAAACCTGGCCGGCTGCACGAAGAAGTGCTGCAGCTCGACCGCACAGGTGTCACCCTCGTCCAATGAACGGAAGAAACATCCCGGTGGTTGTCCGGTACGCGCGATAGCTCGCGGCGCGCGCGGCGCAGCCAGACCCGCTCTTCGCGAACGGCGGCAATCACCGTGAGGACGATCATCGTCACGGCGATGAGCGTCAGGCCTGGAAGACCCGCCTCTACTTAATTGCGGCGATCACGCGCTTGGCGAACTCCGCCTCGTTGCCGGCGTGCCAGCGCCACACCACCACCAGATCGTGATCTGGTGAGATCAGGATGGTGTTGCTGCCGGCGCCGCGCGCGCCGTAGACGTTGGCCGGCAGGCCCGGATAGTTCTTCCCTGCCGTGTTCAGCCACCACAAGTAGCCGTAGTCGGGGCCGTTCGCACTCGGCGACACGGCCGCCTTCACGTAGGCCGGCGGCAGAACCTGCTGGTCGCCCCACTTGCCGCCGCGCAACCACAGGTAACCGAAGCGCGCCATGTCCCACGAGTTGATCCACACGCCGCCGCCCCAGCGCGTGCCGCCGCTCACCGACGGCATCTTCTTGCCGTCGATGGTGACGTAGCTGTTGTGGTACGGCACCCACTTCCACGAGTTGGAGGCGCCGATCACGTCCATCACCTCGTCTCGGAACACTTCCGGCACCGGCTTGCGGAAGGTCTGCAGCAACGACATGCCAAGGCGGTTGATGCGGACGTCGTTGTATTCGTAGAAGGTGCCGGGGCGCTTCAGCTCGCGCGGCTGGCGCTCGCCGTCGCCGAACGCTTCGGCGCCAACGAAGTCGTCCTTCTTGCCGAACATGTTGCCTTCCCACTCGGTCTCCTGCTGCAGGTGCATCTTCCAGGTGACCTGTGCATTGCGCGGCGAGTCGTAACCACCGTCTTTCACCATCGTGCCGACCGTGGTGTCGAGGTTTGTGACCTTGCCGTCGCGCATCGCGATAGCGGCCACCGTCGACATCATGCTCTTGGCCACCGAGTAGGTGGGATCGGCCCACGTCGTGTCACCAAACTCGGCGACGACGTAGCCCTTGTAAATGACGAGGCCGTTGGTCTTGGCGCGCTTGGTGGGGACTGAACCGAGGAGCGAGCCGAAGATTTTCTCCTGGTCCGAGAAATCCATCGCGCGGGTCGACTCACGCGACTGCGCGAAGGTGACGGCCTCGGCGAGCTTCGCGGGGTCCAGGCCGAGTTCCGCGGGCGTCTTCTTCGCCCATGTGCCGGCTGGCGGATAGTACGGGTCCTGCTTGCCCGCCGTAGCCTGGGCGAAGGCGGGTGCCGAGATAACGGCGGCCACAGAGACGCAGAGACACAGAGAAGACAAGGTCTTCAAAAGCCAGTTCCGATTGCGCAAGTCAGTTGCTTTCATGGTGTCCCCCAAAAACGGATTACTCAGTGTCCTCTGCGTCCTCTGTGGCCAACGTTCAGTAACCTGGGCCCAACAACACCGCATTCATGAACAGCAGCATTGTCGATTCAGTAAACGCGCGGTAGTTCGGGTCTTCGGCGAAGGCAATGACGTGGCCCTGGCCGAAGGGCTGGTGCATCAGGAACGCCTTCTGCACGAGGATGTCCTGGGCGTCGGGCCAGATCAGGCCCGACGCGATGAGCTTGTCCTTGGTGCCGTAGATGCCGACGTTGCGACCGCTATTCAGCTTGATCGGCGCGAACACGCGATTGCCCTCGATCATCACCTGCGTGTCGGCGTCGTTGCCGGCGGTGAGCCAATGGTTGGTGTCGAGCGTAACTCGCAGGATGGTGCCGGGCTGCGAGGCCGGCCGTTCGCGATCGGGCTGGATCGCCTTGTCATAGTCAAAGGCCTCGCCGGGCTTGGGCGCGGCACCCGCGCCACCCGTCCCAGCACCCCCACCAGCCCCAGCACCCCCACCAGTCCCAGCACCCCCACCAGCCCCACTCGCCCCAGCAGGAGGCACATCCGGCCGCCCGTCCTTGAGCAGGCCCGTGGTGTCGAGCAAGCCGACGTTGGCGCCGGTGGCCCACCGCGTCGATTCAGCCATCGTGACCAACGTTCCGCCGGCGCGCAGCCAGTCCTTCACGCGATTGAGCACCGCGTCGTCGATCGTTCCAGCAAAATTCCCAGACGGCATCACGATCACGTCGTAGTCGTTGAAGTTGGCACGTGCGAGCGAGCTGGTACGCACGGCCGTGACGTTCTGGCCGAAGCGACGCTCGAGGGTGTAGCGCGTCCAGCCGGCGGACAGCGTGCTGGTCGGTATATCCCACACCAGCAACACCTTCGGCGACTTCAGCGCCTGGACATCGTTGCTGCCGAGTGAGGTGCCTTCATCCACCCACGAAGAGTCGATCGGCACCAGTTCAACGCTGTGGCGCAGCGCCAGCGCCGACAACTTCGCCGTGAGGTCCGCCGGGTTCTCCACCGTGCGCAAGAATGCGGTGCCGATGGGATAGCGGCGGCCGTTGTGCGTGAACGCGCCGCCGACGCTGCGAATGCGCAGGCCCTGCTTAAGGGCCTCGGCCGATAGCGCCGCCGCGCCTGATCCCCACGGCATCAGGTAGCCGACCCTGGCCGTCGCCAGCGTCCGCACCGGCATCGGCGCGTCGTAGTGCGGCGGCACGGGCGTCGCCTTGACGGTCACCTCGCTCGGGCTGGTGACCATCTCGACATCGAACAGCATGGGCAGGTTCCAGGCGGTGATGTCGTAGATCTGATCGTTGAGGCGCATCTTGCGCCGCTCTTCCTGCTTGCGGATGAACTCCGCGGGCTGCTCGGTCCTGGGATCGAGCAGGTTGCGAGCCATTCGGGCGGTCGGCTGCGCATTCGAGACAAGGTAGGTGCCGGCGGGCAGCGTGCGGGTCGCCAGCTTGATTGCTTCGTCGGCGCGGCGCACCTCAATGCCCTGAGTCGCCAGGTTGCGCGCCAGCAAGTCGGCGCGCGAGGGGTCGTGTCCCGGCACGATCAGGTACTCGCGAATCGGCCCCTTCTCGCCCTCGCTGACCGCGCTGCGCCGGTACTCGAGGTAGTCGCGCATCAGGCGCTCGCGATTGCGTGCCGCCGTGACCACCGTGGTGATGGCGGCATTGAAGTGGCGCATCACGCCGTCGCGATACGTCAGCGTGTCGCCGTCGCTGCGAGCGAACGCCAGGCCGCGCGCTGACGCCTGCTCGTAGGTCATGCCGATCGAACCCTGGAAGGTCGGCCAGGAGTCGCCGTAGCCAGGATAGAACGCGTCGTAGACCTCGCGGATGTAATAGGCCCAGCCTCGCTCGTCGAACCGCGCGGCGTTGGCGCGGCCGAACAGTTCCAGCGCCGCGTTCTGACCCTTGGTGATGTGCGGATTCAGCGGATCCGCGGGCGGGGCGAAATAGTACGCGTTGTCGCCGCTCTGCTCGTGCAAGTCGACAGTGACCTGCGGCACGTAGTCGAGGCCAATCTTGATGCGGCCGCGCGTTTCGGGTTGTGACTGCGCGAACCAGTCGCGGTTCATGTCGAAGAGATAGTGATTGGAGCGACCGCCCGGCCACGGCTCATCGTGTTCGGCGGAGTACGGCGCGGCGTCCGGAGAGACGGCGCGACCCTGCAGGTTCTGAAAGACGAAACGCGCGCGGCCATCGGGGTTCTGCATGGGATCGATCAGCACGAGCGCGTCGCGCGTCACCGCATCAACCCCCGCATCGCCCTGTGACGCCAGTAGGTGGTACGCCTCAGCCAGCGCGGCGTCGGTCGACGAAATCTCGTTGCCGTGCACGCCGTGGACGAGCCAGACCACGACCGGGAGTTCCCGGACGAGGCGTTCGGATTCGGCCGGCGTGACACTGCGCGGATCGGCGAGGCGCCGCAGGTCGGCCTTGACCCGATCGAGCTTGGCGATGCGATCGGCGCTGCCGATCACGAACAGCCACAGCGGGCGCCCTTCCCAGGTGCGCGCGTACTCAACCAGCCGCGTCCGCGTGGGCGCGGCCTTCTGCAGGGCCTGAAGGTACTGCGCCACGCCTTCGGGCGGCGTGATCACCTCACCGTGATCATGACCGAGCACCTGCGTGATGGTGGGGATGGCTGGGTCGTACTTCGCGCCCGGCCAGAGTGGTGGTTCCTGGGCCCACAGAGGAGAGGCCACAAAGACACAGAGACTCAGAGTGAATATCTTCAAATACAAAATGCCAGTCCTCACTTGTCGAAGTGCTCAACGATTTGCCGCGCGAGGCGGCCGATGCGATCCTCGGCCTCGCCGTAGTTGCCGGTGATCGCGTTGCCGAGGAACGACACGACGATCGGTCCGGAACGCGCGTAGATGATGCCGACGTCGTTGGCCAGCACCGGCGGGAAGTCGCCGGTCTTGTGCGCGACGGGCACGGTGATGAAGTGGTTGAGCCGCCGCTGCCCGGCCTGCTGCGCGCGCAGCATCCGCAACATCTCGTCGCAACTGGCGGCCGAAGCGATGGTCTTGTTCTCGATCGCCTCGAGCATCTGTCCGGTGGCGCGCGCGGTGATCTCGCCCAACCAGTAGGCGCGATCGCCGTTGGTCTTGCCGTTGCGATCGTCGGCGGGTGTCAGCGCGTTGTACTTCGCGAACAGGTCGCCGGTGGTCTGCGTCAACCGCAAGCCGTCGCCATAGCCCCGTTCTTTCAGCCACGCGTTGACACGCGCGACACCACCCACCCTGGCAATTGCCAGGTCGGTGGCGGTGTTGTCGCTGGTGATGATCATCTGCAGCAGCACATCCCGAAACGTCGGCTGCAGGCCGGCGTCGTGGTAGCGGAAGATGCCCGAGCCGCCGCGAATATCCTCTTGGCGGATGGTGACCCGCTGATCCAGCTTGATTTCGCCGCGCTCCGCCATCTGGAACGCGAGGACCATGACGGGAATCTTGATCACACTGGCGCTGTTCAACAGCTCGCCGTCGCGGACGCCGGCGGTGGCTCCGGTCGTCAGATGCTTGACCCAGATGCCGGCGGTGCCCGGAAAGCCGGACGCGGCCGCCTGCACGATCTGATCGAGGGGACGAACCGGCTGCGCCGCCGGACCGGCAGCCGACGCGGCGACGAGCATCGCCATAACGCTGACCCCAGCGAGCCGGTCACCGACGGTCTTCCGCACGCGGGATAGCTTATTCGATCGGCGTGCGCTCGCATCCCGGCTGCGGTTCACTCGCCGATCACCAGGACGTCCGCGGCGATCGTGGCATGGGCGGCAAGCCGGGCATCAAGGGTCACCACCCGTCCCCGGTGGTGCCGCGCGAGCGCGACCAGGTAGGCGTCCATGACCTGCTGATGGCCAGAAGCCCGCTTGAGCATCGTCACGCCGAGAGGCGGGAGATCCTTCCAGAACTGGTGACGCTTGTGGCCCGTGAACTTTCCGAGCAGGGCGGCGCCGTCCTGCGGGGTCACGGCCTCCGGCGTGTAGAAGGGGTTCGCGGACAGACGCACGAAGGCCAATTGCGTCAGCGCGCAGGTCGTCCAGCCGTGGCGCGACTCGGCATGAAACCAGGCGTGAGCCAAGTGATGGTGCTGATGATTGGGCCACGCCAGAGCGAGGAGGACGTTGACGTCAAGCAGAGCCGGCGTCACGACGATTCGTCGCCAAGCACGTCCGCTGCGCGCCCTGACGGAATTACCGGCGCGTTGGCGCTCACCGCGAACACGGGTAGCCCATTGTTCGTGGCATGCTCGCTCCGCACCCGCAGTCCGCGGCGCGCGAGCTGCGACAGAATCTGGCCGAGCGTTCGCCCCGACGACCGCATCAGAGCCTGTGCCGCCTCAAACACGTCATCGTCCAGGGTCACGGTAGTGCGCATACTGATACTGTGATGCAGTGATACTTAGATGTCAACTCCCGCCGGCCTCCTCAGAGCCATCCTCGCGACGCCGCCGGCCTTGGCGAAGGCGCGGCTTGCTGACTGAAAAAATATATTCTACGATATATTCGTGCCAACCACGGTTCACATCCCGGATCGCCTGCTCATGGCCCTCGACCAACGCGCCGAGGCCCTCGGGGTCAGCCGAAACCGCCTGATTGTCCAGGCTGTCGAGCAATCGCTGCGCAATCAAACCGAATGGCCCGCCGGCTTCTTTGCGCGGTTCAGCAACGTCGATCCGGAGGTTGCGGATGCCGTTGACGAGATGCTGCAACACATCATCGCGAACCGGCGATCGAAACCGCCATTGTCGTTTTGAAGTACCTCCTCGATACCAACACCGTGTCGGCGCTCATGCATGGACGAGCCGCGGTGAACCGGAGAATGGCCGCGGTGAGCCGCAGCGATGTCTTCGTTTGCCAACCGACCCTCGCCGAAATCGCGTACGGCATCGCCCGGCTGCCACACTCGAAACGCAAAGCGTGGCTGCTTGACAGCCATTCCCTGATTGTGTCGACGCTGCAGCGCTCTGAATGGACCGATGAAGTCAGTATCGCCTTCGGAAAAACGAAAGCCGCACTGGAGAAACGCGGTGACCGCATTGAAGACTTCGACGTCGCGATCGCAGCGCATGCGCTCGCCGAAGGCGCCGTGCTGGTGACCATGGACCGCCGCCATATGCCGCGAGTACCGGGACTGACAGTCGAGGACTGGAGCGACCCTGACCGTGGCTGACGACGGCACTCATCGTTATCCCATCCGCATGACGTGGACCGGCAACACCGGCACGGGGACCGCGCACTATCGCGGCTACAACCGGGCGCACGAGTATTCGGTGCCGGGCAAGCCGGTCATCCCGGGTTCGTCCGATCCGGCGTTTCGCGGTGATGCCGCTCGCTATAACCCGGAGGAACTGCTCGTCATGTCGCTGTCGTCGTGCCACATGCTGTGGTACCTGCACCTGTGCGCCGAGGCCGGCGTGGTCGTGACCGCTTACGTCGATGACGCAGTGGGGACGATGGTCGAAGTGGCGGAGACCGGTGGGCATTTCACCGAGGTGGTGCTGCGGCCGATGGTCACGCTGCAGGCCGGCAGCGACGCCGCGCTAGCGGTACAACTGCACGAACGCGCGCACCATTTGTGCTTCGTCGCCAACTCGGTGAACTTTCCCGTTCGCTGCGAGCCGCGGTTCCAGGCGCCGTGACCGCAAGATTTCCGCTGTCGCGCCGCCAGATCGTGGGGTCTCGGGGTCTTGGGGTCTTGGGGTCTTGGGGTCTTGAAACAGTCCAAGACTTCAGGTCATCAAGACCTCAGGACATCAAGTCCTCTCACACGCCGTACTTATCTGGATCCCACAGCAACCCCAGCTCCGTCGGTGGCGCCATGTAGCCGGCGAGCGCCGACGCCGCGACGACCGCAGGCGAGGCAAGGTAGCCTTCGCCGCCCAGGCCCATACGGTTCTGCCAGTTGCGATTGAACGAGGTGATCGCGCGCTGGCCCTTCTCGAGCGCATCACTGCCCTGCCCGAAGCACGGTCCGCACCAGGAAGCGCGGATCTGCCCGCCAACGTTGCGGAACACATCGGCGATCGATTCACCACCGAGCCGCGGATCGGGCCGTTCGATCAACAGCTTGACGCCGCCGGAACCCGGGAAGATGACGAGTTCCTTCTGCACTTTCGTGATGCCTTTGGCCCGCGCGGCGACCATCACGAGCGCCGCGGAAAGCAGATCGTCGTAGCTGCCATTCGTGCACGAGCCGATCATCGCCTTGTCGAACTCGATGCGCTCGCGCGCGACCTCTTCGGCGGGGAACGCGTTGCCCGGGCTGAACGGCTTGGCGATCATCGGCGTGATGTCGTTCAGCACGAACTCTTCGTCGATCTCGAACACGGCGTCGGCGCCGCAGCCGAACCGCGGATACGGCAGCTCATTCATCCCCTTGGCGCGGTACCACGCGTAGGTGATGTCGTCCGGCGCGAAGACACCGTTGAGCGCTTCGGCCTCGGCCATCATGTTGGCGATGGTGTTGCGGAACGCGATCGGCAATTGTTTGTCGGCATCGACCAGCTCCACCGACATACCCTGCGACTGCTTCGCGCCCCAGCGCCGCAGCAGTTCCAGCACGATGTCCTTGCCGGTCACCCACGGACCGAGCTTGCCGCGGAAGGTGACGCGGCGTTCTTTCGCCATCGTGAAGTAGATGTAGCCCGTGGACCAGCCAAACCCCAGCGTCGTCGATCCCACGCCCATGCCGACCGCGCCATACGCGCCGTAGGCACGGCTGTGCGAGTCGGCGCCGGGAATGAACTGCCCCGGCACGACCAGGCCCTGCTCCGGGAAATAGAAGTGGAAGATGCCGTCACCGGGCGTGGCGTAGTACGGCTTCTTCATATCGTGGAATGCCGCGAATTGCCGCCCAATCCCGGTCTGCTTGTCATCGTCTTTTTTGCCGGTGAAGACGAAGTGATCGTTGGCCACCGCCGCCTGGCGCGGCAGGATCGCATTGCCGCCGGTGATCTGGTTGAAGGTGTGGATGGAGAACGGCGCGGTGCCGTCGGACGCCGGCAGCAGATCCGCGTAAACACGTAGCGTGGCGGCGGGAACGACGTCGGCGTCCTTGTCGACGCGATGCGCCCAGACGATCTGCGCGGTGGTCGACATCCGCTTCGACATCGCCGCATCTGGAAACACCACCGAGGGCGTGCGCCCGACCGACGTGCGGAACTCGCGGCGGCCGACAGCGAAGATGCCGCCGCTTTGCCGAATCTCGTCTTCCTTGGCGCTGAGCGGCACTGGCGTGTAGGTCTTGCCTTGCGTCACGTTGACGATCTGCCGCGAGCCGGTTTCGTAGGTGAACTCGTCGCCGTCGTTCGCGTCGGCGACCGCGTCCGGGCTCTGCACGACATGCAGACCGAGATTGAACGAGTTGCGGCGGAAGATATCGCCCATGTTGTGGCCGCAGATGATCACCATCTCCAGGCCCACTTCGTCGGCAATCGCCTTGAGGCCGGCCGGCGACATCTCGCGGGAGCTGCCGATCGCGAAGCGATCGCCTGCCACCACGAACGTTTCACCCCTGTGGACGCGGGCACGGAACTCCGGCATCAGATAGCGGAACGAACCCGCTTTCCAGCGCTCGTCCAGCGTCTCCAGACTTTCCGACACGCAGTCGGCGGCCGGCGTGATCTGGTCGGTGTCGATGGCGTCGAGCTTCTTGCCGGGGTTCTTCGGATCCCAGATCACCAAGACCTTGCCGCGAATAGTCCGGCTGGCGTCGCCACCGGCCAAATCGGCGGGACGCGGTGAGGGCAAGGTGTCGAGCGTGACGCCCGGCTTCAGGATGGCGGGTTTCGCGATCTGCATAACTTATCGATTGTAGAATGCCCGGCATGCGTTACACCACTCTTGCCCTGACGTGTGTCCTGGCCACCCTGTCGATCACCACGCCCACGGCGCAGGAGAAGATCGATCGCGACATCCAGTGGAAGATTCGCCGTGAAGCCACGGACAACTCCCAGATTCTTCGCACGTTGCATTTCCTGACCGACGTCTACGGTCCGCGCCTCACCGGGTCGCCTAACCTGAAGGCGGCCCAGGACTGGGTGGTGAAAGAAACTACCGCCTGGGGCCTGAAGAACGCGCACCTCGAGCCATGGTCGTTCGGGCACCCGGGCTGGGTCAACGAGAAACTCTCGGTGCATGTCACCTCGCCCGTGAAAGATTCGCTGGTCACCGAAGCGCTGGCCTGGACGCCCGGCACCAACGGCGCGGTGACGGCGCAGGCAGTGCAGGTGATCGTGCCGGCACAGCCGACCAAGGACGTGCTGACCAAGTTCTTCGACGACCACCGGGCCAAGGTGAAGGGCAAGTTCGTGATGGTGGGCGCCGCCACGGAAGTGCGCGTCACCATCCTGACGCCGCAGAAGCGCCGTGAGGGCAACGAGGTGCGCGCCCAGTACCAGCCGAACGCGCCGGCAGCCGGCGGCGGCCCCGGCGGACCTCCCAATCCCAATGTCGTGCCTGCCGCGCAGGTGGCCGAGCAGTTGGATCAGTTCCTGGTGGCGGCCGGCGCCGCCGGCCGCGTCAACGACGCGGGCCGCGAGCACGGCCAGATCCGCGCCTTCAATAACCGCACGTTCGATATCACCAAGGCCGTGCCCACGGTCGTGATGCGCAATGAAGACTACGGCCGCCTGTCGCGCATCATGGCCAATGGCGCCACCGTCGAACTCGAGATGAACATCGTCAATCGCAGCTACCCCGAGGGCGCGACGGCCTACAACGTGATCGCGGAAATTCCGGGCACCGACAAAGCGCAAGAAGTGGTGATGCTCGGCGGTCACATCGACTCGTGGCACTCCGCCACTGGCGCGACCGACAACGCCATTGGCGTGAAGCCGCGCCGCACGATTCGCGTCGCGCTGTGGAGCGGCGAAGAGCAGGGCCTGCTCGGCTCGCAGGCCTACGTGAAGGAACACTTCGGCATGGTCGAGAACCCGAAGCCTGAGTACGCCAACTTCGCCGGCTACTTCAACATCGACTCGGGCACCGGCCGCGCACGCGGCATGTCGGTGTTCGGACCCGCGGACGCCGCCGCGATCCTGCGCCAGGCCACCAAGCCCTTCGAAGACAACGGCTTCTTCGGCGTCAGCGCCACGCAGAGCCGCCGCCGCGGCGGCACCGACTCCACGTCATTCAACGAGGCGGGCCTGCCCGGCATTAGCATCCAGCAGGATCCGATCGAATACAACTCGCACACCTGGCACACCAACCTCGACACCTACGAGCGCATCATTGAGGCCGATGCGCGGCAGTCGGCGATGGTGATTGCGGCGGCGGTGTATCACCTGGCGATGCGGGATGAGAAGCTGCCGCGGCTGCCCAAGGACAAGATGCCGCCGTTGCCCACGCCGTAATGGACTAAGGACATTGGCCACAGAGGACACAGAGACAGCTTTTCGAAATGCCTGTCGGCCCAGCAATTCTAAATGTGAGCCGATCTGATTGGTTTTGAGG
>JBCKZH010000076.1:15000-17966 GCA_038919385.1 Vicinamibacterales bacterium | reverse complement strand
TGCCGGGGGCGGCAGCGCCAGTTCCTGGACGCGCTCAGACACGTGCGGAGCATTGTAGAGCGATTAGGCGTACGAAGAAAAAGGCTCAAGTCATGTTTGACTTGAGCCCAGTCCGTCGCGGCTCATCGCCGCGACCGTCGGCCAGGAGGGCCGACTAGACTAAATGCGGGGCCCCCACGATGCGGTTTGTGCATCGTGGGGTGCAATTAATCCCCGGCAGTGACCTACTCTCCCACCCACCTGCGCGGGCAGTACCATCGGCGGTAGCAGGCTTAACTTCCGTGTTCGGAATGGGAACGGGTGTGACCCTGCTCCTATGGCCACCGGGAAATTTGGTGCCTGGGATTTCCGCCTACGCGCCTCAGCGGCGCTTCGGCGGGACAAGCCTTAGAGGCCTGTCCACCGTAGCTGGCGTAAGCCAGCGAAGGAGGAATCGTCCCAGAGCATATCGTTTGGTGATCTTGCGACTTAGCGATCTAGTGATTTGCAATTTTCAAATCGTCAAATCACCAATTCACGAGATCTCCAAATTGGTTGAATACTCTGCAATGACTAGCTTTTCTGACCACACATTCACAATCAAAAGAAGTGAATAAATGGTCAAGCCTCACGGCTGATTAGTATCGGTTAGCTGAACGTATCGCTACGCTTCCACACCCGACCTATCGACCAAGTGGTCTACTTGGAGCCTTTAGGGACTTAACGTCCAGGGAAATCTCATCTTGAGGTGGGTTTCACGCTTAGATGCATTCAGCGTTTCTCCCTTCCGGACTTAGCTACCCAACGATGCCACTGGCGTGACAATTGGTACACTAGCGGTCCGTCCAACCCGGTCCTCTCGTACTAAGGTCAGATCCTCTCAAATTTCCTGCGCCCACCATAGATAGAGACCGAACTGTCTCGCGACGTTCTAAACCCAGCTCACGTACCGCTTTAACCGGCGAACAGCCGGACCCTTGGAACCTGCTACAGCTCCAGGATGCGATGAGCCGACATCGAGGTGCCAAACCTGGGCGTCGATGTGAACTCTTGGCCCAGATCAGCCTGTTATCCCCGGCGTACCTTTTATCCGTTGAGCGATGGCCCTTCCATGCGGGACCACCGGATCACTAAGACCTGCTTTCGCATCTGCTCGACTTGTAGGTCTCGCAGTTAAGCTCGCTTATGCCTTTGCACTCTATGGCTGATTTCCAAACAGCCTGAGCGAACCTTCGTGCGCCTCCGTTACAGTTTAGGAGGCGACCGCCCCAGTCAAACTACCCGCCTAGCAGTGTCCTGAACCCAGATAATGGGTTGCAGTTAGAACGTCGAAGGCGTAAGGGTGGTATCTCACTGTTGACTCCCCCAAGCCCGAGAGCCTGGGATCAAAGTCTCCCACCTATGCTGCGCATACGTCGTCAACATTCACTACTAAGGTGCAGTAAAGGTGCACGGGGTCTTTTCGTCTTATGGCGGGCAACCGGCGTCTTCACCGGTACCACAAATTCGCAGCGTTCATCGTTGAGACAGCGGTCAAATCGTTACGCCATTCGTGCAGGTCGGAACTTACCCGACAAGGAATTTCGCTACCTTAGGACCGTTATAGTTACGGCCGCCGTTTACCGGGGCTTCAATTCAAAGCTTCACCTTGCGGCTGACCTCTCCTTTTAACCTTCCGGCACCGGGCAGGCGTCAGACCCTATACGTCGTTTTCGACTTAGCAGAGCCCTGTGTTTTTAGTAAACAGTCGCTTGACCCTCTTTATTGCAACTCCTACACGCTCCGTGGCGCGAAGCCACTCACGTGAGAGAGCACCCCTTCTCCCGAAGTTACGGGGTAATTTTGCCTAGTTCCTAAACGATGATTCTCACTCGCGCCTGAGGATTTTCTCCTCACCTACCTGTGTCGGTTTGCGGTACGGGTACCGAAAGATCTCCTTAGAGGCTTTTCTCGGCAGCGTAGCGTCTGCGGCTTTATAGACCTTGCGATCTTCGCCATAACACCTCAGGGAATATGAACAAACGGATTTGCCTGTCTGTTCCCCCTACATGTCTGAACCTGGATATCCAAAACCAGGCCCGCATAGCTTCCTGCGTCCCCCCATCGTGATAACGATCTCTCGGTAGTTCCGGAATATTAACCGGATGTGCATCCGCTACGCCTTTCGGCCTCGCGTTAGCTCCCGACTAACCCTGAGCGGACGAACCTACCTCAGGAATCCTTAGGTTTTCGGCGGGGAAGATTCTCACTTCCCTTCTCGCTACTTATGCCGGCAGGGTCACTTCTCTCAGCTCCACCAGTCCTTGTCGGTCTGACTTCACTGCAGAGAGAACGCTCCTCTACCAAAGACGGATCTCGCAAGACCCGTCTGTCATGATCTTCGGTTCAATGCTTGAGCCCCGTTACATTGTCGGCCCAGAGCCGCTTGACCAGTGAGCTATTACGCTTTCTTTAAAGGATGGCTGCTTCTAAGCCAACCTCCTGGTTGTCTGAGCGTCTCCAGATCCTTTCCCACTTAGCATTGAATTAGGGACCTTAGATGCATGTCTGGGCTGTTTCCCTTTCGACAATGGAGCTTAGCCCCCACTGTCTCACTCCCGGATTACGTGTCGATGGCATTCGAAGTTTGATTGGATTCAGTAACCTGGTAAGGCCCCTAGTCCATTCAGTGCTCTACCACCATCGCCGACCATCCGAGGCTGCCCCTAAAGGCATTTCGAGGAGAACGGGCAATCACGAAATTTGATTAGCCTTTCACCCCTACCCTCAGCTCATCCGAGCTATTTTCAACTAACACCGGTTCGGACCTCCACGCGGTGTTACCCGCGCTTCATCCTGGCCAAGGGTAGATCATCTCGCTTCGCGTCTAATCCCAGCGACTCTAACGCCCATTTCGGACTCGCTTTCGCTACGGCTCGCTTGTGCTTAACCTTGCCACTGAGATTAACTAGCCGGCTCATTATGCAAAAGGCACGTCGTCAGGCGTG
>JBCKZH010000076.1:0-10000 GCA_038919385.1 Vicinamibacterales bacterium | reverse complement strand
GCTTCTTCGATCGGGCCTACGCCGGCGCCGTGGCCGAGTTGCTCGCACCGCTTGCCGGCGCGCCGCTGGGATCCTTTGCCGTGCTCGGCAACCACGACGATGAACGCGAGGTGCCGGCGACATTGACGGCACGCGGCTTCACGGTGCTGAGAGATCAGCGGACGGCGATCGTGGTCCGCGGCGAGCGGCTGGACATCGCCGGGATACGCTTCTGGACCCGATCGCCGGGTGAAATCGCGGAGGTGTTGAAGGGCACGGGCGGCACGACCATCCTGCTCGCCCACGATCCGCGCCGGCTGGTCGAGGCCGCCGCGCTCGACGTCCAGTTGGTGCTGTCCGGACACACCCACGGCGGCCAGATCATCGTCCCCGCCGTCGGGCCGATCGCTGGTCGCAAGTTTCCGGTGCTCGCGGGCTATGCCACCCGCGAGAACACCTCGTTGTTTGTCAGCCGCGGCGTCGGAACGGTGTATGTCCCCGTGCGGATCAACTGTCCGCCCGACGTCGCGGTGCTGACGCTGCGACCCGCGTCGACCTAGCTCCGGCTCAGAACGGCCTTGATCGCCGCCGGGTAGAGGCGGTGTTCGACCTCGAGAATTCGGGTGGCCAGGGTGTCTGCCGTGTCGAGCAGCAGGACGCCGACCTCGGCCTGTAGCACGATTGGCCCGAGGTCGAGATCCTTGTTCACAATGTGAACAGTGGCGCCGCTGACGGTCGCGCCATCATCCAGAGCCTGCTGTTGCGGGTGGAGCCCCGGATACTTCGGCAGCAACGACGGGTGAATGTTGAGGATGCGATCGGGAAACGCGTCAACAAACACCGGGCTCAGCAACCTCATGAAGCCGGCGAGGCACACCAACTCGACGCCGCGCGCCTGCAGCTCCTCCACCATCACGCGGTCGTAGTCTTCCCGCGTTGCGAAGTCCTTGTGATCGAGGACGAGCGTCTCGAGGCCGGCCGTGTGGGCGTGGTCCAGCCCCGGCGCGTTGGCCTTGTTCGAAATGACAAGAGCGATTGACGCCTGCAACCGGCCATCGGCGATCGCGTCGATGATGGCCTTGAGGTTCGATCCCCGGCCCGAGATCAGGACGCCGAGTGTGCGATCCATTCGGACTTGGCCGCAAATGACACAGATGATCAATTCTTTCTGAAGGCCTTGACTAACAGGCCGTCTCACGGCCGTGGCGCGGCGATCGACTCCCGGCCCGGGACCGCCTGGTAGCGATCGAGCCAGTTCAACGTTTCCTTGATCATCTCGAGGCGAGGGACATTATGTCCGCCATCGAACAACACGTGTCGCTTGTGGTCAGGCGGTGTCCCCAGCGCATTGAACATCGGTTTCTGCGACGTGTCGGTGGGGAAGAAGAAATCGTATCGTCCGTTGAGCATCAGCACCGGAATCGTCACCCGCGAGGCGAAGTTGATCTGATCGACTTCCGGCGGGGCCTGCTGCATGGAGAAGCCGCCGATCACGAGCACCTCGACCTTGACGCGCGGCTCGATGGCAGGAATGATCGAACCCATCCGTCCGCCCCAGCTCCGTCCGACGAGCGCGAGCCGGTCAAGCGAGAGATCCGTTCTGGTTTCGAGGTAGTCAATCGACCGCCGGGTTTCCTTGACCCAGGCGATGACGTGGTCGCGATACAGGATCGTCGTGTTGGCCGTGCTGTCGTCCAGTGCGGTCTGGCGGTCAAACGTGCCCTTGAAGACGGGCAGCGCGACGGCGCGCCCGCTCTTCACGATGTAGTTGAAGTCGGCCACCGGGATCTGATCGAACGACCGCGTGCGAAGGTAGTTCGCGCCCGGAAAATAGATGACGGCCTGGTACGGCGGTTTCTGCTGCTTGGGAAGGTACAGGAACAGCTTCATCTGCTCGCCGTAGCCTGTGGGGATCGACACCAGCTCCCGGCGCCAGTTCTCATCCTGATCGTTCACCACGGGAGCCTGAGTGGAGATGGGCGAGCGGTCGTACGCGTACAGGCGGCGGTAGATTTCGAAAACGTTGTCTGGCGCAGGTTTCTCCTTGGAGTAGTCGCGCGTCGGCCACCGGACCGACGCGGTTAGGGCGCCGGTGGGCTCACCTGAAAGGCGGACACAGCGAAACCCGAACGTAGGCTTCCGGTCAAAGGGCGATTGCGCATCCGGTTCGTTGAAGACGTAGGTTGGCTCGTCCCAGCCGCCGCCCAGGATGTAGCGTCGTCCGTCACCAGCGTCGTTCTGTACCCATTCCTTGACGTTGCCGGCCATGTCCTCCGTGCCCCACACATGAAGCGCCCGCCGGCTGCCGGCGGGAACCGGGCCCGTGCCGGCCATGTTGCTGAACGGCACGACCCAGACGGCCGTGCGCGGGTCCGCGGCCTTGGTCCAGTGATACAGAGTCGGCAGGCGCTTGCCGACGAAATGCGCATAGGCCGCAGCTTCGTACCAACTGACGCCGCCGACCGGGTACGAACCCTGTCCCGCGGGAAACTCACCCTCGGCCCACGTGGCGGGCCCCGGCCGCGCCGTGGCATCACGAAAGCGCGCCATCGCGTCTTCCCAGGCGACGACTCGCCCGCCCTCCACGAACGGCTCCTGCCAGTGTTCACGCTTTTGGTAGCCGCCCGCATCGACGAAGGCCTTGAACTGTTGGTTGGTGACTTCGAACCGATCGACCCAGTAGGTCTCGGGCATGCGCACCGGCGTGAGCGTCTCGAACCCGGGCAGGAAGACACTGAAAGGCTCGGGTGCCCCAGGTACCGCGACCATGCCCGCGGTTTCTGGCGCCGCCGGTCGGAGCTCCGCGACAATCTCAGCGGGAGGGGCCGGCGCCGGTGCACCGGCGCCGCGCGCGAATTCAACCGGGTCAAAACCGTCCTTCGTGAAGCGCCAGCGGTGGAATCCCGTCGGCACGGCCGCCCCGGTCAACGGCGTCACGCCGAGGGTGGTCCACGCCTCGCTCTCCGGAGCGTTGTACGGCCGGTACGCGACGCTGACGCCCTCGGGCGTGGAGCGGATCGCAGGCGTGCGCTGCAGCAGCGGGCGGAGGCGTTCCAGCGTGGGATCCGCAGGCACAACGGCCTGCACACGCGTCGCGAGCGAAAACGCTTCGGCAAACCGTTCCGCGTCGACCAGTTGCGCGATCGCCGGAAGAGCCTCCTCTCGTACCCACTGCTCGGCGCTCGCGCGCCGAATTTCCCGCACCGAGAACAGGATCAATGCTCCAAGGACGACGACCAGCGGGACGGCAACTGCCGGATTGCGGAGGGAACTCCACACTCGCTGTTGTGTCCGGCCGGCCAACACCTCGGCCTGCCACGCTCGCAGGTCGGCGGCGAACGCCGATGCCGATTGGTAGCGCGTCTCGACGTCTTTGGAGAGAGCCCGGGCCACCGCGGCGGACAGCTGTCGCGGTACGTCGGGGCGCAGGGCCGACACATCAGGCGCGGGCTCGTAGGTGATGGCGTGGAGGAGCGCAGGCACGTTGCCGCCGGCAAACGGCGCCCGGCCGGTGAGCAATTCGAACGCCACTACCCCGAGCGCCCACAGGTCGGTGCGGTGATCAACGCTCCGCCCCATGGCCTGTTCCGGCGACATGTAGGCCACGGTGCCAACCGTTGAGCCCGCCGTCGTGAGCCGCATCGCCGTGACGGCGTCGACCGACTCCCGGATGGCCAGGCCGAAGTCCAGCACCTTTGGCACGCCCTCGGGCGTGAGGATGATGTTTCCGGGTTTCAAGTCACGATGGACGATGCCCGCCTGGTGAGCCAGGCCAATCGCGTCGGCGATCTGGACGAGCAGGGTCACCGCCTGGTCGATGGGCAGGTTGCCGCGCGTGATGTGGGCATCGAGCGTGTGGCCGTCGTAATAGGCCATCACGATGAAGCGTTGACCCTCCCACTCGCCGATCTCGTGAATGGTGGCAATCGACGGATGGTCGAGCGCGCTTGCCACGCGAGCCTCGAGCACGAGCCGCGCCTCGGCTTCGGGCGTCTTGATCGCGTCCGGCTTGAGGAACTTGAGCGCCACCTTGCGATTGAGCACCGTGTCCTCCGCCAGGTAGACGACGCCCATTCCGCCGCGCCCGAGCTCGGACACAATCCGGTAATGCGAAATTTGTGAGCCTGTGCCAACCATCAAACGCTCCCGGATAGACGCATTTCAGACCGACTGGGACCTGCGCCATTCTGTCGTGGCGGGGCTGAGTATAGCGTGGCGGCAGACCATGTCGAGTTGTGCGCGCCCGCGCTGGGAGAGGCGGGATCCGGGCACGAGGCTCATCGGTGCTAAGCTTCGCGCATGAGCGGGCCGATCGCCACGCGCCGCCGTGCGACCTACGAGGATCTGTGCGAAGTCCCGGACCACAAGGTTGCGGAGATCCTGGACGGTGAGCTGATCGTCACGCCGCGACCCGCTCTTCGGCATGCCAACGCGAGCGCAGGCCTCGGGGGGCACATCTGGGGTCCCTTCCAGGGCGGACGCGGCGGTCCGGGCGGCTGGTGGATTCTGTTCGAGCCAGAACTTCATCTCGCCGACGACATCCTGGTCCCCGACCTGGCTGGCTGGCGCCGCGAGCGCGTACCTGCAATTCCCGACACCGCCTTCATGACGCTGGCGCCCGACTGGGTGTGCGAGGTCATCTCGCCGTCGACGGAACGCATCGATCGATCGCGCAAGATGCGCATCTACGCCCGTGAGGGCGTTGTGCATCTCTGGCTGCTCGACCCGCTTGTTCGCACGCTCGAAGTGTTGCGGCTAGAAGGTGGACGCTGGGTACTTATCGCGACGCACACCGACGCCGACGTTGTGCGCGCGGAGCCCTTCGAGGCGATCGAGATCGATCTGACATTGTTGTGGCCCACTCCCCCGCCCGGCCCTGGGTAAAGGCGATTCGGAGGCGAGCGGCGGACGCCCGATCAGCACGCGATTCGTGTTCGACGGCGCGTCCCCTTTCAGGATCTGCACCACGTCGGCATCGGCGCTGCAGGGTGGTATCCCGGGAACCCGAACCCATCGTCCGTGCCGGACGTGTGGCTATGCAGTCCGCGAAGCGTGACGGGCTCTGATGTGAATTTGGTGTGCGTCATCCGCGGTCGCAGCCCGCTCGCATCAGGATTTCGCGACTTCTGCGGCGGAGCGAAGCGACAGCGCAACGAACGTCAGCGTGCCGTTCGTGCAGCCGCCCGTGGGCAGCGTTGGGGCGCCGATCACGAACAGATTCTGGTGATCGTGGGTGCGGCCGAAGCTGTCGCAGACGCTGGTCGAGGGATCGGTGCCCATGCGGCAGCCGCCGGCGGGATGGTCCCAGTAATTGGAGACGCTCGGCTTACCAGTCAGGTGGCCATTGCTGGCACGCACCATGCGTTCGAACACATCGGTGCAGTGCGCCAGCGTCGCTGATTCGCGCGCTTCGGCCGCGGCATCCAACTGACGGTCGATTTTCGGCATCGGATCGCCATAGCGATTCTTAGATGTGGGATCGAGCGACAACCGGCTGTCGATGGAAGGGTGTGAGTCGTAGTAGGTCCGCAGGCGGACCGAGCTGCCCTTTCGAGCGCGGGCGCGCCAATCGTTCAAGAGCTCGTCGCCGAGCAACAGGCCACCATCGGCGCCGCGCAGCCGCGGCTCCTTGCCGGCAGAGCTCTCCCAGACACGCGTGTCGTGCCGGACGAATGCATGGCCGGTGGCGCAGCGGAAGTACTCACGCGAGATCAGGCTGTGCGTCATGTTCTGGCCGGGGAAGGTTTCTTCGTCAATCGCCGCCTGCGCGGAGATGAACTTGTGGCCGTTCATGAAGCGGCCGACCAGGCCGGACCGGTTGGCGATGCCGCTGGGAAACCGCGCACTCGTTGACAGCAGCAACAGGTGCGGGCTCCAGCATTGGCCCGACGCCAGCACGAACTGCTTCGCGCGATACTCGGTTACCTCGTTCGGACGATCCTGGTGATATCCCTGTGCCATGGCGATCGTCGATCGCCCCTCGTCCACGACCAGCCGTCGGACCAGCATACGATCGTGCAGCGTCACCTTCTTCGCCGCAATCAGCTGCTGGTAGGTGTAGTCGGGCGAGTACCTCGCGCCAGTCGGACAGACGTCGCCGCACGTGTCATAGAGGCCGCATGCGCCACGGCCACCGAACGGCGCCGTGACGTTGCGCGACAGCGGCAGCGGCGAGAACTTCATCCCGCTCTGCTCCGCCCACTTCTTCAGCACCTGCAGGTTGTACGACAGCGGCATCGCCGGTTGGGGATACGGTGCCGAACGGCGGTCCTCTTGATAGGGACTGGCCTCGCCGGCGACATTCAATCGCCGTTCGGCTTCAACGTAGTGGCGCTCGAGTTCCGCCCACGAGATTGGCCAGTCGTCCGCCAACCCGTACCGGGACTTGAGCCGGAGATCTTCTTCGGAGAACCGGTTGCAGGCGCCGCCCCAGTGAAGCGCCTGCCCGCCGACGGCCATGGTCATCGAGATCATCCCTTTAGCCTGCTGATCCTCGATGAAGTCGTCGTGCCACGGATGCTCGCCGTACTCCAACGCGCGGCGATGATACTGGCTGCGGTTCTCGCGATCGAAGATCGATCGGCCGGCTTCCACCACCGTGATGCGGAGTCCTGGCTTGAGTTCGGCCAGCCGCTCGACCAGCATGGCAGCGGTAATGCCGCCGCCGATTACGCAGATGTCGGATTCGTGGACAGGCATGATCAGCGGACTTGGGGCTTGGGGCTTGGGGCTTGGGGCGTCAATGGCTGTGGCCGCACGGTGGTCACGCGAATGGCGCGGAACGTATGACGGCCAATGCGTGCGTTGTAGCACAGGTCGTTGGCGGCGCTGCTGCGAAAATAGTGCGCCATGAGGTCGGCGACCACGTGCTTGCCGTCGGGACGCGCGGGCAGGTTCTGGATGGCGGCCGACTTGAATGCGGCGTCGAGAATGGCTCTGCGCGCGTCGAGGGGCAATGCGCCAAAGCGGCCACCGCGTTCGGTGGCCGCCTGCTGCAGAGCGCCGATCTGCGTGCCGTAGCCGGGCGCCGGCGACGGCCCGGACCGGACCAGCCTTGGCTCGCCGTAGCCATGCGACAGCGGAGCGCCCTCCGTGTAGTCGCGAAGCCAGCGCAGGAAGTTGTCGACGGCTTCGTCCTGACCCTTGGCGCCGAGCGCCGACGGCAGCACTGTGGTGGCCACGTCGCGCAGGACGAAGACGTGGCCCGTGCTGAGTTCATCCGCCTTCGCCAAGGCTTCCGCCTCCGCCAAGGCTCCGGCGGACAAGCCGGCGGACAAGCCGGCGGACAAGTCGGCGCGCCACGCCGGCATGACCGCCGCGCTCGAGACCATCCATTGCAACAGTGCCCTGCGCTTCATGCGCAGCTGCTACACGTACTCGACTTGCGGTTCACCCTTGATGATGTCGCCAATGACGAGGCTGTTGGCTTCGCCGGCGTTGAGCAGCTCCTGGCGAACGGCGTCGACATCGCCGGGCGCCACGACGAGGACCATGCCGATGCCCATGTTGAGGGCGCGGCGGAGGTCGTACTCGGGCACGCGGCCAGACTCGCCCAGCCAGCGAAAGATTGCCGGGACGCGCCACGAGGTGCGGTTGACGCGAGCGGCCGTTCCCGCCGGCAACACGCGCGGCAAGTTGTCGGTGATGCCGCCGCCCGTGATGTGCGCCATGCCCTTGATCAGGCTCTTGGCCAGCAAGGGCTTGATCACCGGCAGATACGAACGATGCGGGCGCAGCAGCGCCTGGCCGACAGTCTCGCCGAGATCCGGCACGTGACTATCGACCGTCAGCTTCAATTCCTCGAACGCGATCTTCCTTGCGAGCGAGTAGCCATTGGTGTGGAGACCACTTGAAGGCAGCCCGATCAGCACGTCGCCGGCCGCGATGGTCTTCCCGTCGATCAACCGCGCCCGATCGACGATACCGACGATGAAGCCGGCGACGTCGTACTCGCCGTCGTGGTAGAAGCCGGGCATCTCCGCGGTCTCGCCGCCAAGCAGGGCGCAGCCGTTGTCCTGGCAGGCGCGGGCGAGGCCCTGCACGATCTGCTCGGCCACGTCCGGCGACAGCTTGCCGGTCGCCAGGTAATCGAGAAAGAACAGCGGCACCGCGCCCTGGACAAGGATGTCGTTGACGCAGTGATTGACCAGGTCCACGCCAATGGTGCGGTGCTCGTTGGCCATGAACGCGACCTTGAGCTTGGTGCCGACGCCGTCGGCGCTCGACACCAGCACCGGCTCGCTCATGGTCGAGGTGTCGAGTTTGAACAGCCCGCCAAACGAGCCAATCTCCGACAACACGCCAGGCGTAAAGGTCGCTTTCGCCAGCTGCTTGATGCGGCGGACGGTCTCGTTACCCGCATCGATGTCGACACCAGACGATTTGTAGTTCATTAGAAATCCAGTTTCGTGATCAGCTGCTCGCACAACTTGCGCGTGGGCGAACCATTAGGGGCGGACCAATAGGCGCGGCGAACCGCGACGAAGAAACGCTCTTCCTCGAGATCTTCCTCGAGCATGTCGAACGCCTCGGCCAGGATGCCGACGGCGCCGGCCTGGTCGGGATGCGATTCAAGCGCCTTGAGCATTAACGGCGTGTTGCGCAGGGCGACCAGGCCGAGGGCCAAGGTCACTGGGGCGCGCACCGGATCCTGCGACGGAATGCCCACGCGAAACAGTATGCCGAGCGCCTCGTCATTCCCCTGCCGGGCGATGTTGCCCAGCCCGGCGGCCGCGCCACGGAGCAGATCCTGGTAACCCGGGTAGGTGTCGGCAAACGTGAGCGTGTTCTCGAGGTAGCCGATGTGCGCGGAGCAACTGGCGCCCATCAGGCAAATCGCCGCGGCAATGCCGGGTTGATTCTCTTTCGCGGCGGTGCGTTGCAGCTCCGCCAGCGTCGCCAGCGCGGTCTTGTCGCCAATCTTCCCTAGCGCCGTCGCCGCATCGTCTTGCAGTGGGCCGTCGATCTTCGCGATCTCGGTGAGCTTGGGCAGGGCGGCCGCGATCCGGTAGTCGCCGAGCGCTTCGATCACGGTGCTCCGGAAGAAATCGATGCCGCGGCCCGCGTCGCGGATCAGGGCGTCGCTGACCTTGGGTTCCTTGTGGATGGCGGCCAGCGCGCGAATCAATGCCGGGCGCACGAACTCGCCCGCTTCCTGGTCGAGCGCAGCCAGCATTCGCGCCGCCATGGACGGCTCGGGAAACTGCTCGAAGTAGGCGAACGCCACCTCGCGCAGGCGATCGTTGGGCGACACCATGGCTTCGCGCATGACATCCACCGTTCGTGGATCGCTGAAGCCGGTCAGCAGCGTCAGCGCCTTGTAGCGGATGTAGCCGTCGGCGTGTTCGGCAACGGCCTGCAGCAGCGCCGCCACGACCTGGGCCGCCGGAGCGCGGCGAATGGTGCGGCCGGCACCCATGCGGGTCGGGTAGTCGAGGTCGCCCAGCTTGCCGATGGCCAGCCGAATCTCGTCGGGTGATGTGGGCGTGGGGCCGCGCTCCTGCGCAAGCGGCGCCGGCGCCCCCATCACGGGGGATCCGACGGCCAGAATCAGGAGCAGGACCGCCAGCCGCGAGTTAGCCAACAGCTTCAGGCTCTTCCTTGAGCGACAACTGCAGGTAGCCGTTGTGATCGCGCGGGAACACGACGGGATACTGCCCGGTGTAGCAGGACGTGCAATACGACGACCCCTGACCCTTCACCGACGACAACAGACCGCCGAGGCTGAGATAGCCGATGGTGTCGGCGGCCACGTACTTGCGGATCTCTTCGAGGGTGTGGGTGGCGCCGATCAGTTCCTGCCGGCGAGGGGTGTCGACACCATAGAAGCAGGGTGAGATGGTCGGCGGACAACTGATGCGCAGGTGCACCTCAGCGGCGCCAGACGCCCGCACCATCTTCACAATCTTGCGGCTGGTCGTGCCGCGCACCAGCGAATCGTCGATCAGCACCACGCGCTTGCCGGCGAGGATGCTCTTCACGGGATTCAGCTTCACCTTGACGCCGAAGTGACGAATCGACT
>JBCKZH010000075.1:0-18049 GCA_038919385.1 Vicinamibacterales bacterium | reverse complement strand
CGGACGAACCCGGAACGCCAATGGGAAGGTGTGTCGAACCTGTCGCCTCATCCTCAACGCGCGTCGTTCGATTCGCGATGGGCAGAAACCTCGACTTGACACCCCCGCTGGTATAGCATTGGCTGTCTCGGACTGCCCAAATAGAAATCCCGGTTTATGACTGCGGCCCATCACCAACGCGTCTCGGCGGCGGCGGCCTCCCTCGAAGCCACAACGGCCGCGTTTCTGACGTTTCTCGAGCATCTGCCGGAGGCGGTCGCGATTGAGCCGCTGCGCGGCCGGTGGACGCCGGCCGGCCATGCGGCGCATCTGGCGCTCACCAATGATGTGTTCCTCAGCGTCATCCAAGGCGGCACCGGCTGCACGGGTCCGATCGCCGCCTTCGAAGGCACGTCCGACTTCAGCGATGAACAATGGAGCCTGGACGCTCCGCCCAGCCCGGTCGTCGCTCCGTCGATTCTGATCCCGCCCGCGGACATCGGCCGGTCGGCGGCGGCGGCGCAGCTTCGCCAATCGGCCGCGAAGCTCCTTCCGGCGATCGCTTCGCTCGATCCGAAGCTCGCCACCCTGTGCGTTCGACTCCCCTGGAACGTCGTGTCGCTGTATCAGATGTGCGAGTGGGCCGGCGGACATACGGTCCGGCATCTGTCGCAGGTCAACCGGGACCTGCAGATTGCGGCAATGCCCGGCACTCGGGCCGCTTTGTGACCGTTCGCCAGTAGCTTCGGCATGCCTCCGGCTCAGATCGGCCGTTATCGGGTGCTGTCGCGGCTCGGTGCCGGCGGCATGGGCGAAGTGTTCCTCGCCGAGGATACGACGCTCGGCCGCCGTGTCGCACTGAAGATTCTGCCTGAGGCGAGCGCCGGGAAGGAGGACGCCACCGCGCGCTTCGTGCAGGAGGCACGGCTCGCGTCGGCGGTGAGCCATCACGGCATCGCGCAAATCTTCGAGATCGGCGACGCCGACGGCGTGCGCTTCATCGCGATGGAGTACGTGGAAGGCGAGCCGCTGAGCGCGAAAGTGGTCAACGGTCCCCTCGCGCCCGGCGAGGTCATCGACATCGCCCTGCAATTGTTCGACGCCCTCGACGAGGCCCACGCGCGAGGCATCATCCACCGCGATCTGAAGCCGGCCAACATCATGGTGACGCCACGCGGCCGCGTGAAAGTGCTCGACTTCGGCCTCGCCAAAATGGTGCGCCGTGATGAAGCGTCCGCCGCCACGCAGATCGACACCGACCCGGGCCTCGTCATGGGGACGGTGCACTACATGAGCCCCGAGCAGGCGCTGGGCCACCCGGTCGATGTGCGCACCGACATTTTCTCGGTGGGCGTCGTCCTCTACGAGCTGCTCACCTCGCGGCTGCCGTTCTCAGGCCGCTCGACAACCGAGCTGCTCGATCGGATTGTGCACGGCCAACCGGAATCGATTTCGCGTCTGAACTACGGCGCGCCGCCGGAGCTCGAGCGCATCATCAGGAAGACCCTCGAGAAGGAGCCGGCGCGTCGCTATCAGACGGCGCGCGACGCGCTCGTCGACCTGAATAATCTGAAACGCGACAGCGATTCCGGCAGGTCGCACGCCGTCGCACCTGCCGCGGCGAAGAAAACGCGCAAAGCCATCGACTCGATTGCCGTCCTGCCGCTGGTCGCGGCGGGGATCGGCGCCGAGCTCGACTACCTGGCGGACGGGATCACCGAAAGCCTCATCAATGCGCTGTCACAGCTTCCGAAGTTGAAGGTGATGGCGCGCAGCACCGTGTTTCGCTACCAGGAGCGCGGCGGCGATCCGCAGACCGTCGGCCGCGAGCTGGGCGTGCGCGCGGTGCTGCTCGGACGCCTGCAGAGCGTCGGCGACAAGCTGGTCGTCCGCGTCGAGCTGGTCGATGCGACCGATGGCTCGCACGTGTGGGGCGGCCAGTTCCAGCGGCCCGCGTCCGACGCCTTCGCGCTGCAGGAAGCGGCCGCGGCGGAGATCGCCGAGCAGCTGCGGCCTCGCCTCAGCTCCGCCGATCGCAAGCGCGTCACCAAGCGGCACACCGCGAATCCGCGCGCCTACGAAGCTTATCTGAAGGGGCGGTATCAGCTCGCCAAACGGACGACCGATGGATTTACGAAGGCCATCGCGTTCTTCGATCGGGCGATCGCGGAGGACAGCCGCTACACCCTGGCGTACGCGGGGTTGGCCGACTGCTGGACGCTGCTCGGGGCCGCGGCCTACGGGGAGCCGTCGGCCAGGACGATGGCGCGTGCGCGTGAGGCGGCGGAACAGGCCATCCGGCTGGACGACTCGCTCGCGGAGGCGCAGGCCGCGCTGGGCTTCGTCCGGTTCCGGATCGACTGGGATTGGGACACGGCGGAGCGCGCGTTCAAGCGCGCCTGCGAGCTGAACGCGGGCCATGCACCGGCTCACCACCGTCTCGCACTCCTGCTCTCGGCACTCGGCCGCCACGAGGAAGCGCTCGCGGAGATCCGGCGCGCTCAGGAGCTCGATCCGCTGTCGCTCATCGTCAGCACGGCGGTCGGCCGCATCCTGCACTTCCAGGGCCGCTACGACGAAGCGATCCAGCAATGCCGGCGGACGCTCGAGATGGACGCGCAGTTCGTCCCGGCGCACTTCGACCTGGGCATGGCGTACGCGCAAGCCGGCCGATTCGACGAGGGCATCGCGGAGTTCGAGGCCACCTTGTCGCCCGCCGATCCGCGAAGCGTCATGCTGGCGGTCCTCGGCCATATGTATGCGCGCGCGGAACGCACCGCGGCCGCGGCGGAGGTGTTCACCGAGCTGCAGCGCCGTCATCGCAACCATGAAGCGTCGTCGTACGATCTGGGGCTCACATGTGTGGGGCTTCGGCGTGATGAGGAGTCGCTCGACTGGCTCGAGCGTGCGTGTGATGTCCGATCGGGGCTGCTCGTCTTCGCCAAGGTCGAGCCGATGTTAGACGCCATCCGTGAGCACCCTCGCTTCGGCGCGCTGATGAAGCGCATGGCGCTGCTTCCTTGAAATGACACACGGCGCGCAAGCGCAGGATTCTTGTAGTCTCAGTGCCGGACCTACTGGGGTACTTCTCAGGAGTCACCGATGACCGCGAACGCGCAAGTTCTCATCGAGAAGATCCAGGCCCTGCCGCCCGAGCGGCTAGGCGAGGTTGAAGATTTCGTGGATTTCCTCGCCGCCAAGACGCGGCGCCTGAGAGCGCTCGACCGGCTGCTCGCCATCGCTCCCGCGCTGGAAGCGACCGGTGCGCCTCCGATCGCGGAAGACGAGATCCAGGCCGAAGTCGAGGCTGTGCGCACGGCGCGGCGGGCCCAGAGATAGAACCGCGGCAGCCGTGCGGGTCGTTCTTGATACCAACGTCGCGCTCTCGGCGTTCCTGTGGCGTCCGACACGAGTTCTTCGCAAGCGTTGTGCTGTTGGAAGAACTGGCCGAAGTCCTCATCCGTCCCCGTGTGCGCAGCGTCCCGGTGACGCCGTTCGCGCCTCCGCCCAGCTCCTCGTTTCCGGCGACCGCCACCTGTTGACGATCGGCAACCATCAGGGCATCCGCATCGTCGCCCCGGCCGAGGCCCTCCAGGCGATCGCCGCCTTGCACAACTCTTCGGAGAGTGGCTCATCGAAGCAGAGCCGAGCCATCTCACGCGGCGGGCGTGCCGAGGGTGCGGCGCTCGCGCTCAGCGGCATACGCGAGTCACGCTCTCACGTCGTCGCGCGTCAGGTGAGGAAAATCGGCAGAATCTGGGCCTCCGACGTGCCACCCGCGAGATAGCTGAGGATGCCCCGACGGACATTGGTACCCCGCACGCACGGCTTGCCAAGATTTTCGTGACGGAAAGGTGGACGAAGTGACTCCGAGCAATGTGGAGCTCTCCGGCGTGAGGCGAAGAACAGAGCCTCCGGACACCTCAACCGAGGCGCGTCTGTGGCCTCTGGCGCGCAGCGGTGGTCCCTGCGGGCCGGCGCATAACGGGGATTCCGTTACTCGCGCCGTCAGGAATATGTTCCTGTTGACAGACTGTAGCCTGTAACGCTACAGTGATCGTATGAAAGGGAGCACGACCATGGCCATCCGCAATCCGGTTCACCCCGGCGACTTCATCAGGACCGAGATCATCGAGGCGCACAAGCTCTCCGTCACGGCCGCGGCGAAGGTGCTCGGCGTGTCGCGCCCTGCGCTGTCGAATCTCCTGAATCAGCATGCCGACCTGTCCGGTGAGATGGCTGTGCGTATCGAAAAGGCGTTCGGCGTGAACATGGACACGCTGATGCGCATGCAGGCTGCCTACGACATCGCTCTGGCCCGCAAGGATGCGGGCAAGATCCGCGTCCGGCGCTACCAGCCCGTTTCCGCGCACGCCTGAATCGGCAACCTTGGCCGCCGTGACTGCTGCCGCCCGTTGCAGATCCTCGGGAACGCCTCGCATGCCGCCATATGGGCGCTGCTGGTTGGCGGTATCCGAATCGTGGAACGCGAGCAGGCGGCTCGCGGCAGCAATACGCCGCATTTCGACGCGATGCTGAGCAATGTCAGCGACGGCCACCACGCACGTCAGCGAATCATGCGCCTCTCGCAGATCCTCGCCTCCCAGGTCCCAGCACCACCCCGCTCGGAGCAGCACGGCCACGACGGCGCGGGTCGTTCCACTCATCCGGCTCCGTGGCCACCCAATTGAGGATCAGCAGCCCTGTCGCGAAGCTGCTAGATTGAATCAATGTCCGCCGCCGACATGCTCGCCGAGATCCTCCATCTTCCGGCCGAGGAACGTGCCCGACTCGCGCTCGAATTGATCCGCAGCCTCGACACGGAAGCCGAGGCTGGCGCCGCGGACGCATGGGATGACGAGATCGCTCGTCGCGGTGCCGAAGTGGACGCCGGCGTCGCGCAGACGATGACGGTCGACGAATATCGAGCGCACGTGCGACAGCGTACACAAGTCGTCGGCCGGATTATTGGGCGAGACGCAACTTCGGTGCGACGCGGTGATGGGCTGCCCCCGTGCACGACCGTCCCACGCCCGGGTTCGCTGAACGCATAACTGCGCATTCCGGCCAACACCTCGAAAGGTGTTCGGTGATGCGCTCAACGCCCACTTAACACGCGACATCACGCGATCGATTACCGTCAGTGCGTCGTCTCCGGCCCGCCGTCCTCATCGTCCTCGGATTGATCCTCGAACCATGGCTCGACCGGCTTCGCTCCCGGTGGTGGCGGCGAGTACCGGATCCAGGTCGCGAGTTCCGAGACACTCTTCGTCCACTCATTGAGGGCAGCGTTGAACCTTCGCGCCAGTCGACGAAGCTCGTCGCGCGGGCCCTTCTCCGCCTCGCGACGCTCGGGGTTGTCCCAGACCCTGGGCACGCGAACCATCCGGAATCCGGAGATCGCCACGGCCTTCAGGGAAACGACGCCATCGGGTTTGCAGTGCCCTCGTACCTCGACACCCCCATGCCCGCCCAGGCCGGCCACCATGCGCCCCTTTTTCTCCTCCGTGTCGGTGAGGGCTGCATCGGCCTTCTCCACAACAGAAGCAGTCCAGGCGCCGAACACGTGTGGCTCCGGTATCGACGTCGTCGAACCATAAGGGAGACTCGCGTGAAGCGAGAGGTCTATCCGTGTCCACCTGCGCTCTGTCCTGATCGGTCGCCTCCTCCTGCCGACGAGCTCCGTGAGGAGATCTTCTTCGCAGGTGTACGCGCGAGCCGCGTCGACGGGGCCCCACTCGAAGCCGATCTCAGCCGAAACGTCGAAGGGCTGTGCGCTCCGAGGTGCGGCTCTGCGGACATAGACCTTCCAACTCCGCACGGTGTCCGCGAGATCGATCGTCTCGACGCGCCGATCGGCGTCATGGAAGAAGAGGCCCGCCTCGTGAAGAGCATCTTCGAGTCGGTCACGGAACTCAGCGTAGCGCATGGGGCTGCCTCCTGAGAGACTCGATACCGTAGCATGCGCACAGGTCAGCACGATACACGCGATGCGAGCCAGGCTACTCGTACCAGGTTCGCCTCGCCGACGTGCTCCAACGTGAACGCCCCCTCATCGTCCATGTCGAGCAGGAGCATCAACTCCGGCAACTCGCGAATCGGGCAACCCTCGAAATTGGCGAACTCGTCGAGACGCTCCACCGCGTCCACTTTGTTCCGGGCGGCGACGATGCCAAGCGGTCCGTCTACGCTCCGCGGGCCCTGCTGACGGCGACAACGTGTCCCACTGTGCCTGATGTCCCCGCGAAGGTCTGGCATCCCTCGTTGACGCTGTCAATACAAAAATGTAGAATATTCATTATAAATCATGGAACGAGAAACTCAGATTTCGGCGATCGTATCCCGCACCACCAGCGACCTGCTCGAACGACACGTCCGCGCGACCGGCGTGAAGAAGGGCCACCTCGTCGAACAGGCGCTTCGGCATCACCTGCAGGCGCTGCAGGAATTGCCGGCCGACGCCGTGGTGCACCCGAAGCTGGTCGTGACCAGGAAGTCCGGTGAGGCGATCCTGAGGCGGATCCAGAGGGGCAAGTCCACACCAGCCTTGCGCGGCCTGCTGCGTGACTAGCACCCCAACGCGCAAACCCCGCGCGTCGGGGACCCCGCTGGAGATCAGAGCGCTTCGCGAGGGCGATGACCGGACCTCGTTTCGCTCGGGTGACGCCGACCTCGATCGCTTCTTTCAGCAGTTTGCCGGGCAGAATCAGTTTCGCCACCACCTCGGCGTGACGGATGTCGCGGTCGACGACCGGGACATTCTCGGGTTTGCCACTGTCGCGGCTGCTCACCTCGAGATCGACGAGCTGCCGCTCGCCCCGCGCCGCAAGCTCCCGCGCTACCCGTGGCCAGTGCTCCGGCTCGCTCGGCTTGCCATCGACCAATCGGCTCAGGGACAAGGGCTCGGTCTTCACCTGCTCCGGTTCGTGCTCCGGCGGGCACTGCGGATGGCGGACGACTACGGATGCGTGGGAGTCATCGTCGATGCCAAGGTGAATGCCGAGGCCTTCTACGCCAGGTATGGGTGTGTTGCAATCGAAGCGGTCGAGGGGCGGTCGGATGCACGCCCCGCCCCAACGCCCATGTTTCTCTCTATCCGCGCCATCCGAGATGCGATCGGCAAGCCGCCGCTGAAGAAGCACTGAAGAGCACGGCTGCTGGAACCCCTGACGTGTCGACAACCACGCTCGCCCTCACTCTGACACCTCACGGCCACCTGGTGCTGGCCCCGGTGGATGGTGCACCGGCGCTGCCGGCGGATCTGTCGCGGAGGATCGAGCAATCCTTCGCGCGCGGCTCGGGCCACGGTCTACTGCAGCTCGGCGCGGCGGAAGTGGAAACCGCGCTGCCGTCGGCGCTCGCCTACTGGCGCGATTTTGGCGCGCGCTACGTCACCGCCGTGTGCACCCAGCCGGACGTCGAGAGCCGCGAGTACACGCCAATCCCAACGCCGCCAATCGCCGAGCTCGACACCATCGCGTGTTCCGCACCGCCGATGACCGGCGCGGAGTACGTGACCGCGTCCGTGCTGCGGGCGCTGTGGGACGCCATCGATGCGGCGTTTCGGTCCGAGCTCGCCCTGTCGAAGGCCTCGCTTCAGGACTTTCTGAAGAGCAAGAGTTCGGCCTGGAACCTGGTCGGCCGCGTCCACTTCAATCTCGCCGAGAATCGCAGAGACGACGAGGCGCCGTTCGCGTTTCTCGCGACCTACACGACGCGGTTGTCCGCGCACGGCAAAGCCCAGCACCTTCCGCTGGGTCGGGCGCTCAGCGAGTACGCGGGCGCGGCGAACAGATCCCGGCTGCTGTCGCTTCTCTTACCGGTGCAGCGCGCGGCCGAGCAGTGTGCCTGGCTCAAGACGATGGTCGACGCGGGCGAGATCTTTCATCCGTTGCGATGGACGCCCGCGGAAGCCTTTCAACTCCTGACCGATCTTCCAAGCCTTGAATCAGCGGGCGTCGTCGTTCGCGTGCCCGGCACGTGGCGAGCGAACCGTCCGCCGCGTCCCCAGGTCAGCGTGACCGTGGGCGGCAAGCCCCCATCGGGCCTCGGCAAGGATGCCCTTCTCGATTTCCGGATGGACGTCACACTCGACGGCGAGCGGCTGACGGCCGCCGACATCGCGCAGTTGCTGGCGGCGTCTGATGGCCTGCACCTCGTTCGGGGCCGCTGGGTCGAGGTGGATCGCGGCAAGCTCGGCCGGATGCTCGACGAGTTTCGCCGGGTGGAACAGACCGCGAAAGAAACCGGCCTCACCTTCGCCGAGGCGATGCGCCTGCTCGCCGGCGCGAACGTATCGGACAGCGAAGCGGATCGCACCGCCGCGCCCGACTGGTCGCGCGTTGTCGCCGGTCCGTGGCTCGCGAAGACGCTCGATGCGCTGCGTCATCCGGAAGCGCTCGCGCGGGTCGATCCCGGCGACGCCCTCAAGACGTCGCTCCGTCCGTACCAGCAGGCAGGATTGCAGTGGCTGCATCTGTTGTCCGGGCTCGGCCTCGGCGCTTGCCTCGCCGACGACATGGGCCTGGGCAAGACCATGCAGGTACTGGCGTTACTGCTGATCCTGCAAAAGACTGCCGACGCGAGCGGGGGTGGGACCCCGCGACCAGGAGGGGATGGGCGGCGGACGAGCGTCCTCGTGGCGCCGGCCTCGCTCATCGCCAACTGGGCGTCGGAGATCGCGCGCTTCGCGCCGAGCCTGCGAGCGCTCGTTGCGCATCCGTCGGAGATGTCGCGCGCGGAGCTGGGGGCGCTCGACGAGCATCGACTCGCAGAGGTCGATCTCGTGATCACGAGCTACGGCACGCTCCTGCGTGCGCCGGCGCTACTGACCATCAAATGGCGCCTGGCGGTGCTGGACGAGGCGCAGGCCATCAAGAATCCGGGCGCCAGGCAAACGCGGACCGCCAAGCGGCTCGACGCGCGGGCACGGATCGCGCTCACCGGCACACCCGTCGAGAATCGGATCGGCGACCTCTGGTCGATCTTCGACTTCATCAACCCGGGCCTGCTCGGCTCGGACAAGGAGTTCGGGCGCTTCATCAAGCGCCTCGAGGCGAGGCCGCACAACCCCTACGGGCCGCTGCGCGAACTGGTGCGTCCCTACATTCTGAGGCGTCTCAAGACGGACACGTCGGTGATTGCCGACCTGCCGGACAAAACGGAGGTCAAGGCGTTCTGCTCGCTCACGCGGGCGCAAGCGGCGCTGTACCAGCGCGGCGTGACAGAGCTGACCACCGAGTTGGCGGCAACCGACGGGATCAGACGCAAGGGCGTCGTGCTCGCGTTCCTGATGCGTTTCAAACAGATCTGCAATCATCCGTCGCAGTGGCTGGGCGATGGCGCCTGGGCGGAGGCTGACAGCGGCAAGCTGGCGCGCCTGCGCGAGATCGCCGAGATCATTGCCGCGAAGCAGGAAAAGGTGCTGGTGTTCACGCAATTCCGCGAGGCGGCGGGCCCGCTCGCCGCTTTTCTGGGATCGGTGTTTGGCCGGCCCGGACTCGTCCTGCACGGCGGGACGGCGGTGAAGACCCGCCAATCGCTGGTGCGGCAATTCCAGGAAGACGAGGCCGTGCCGTTCTTCGTGCTGTCGCTCAAGGCCGGCGGAGCGGGTCTGAATCTCACGGCGGCCTCGCACGTGATTCATTTCGACCGATGGTGGAACCCGGCGGTGGAAAATCAGGCCACCGACCGCGCCTTCCGCATCGGGCAGACGAAGAACGTGCTCGTGCATAAGTTCTTGTGCCGGGGGACGATCGAGGAGAAAATCGACCAGCTCATCGACTCGAAGCGACAGCTCTCGCAAGATCTGCTGGAAGGCGGCGGCGAGCTGCCGTTGACCGAGATGAAGGATGACGATCTGTTGAAACTCGTGGCGCTCGACGTGCATGCCTTCTCGCAGGAGTGACTGATGGCTTACGGCAACTACTTCGGCTGGAAACCCTATGTGCCCGTCGCCGCGCGCCGCCGGCAGGCCGCGAAGCGGCTGGCGCAGCTCAGGAAGAAGGGCCGAGAGGCCTCGCCGGTGGTCATCGACGGCCGCAAGATCGCCAGGACGTTCTGGGGTGAGGCGTGGTGCGAGAATCTCGAGCGCTACAGCGACTTCGCGAACCGGCTGCCGCGCGGGCGCACGTACGTCCGCAACGGGTCCGTGGTCGATCTCCAGATCGCTCCCGGCGCGGTGACGGCGCTCGTCAGCGGCTCCGACATTTACGAAGTCGAGATGAAGGTGGCGGCCGTCCCACCCACTCGCTGGCGGGCCATCTGCAAGGACTGTGCGGGCGCCATCGACTCGGTCGTTGAGCTGCTGCAGGGGAAGCTCTCGCAGGGCGTGATGGCGCGCATGTGTCAGGCAAAGACGGGTCTCTTCCCATCGCCGGAGGAGATCACGTTCTCGTGTAGCTGCCCGGACTGGGCCTCGATGTGCAAGCACATCGCGGCCGTGCTCTACGGCATCGGCGCGCGGCTCGACGAGCAGCCCGAGCTGTTGTTCCTGCTGAGACAGGTGGATCAGCAGGCTCTCGTCGCGAAGGCCGGTTCGGATCTCTCGCGGACCAGAAAGGTGCGGGCGGGCAAGGTGCTCGATGCCGGAGACCTGTCGGGGATCTTCGGCATCGAGATGGCCAGCCACGCGACGCGGGCGCCACGGCCGACCGTGCGCGCCGCGAAGAAGCCGCGGGCCTCTGCCACAGCCGCGACACGCCGGCGCTGAGTACGGTGTGCTGACACCTGGATGCGATCCACTGCATTGGCCCTGGCCCATCTCGGGCTTGGCGACACCACCCGCGCACTTGACGCCATGGAGCGGGCCGCCGGCGCCGATGGCGATTTGCTCATCGGCTTCCTGCTCACGATGCCCTTCGACGAGCTGCCATGGCACGCGCGGTTTGCGGCCGTGCTGAAGCGCTTCAATCTCGACCTGGCCCAGATGGTCAAAGGGAACGTCGCCCGATAACCCGTCGGCGCAGCACCGCCTCTCCGCATACAATCACGCGATGCGTACCCTGGGATTCCGCCCCATCAGTCGCGTGGCCTTGATGCTTGCGGGCGCGTGGTGTGTCGCGGGCAGCGTGGTGGGACAGGCCCTGCCTGTCGACCCGCGCATCACCGAGGCCATCGGCTGGTACACCGGCGTGGCCGGTCGGGTGGATGAGGGCCGGGCTCGCAGTCTCGTCGAAGCCGCGGCCGGCGACGGCGGCGCCGTGTCACGCATGTGGCTCGCGCGTGCCTATTCGCGCGGACGGATGGGCCTTGCCGCCGACGAGGCCCGCGCGCGCGAGCTGGCGTCGAGCGTGCTCCCGGAGATCCGGAGGCTCGCCGACGCTGACGTCACGGAAGCCGTGTTTCTGATGGGCTCCGCGTACGATGAGGGGCTTGGCTTTGACGTGGATCCGGCGCGCGCCGCCGCGTGGTTCCATCGTGCGGCCGATCAGGGCCACGTACTGGCGCGGCACAATCTTGGCAACGCCTATGCGGCCGGGCGCGGCGTGCCGCAGAGCGACGCGATGGCCGTGTACTGGTGGCGGAAGGCCGCGGAGCAGGGCGACACGTTGCCGCAGGTTCGCCTCGCCGACATGTATGAACAGGGAAGAGGCGTGGCGGTGGATCTCGACGTCGCGATCCGCTGGTATCGTGAGGCGGCGCGCCGGGGCGACCGCCGCGGCGAAGACGCGCTTCGGCGCCTGGGGCGACAGTGAGTCTGCCGCGCGACCCCCTGGATTGGCCCTATCGCCAAGACGGTCGTGACCGAGCTGGCCAACTGGGTTTCGAGCACCATGCCTCCGAACTACAGCGCGGTGGGCGGGTATGGCATGAACTCGTACGACCCGAGACCGGATCCGCGCGCGGCCACCGCGGATGGCAGGCCCGCGATGGCGACCGGCGGATCGAGCTCCGGCATCGGGACGGCCGCCAATCTGTGGGCGGCGAGTATCGGCACCGAAACGTCCGGGTCGATTCTCAGCCCATCAAACGCCAACATGCTCGCCGGTGGTCATCGACGGCCGCAAGATCGCCAGGACGTTCTGGGGTGAGGCGTGGTGCGAGAACCTCGAGCGCTACAGCGACTTCGCGAACCGGCTGCCGCGCGGGCGGACGTACGTCCGCAACGGGTCCGTGGTCGATCTCCGGATCGCTCCCGGCGCGGTGACGGCGCTCGTCAGCGGCTCCGACATTTACGAAGTCGAGATGAAGGTGGCGGCCGTCCCACCCACTCGCTGGCGGGCCATCTGCAAGGACTGTGCGGGCGCCATCGACTCGGTCGTTGAGCTGCTGCAGGGGAAGCTCTCAACGAGCGTGATGGCGCGCATGTGTCAGGCAAAGACGGGTCTCTGTCCCGTCACCGAAGGAGATCACGTTCTCGTGTAGCTGCCCGGACTGGGCCTCGATGTGCAAGCACATCGAGGCCGTGCTCTACGGCATCGGCGCGCGGCTAAAGGCCGAACGCCGCGCGCAGGCCGTCTTCGACCCGCGCCAGGTCCTCGGCGTGCAGCGCGCCGAGCACGCGTTTGATGAGCTTCTTCTCGACCGCGAGGAGGTTCGAGATCCGCGCCGTGCTCGGATGCCTGAGCCCCACGGCCTTCCAGTGCTTGAGCGGATGGTCCCCCGAGCCGGGCCGCTGGTAGTAGCGCGGCTGGCTGCTGATGGGACACACGATCACGTCGAGGAGCCTCCTGTGGAAAGCCTCGACGCTCACCACCAGCGCCGGCCGCGGCTTCGCGCCGCTCTGGCCGGTGAAAGGCACGTTCACCACGACCACCTGGCCGCGCCTATAGGTAGTCGTAGAGGGCATCCTCTTCGCTTTCCCAAGCCCTGGCGAGCTTCCGCCTGGCGAGCTGCCGCCACTCCAGCTCCTCCAGATCCGCTTCCTCGAGCGGCTGGATGAGCGCGTAGGGCTTGCCGTGGTGGGTGACGACGATGGGCTCCTGTTTCTTCCGAGCCCGGGCCAGGTACTCGGAGAGCCCGTCCTTGACCTCGGCCACGCTGGCGAAACGCATGGGGTGTTCCTCTCTAATTCTAGCCAGAAGTATAGCCAGAATCTTGAAAGGCGTCCAAAGGGAAGTTGGGGCGGTAAACGGGCGCCACGGACGAGCCGACAGCGCGTTACGCAGACAGGCTAGGCTATGTGCCCGTTGCCGCGCGCCGCCGGCAGGCGGCGCAGCGATTGGCGCAGCTCACGAAGAAGAAGGGTCACGAGGCCTCGCCGGTGGTCATCGACGGCCGCAAGATCGCCAGGACGTTCTGGGGTGAGGCGTGGTGCGAGAACCTCATATCGTGAGAGAGCGCGCAGCTGATTTTCGACAAGAGGTAGCGACGCAGCGGAGCGTACCTTCACTGGGCCGCCGGACCAGCCTTCACGATCAGCGGCTTGCCAGCCAGCGAGGACGCATTCATGTTCGGTACGCGGGTGACGTGGTGGCTGCCGCCCCTGAGCGTCGTGACCTCGATATCCACCATCCCCACCGCGAGCAGCCTGCGGCTTCCCGCCGCGAACGCCCGCACCTGGGAACCCGCCCGGGAGTACCTGGCGTGCTCGTCCAGGACGAGCACCGCGATCGAGTGGGAGCCAGGCGAGGCGAGATCGTTCCGGCACAGGAAGTGCTTGCCGGTGGCGCCGTTGTCCGCCAGCGCAAGATCGAGATCCCCATCCTGGTCCATATCGAACCAGACCGCGCCGACCGTCTTGCGCGGGTCCGCGAGACCCACCGACGGCGCCACGTCCGTGAACCGGCCGCGGTCATTTCTGAAGAGCATGTTCGGGCGATCCCGGAACGCGACGAACAGGTCCACGTCCCCGTCGTTGTCGAAGTCGATCCAGGCGGGCAGCCGCGTCGTGCCCCACGAGTGGATCCCGGCCGAGCGCGCCACGTCGGTGAAGCCCTTACCAGATCCCAGGTTTCGATACACCGCAGGCGACGCCCGAGAGCGCGCAGACCATGCCCGCGGCGGCGAACACCCGACGAGTCATGACCGTCCTCCAGTCCATCCGTGCCCACAGGGTAGCGTAGCCGAAGGTGAAGTCGACGGCCCAAGTCAGGCGATGGCGGCTTCCGACGCAACTAGTACAGAACCATTACATTCGCCGGGCGCGCGGCTCTCTATCATCGGGAACGGAGGCTTGCATATGCAGCCACACCCGAAAGGCACCCGCGCCCGCATTCTTCTGTCATCGGTCTTCAAACCCTTCGCGCAAGACGATGAGTTCGGTAGCCGGGCCATCAACCCGGTGGAGCTGTACCACAACCAGGTGACGCGCGAGCAGGGGCCGTTCTCGCTCCGCATGTTCCATCGCACCTGGAGCCTCATGCTGCTGCAGCAGAACATCTCGGCGCCGAGCACGGTGCTCGATTTCCCCACGCGGGAACGCTTCGTGCGCGAACTGACCGCCCACGATTACGACATCGTCGGGCTCACCGGCATCATCGTCAATGTCGCCAAGATTCGCGAGATGTGCCGCCTGGTCCGCCTGCACTCGCCGCACTCGACCCTGATCGTGGGCGGCCACGTCACCGCCATTCCAGGCATCGAGCGCATGATCGACGCCGATCACATCGTGAAGGGCGAAGGCGTGGCGTGGCTGCGCGCGTTTCTGGGGGAGCCGGACGGTCAGCGGATCGAGCACCCGCTGATCCCCTCGTCGTTCGGTTTCCGGCTGATGGGGCTGCCGGCGCCGCGCGGCGGCGGCAACGCGGCGGCCACGATCATCCCGTCGGTGGGATGTCCGATGGGCTGCAATTTCTGCACGACCTCCGAGTTTTTCGGCGGCAAGGGCAAGATGGTGACGTTCCTCGAGCGCGGAGAGGACGTGTTCCGCGTCATGTGCGAGGCCGAGCGGGGCCTCGGCGCGCGCGCGTTTTTCATGATGGACGAGAACTTCCTGCTCTATAGGAAGCGGGCCCTCGAGTTGCTCGAACTGATGAAGGCCCACGGCAAGTCGTGGTCGCTCTACGTGTTCTCGTCGGCCAATGCCATCCGCAAGTACGACGTGCGCCAGCTCGTGGAGTTGGGCGTGGAGTGGATCTGGCTTGGCCTGGAATCGGCCGGCAGCCAGTACCAGAAGCTGAAGGGGACCGACACGCAGGCGCTGGCGCGCGACCTGCAGTCGCACGGCATTCGCGTGCATGGGTCGAGCATCATCGGCCTCGAGCACCATACGCCCGCCAACATCGACGCCGTGATCGACCACGCCGTGGCGCACGAAACGGTGTTCCACCAGTTCATGCTCTACACACCGGTGCCTGGCACGCCGCTCTACCGCGAGGTCGAGTCCGACGGCCGGCTGCTGGAGGACGTCAACCTGGCGGATATCCACGGCCAGTTCAAGTTCAACTTCCGGCACACCGCGATCCGGCGTGACGAGTCGAAGACGTTTCTCGACCGCGCGTTCCGCCGCGACTTCGAGGTGAACGGCCCGAGCCTGTTCCGGTTGATGGCCAGCATGCTCACGGGCTGGCGGCGTTACCGCGACGACCCCGACGCGCGGGTGCGGGCACGCGTCCGCGGAGAGGCGGCCCAGTTGCGATTGGGCTGGGGCGCCGCGTTGTGGGCGATGGAGAAGTACCTGCGCGAGTCGAACCGGACCGTGAGCGACCGGATTGCCGACCTGCGGGTGCAGGTCGAACGCGAGGTGGGCGGGCTGGCGCCGATGATCGACCGGCTGGCGGGTCCAGTGCTGCTCTGGAGCGCGCGGCGGGACGCACGGCGGGCCCCAGGCGGGCGGCGGCTCGAGCCGAGGACCTTCGTGGATCGCCGGAATTGGGCGCGGTGATCAGATCACGGCGCCGGCGATTGCCGTGGGCGTGGCGTTGATCTTCATCGCGGTGGTCGGCTACTCAGGCCTTCGGTTCCCTCAGCATCACCAGCAACATGCGCGACGGGGCCGTGGCATCCACCGCATGCGGCACGCCCGCTGGCATGCGGACGATGGTGCCGGGCATGGCTGGGACGGGCTGGCCGCCAATGGTCAGCGTGAACGCGCCGTCGAGCACGATCACCAGGGCATCGAACGGCGCGGTATGTTCGCTCAGGCCCTGCCCCTGATCGAACGCGAACAGCGTGACGTTGCCGCCGCCGGTCTTCGCCAGCACGCGGCTGGCGATGCCGCCGTCGGTCTGGGTGATGAGGTCGGCGAGGCGCAGGGCTTCGGCCGTGGGAATGGTGTTGGGTGTCGACATGAAGCGTGCCAGCGGCGCCTCCGCATACTGCATGAGCACGGGATTCGGTGCGGACGTCGCGAACCCGGCCACGGTGGCGGGTGTGCTCCACGCCGATCCGGCCAGGGGGTCCATCACGTCTCCAGCATGCGCCGATTCATGCCGGCGTGTCATGATTCCCGTCATGGATCACGAGTTCTTCATGCGCCTGGCCCTGACCCAGGCGGCGCTGGCGCGCGAGGGTGGCGAAGTGCCGGTGGGCGCCGTGGTCGTGCTCGACGGCCGCGTGATTGGCGCGGGCTTCAACCAGCCGATCGCGACGCAGGATCCCACGGCCCATGCCGAGATCGTGGCGCTGCGCGCGGCCGCATCCGCTCTGGGCAACTACCGCCTCACCGGGTCGATGCTGTATGTGACAGTGGAGCCGTGCTTGATGTGCGTGGGCGCGATGGTGCACGCGCGCATCGGCACGGTCGTCTACGGCGCCACCGAACCCCGATCCGGCGCCATCGTCTCCATGATTGCTGTCCACGAACTGCCGGGATTGAATCACCGCCTCGAGGCGGTTGGTGGTGTGCTCGAAGACGAGTGCCGCGAGGTGATTCAGGAGTTCTTCAGGATGCGGAGGGCGCCATCGTCCGGCTAGTGGCCGCGGTGTTGCTGGCCGCCTTGGCGGTGGCCGGCGCCAGCGCACAGGCGCCGCCAGCATTGACGATCATGGCGCCGGCGGAACTTGCGTCGGCACGCAGCCGCCTCGAGTCGTTCGACCGCCAGCCGCTCGCCGGCATTGTTCGCACGGTTGGCCTCGAGCAGGCGGGCCCGCCGATTCAAGTAGTGCTCGCCGACGAGAATAGCGAGGCCGCGCGTGCGGTGAGTCCGTGGACCGCTGGCTACGCTCTCAGCCACTCGAGTCTGATCGTGCTGTTTCCGGCGCGCTCGCCGGTGTATCCGCACGACACGTTGGAGGACGTGTTGCGCCACGAGGTCGCGCACGTACTGATCGGGCGTGCAGCAGGCGGACAGATGGTGCCGCGCTGGTTTCACGAAGGGCTGGCAGTGGCCGTGGAGCGGCCGTGGGATCTGGAGGATCGCTCGCGCCTGGCGTGGGAGCTGATCGCCGGTCCGCGTCTCACCGTGCGCGAGATCGATGGGCTATTCGATGGCGGCCAGGTTGCACAATCGCGAGCCTACTCGCTGTCGACGGCGTTGGTGCGCGACATCATCCGCGAGCACGGCGCCATTTCGCCTGCTGCCATCCTGCGTCTGGTGGGCGAGGGCGTTCCGTTCGATCGCGCGGTCGCGACCGTGGCCGGGCGGCCGCTCGGCGCGGTGGAGGATGAGTTCTGGAATCGACAGCGCGTGTGGACGGTGTGGGTGTCGTTCCTCACATCTGGCGACGCCTTCTGGTTGTTGGTGATCGCCGTGGCGGCCCTGGCCGTCTGGCGCCGCCGCCGGCGGAGCGCCGAGATTCGGCACCGGTGGGCGGAGGAAGAGCGCGCGGCCATGGAGCGAGACCGCGCGGCCCGGGAGCCCGACGCCATCCAATAACTGTCAGGGTTTCAGCCCGGTTGTGTAGTGCGCGGGTTCAGGGCCGGCGTTCAGTATTGAACAGTCACTGCGGTGGCCCGCGGGAACGGTCGCGGGCAAACTCGATCGAGGGGACACGAGTCGGGATTTCGCAGCGCGGCAGGTTTCTGTATAATTACAAGTTCCGGCGACAGTCGCGGTCCCACCCTAGCGGAGAGGTACCGAAGTGGTCGTAACGGGCGCGCCTCGAAAGCGTGTTGTCCGAAAGGGCACGTGGGTTCGAATCCCACCCTCTCCGCCACAAATCTCACGTAAATTATTGACCCACAATACAGTTGGCCTACCAAGAAGGCTGCTTGTCCCTCTTTTTATTCCACATTATTGCGAGCGAC
>JBCKZH010000074.1:0-18061 GCA_038919385.1 Vicinamibacterales bacterium | reverse complement strand
GGGGTAGCCGTCGGCTAAGGGCGGGGCGTCGGGAGGTGGGCATCCAGACTCTCTATCAACGCCGCCGCCAGCAGCGGCAACATGATTTCGTGATGCCCCGTGAGTGAATACCCCTTGCCAATGCCCGCCGTCGGCCTCGAGACGACGTTCGTCAGGGCGCGATAGTGCCGCAGGAAGTCCAGGTTCACCGTCGTCAGGCCCGCGAGTGAACGGCCGTCGTTGCGGGCAATGGCCACGGCCTTCAGGAAGACCTCAGGCAGCACGACCGCGGATCCGCAGTTCAGGAACACGCCACCTTCCAGTCGAGCCACCGAGGAGGTGAAGTACTTGAAGTCCCGCAGGCTGGCTTCGCCAATTGCGGCGCCAGAAGCGCGCGGATGCATGTGAATGATGTCGGTGCCGATGGCGACATGGGCGGTGATGGGAATGCCCAGGCGGTGGGCGGTGGCGGCGACGCTGATCTGGGCGAACGGAGCGTTGCGCTCGATGAGGAAGCGGCCGACGGCCTGGCCCAGTCCAAGGCCCACGGCCACACCGTCAATGATCGCCTGGTTCAGTTGCGTGCCGGTCTCCTCGGCCATACCGAACGTGCCTGCACCGAGCGTGGCGTCCACGTCTTCGGAGGTCCCTCCCGACAACGCAATCTCGAAGTCGTGGATGATGCCGGCGCCGTTGGTGGCAATCGCGGACACGAACCCGCGCGCCATCAAGTCCACGATCACCGGCGAGAGTCCGGTCTTCAACACGTGAGCGCCCAACCCCCAGATAATCGCGCGTCCACCCTGCCGCGCGGTGACCAACGCCGCCACCACCGCCTTGAAGTCGCTTGCGGCGAGCAGCGAGGGCAGCGTCTTCAAGAGGCCGTCCACGCCCGAGCCCTTCTGGTAGGGCGTGGCAAACTGCGCCAGAGTCACCTTGCTCTCGCGCGAGCTGAGCGGATACGTCTTCACGCCCGACAGATCGAACTCTTGGTATGGCAATTTCATAGCACCACCATGGCGTCGCCGTAACTATAGAACCGATACCGCTCCGCCACCGCAGTCGCGTACGCCGCCAGCACCGCCTCGCGTCCGGCCAGGGCCGACACCAGCATGATCAAGGACGATTGCGGCAAGTGGAAGTTGGTGATCATGCCATCGACCAGCCGGAACTGGTGGCCTGGGTGAATAAAGAGCGCCGTTTCGCCCCGCCCCGGGAGCACGCCGCCATCCGGATCAATCGTCAGTGATTCGACGGTCCGCGTGGAGGTCGTGCCGACGGTGATGATCCGCCGGCCCTCGCGCCGCGCCGCGGTCAGCGCGGCGGCTGCTTCGGCCGACACGTCGTAATGCTCCGCCTCCATCTGGTGGTCTTCGACCCGCTCGACGCGTATCGGCTGGAAAGTGCCGTAGCCGATGTGGAGCGTGACGGCCGTACGCTCGATGCCTCGTTCAGCCAACGCGTCCAGCAGCGCCGGCGTGAAGTGAAGGCCCGCGGTCGGCGCCGCGATCGATCCCCGATCGCGGGCAAACACGGTCTGATAGCGTTCGCGATCCGCCGGGGCATCGTCTCGCTTGATATAGGGCGGCAGCGGAATGTGCCCGATGGCGTCAATCGCCTCGCGCACGCTGGAACCGTCGTCGGTCCACAGCCGCACCGTCCGCCGGCCGTGAAAGTGGATCCCCACCACCTCCGCATTCAAACGCTGGGCACCCGCGCCAAACACCATGCGCGCGCCTTCTCGCAGGCGCTGGCCGGGATGAACCAGGGCCACCCACTCGTCGCCCGCGCCGGTCGGACGCACCAGGAAGCACTCGGCCGCGCCGCCGCCGGGCAGACGATGACCGATGAGGCGCGCGGGGAACACGCGCGTGTCGTTCACCACCAGTAGGTCGCCGGCCCGCAACAACGACGGCAGGCCGGCAAACTGGTGATGCGACACGCCACCGCTCGCCCGATCGAGCGCCAGCAGGCGGGACGCGCCTCGCTGCACCGGGGGGTCCTGCGCGATCAGATCGTCTGGCAGGTGGAAGTCGAAGTCGCTAACGTTCACGGGGGCCCAAAAAAAACAGCCAGGACACCCCCTGGAGGCGTTCGGGCTTTAACGTATGCGAGAGTTCGATGTCTTAGTGAACGATGGCCGGCTGAACGTCCATCCGCTGCAGGCGCCAATCCTCGGCGAGGATCGACCACAGCACCTGATCGTGATACTGGCCATTGCGCAGGAACGAGCGGCGCAGCACGCCTTCCTGGACCGCGCCAATCTTGCGAAGGGCGCCATTGCCGCGGCCGTTGGCGACCGCCGCGCGCGCTTCGAGGCGCTGCGCACCGACCACGTCGATCGCAAAATTCACCACCAGCCGCGCGCCTTCGGCGAACACGCCCGTGCCCCAGAACGACGACCCCATGGCGAAGCCCCACTCGCACGAGGCGAAGCCGGGTTCGAGCGAACGCAACTGGAACAAGCCCACGGCGTGCTCCATGCCGTGCGGGACGATGCCGAAGCAGATGTAGTTGCCGGTCAGGCGCTCGCGGTGGGTCCACGCGATGAAGCACTCAAAACCTTCGACGGTGGTCGGCGGCGGCGAGATGAAGCGCGCCACCTCTTCGGTGGTCAACATCGCGAGCAACGACGCGGCGTCGTCGCCGCGCAGTTCGCGCAGGGTGAAGTTGGATCCGGTCAGCGCCGGCAGGCCCGAACGCCAGTCGGTGGTGGTCACCGTCGCGGCGGAGGGACTGGCGATGGTGCGGTCCAGCTCAGGTTGGTATGGCATCTTTTCCATGGCTTAGCGTCCCGACCCGGTCAGAACTGAATTACCCCAGACGATGTTGTCATCGTCGTTGCCCCACACGATGTTGTCGCAATTGCCCCAGACGATGTTGTCGTCGTTGCCCCACACGATGTTAGGGTCATCGTTGGCTTCGGAGCAGTTGCCCCAGACGATGTTGTCGCCGTTGCCCCACACGATGTTGTCTTCGTTCGCGAGGCTGACGTTGCCCCACACGATGTTGTCGTCCCAGAAGCCCGAAATCAAAGACGAGGCCCACTGGCCGCGCACCATGCTGTTGCCCCAGACGATGTTGTCACTATCGCCGTTGCCCCACACGATGTTGTCGTCGTCATTGCCCCAGACAATGTTCTCGTCGTCGATGCCGATGATGTCGTCGTCGGACAAGACGAGGCTCTCGTCGACGCTATTGCCCCAGACGATGTTGTCGCCTTCGCCGTTGCCCCAGACAATGTTCTCGTCGGCAGAGTTGCCCCAGACGATGTTGCCGTCGTTGCCCCAGACAATGTTGTCGGAGTTGCCCCAGACAATGTTGTTGCCCCAGACGATGTTGTCGTCGATTGCGTCGTAACCCCAGACCAGATCGTCTTCCCATCGGACGAGATGAATCGCCGCGTAGATGGGATTGATGAAGCGATCGCCGTAGATAATGCGGCGGCTCCAGTTAATGGTCTTGCCCGACGCGTCGGTGTTCGAGGCAACCATGTTGCGCCGCAGCCAATTGGAGCCAAAGCGCGCGGTCGGTCTGATGGCCGATGCCAGCGTCATCGCGCCGCCAAGATTAAACGCGCCGGCACCCTGGGTGAGCACACCGGACGTCGCGACCCCCTCAGCGTCGACCAGCAGTCGCGATGTGAACTGGAGCGACATCTTCACGGTGTTCGCGGCGAGGCCCGGGTTGGCCTCGAGAATCAGCGCCGCTGCTGCCGCCACGGCCGGTGAGGCCATGCTGGTGCCCGACAGCGTGAAGTAGCCACCGGCCACTCTAAGGCCGGGGTAGCCGTTGAACAGCAGGCTGCCCGGAGCCGCCAGCGAAACAATCTTCACGCCCGGCGCGACCAGGTCAGGCTTGGCCAGCAGGTCGAACCGCGTCGGACCGCTTGAACTTGAAAACGCCACGCGATCGTAGTTGGAGTCGCCCTTAATCGTATTGAGCGAGCCGACGCAAATGGACGACGGCGCATTGCACGGCACGCCGACGCCACCGAAAACGCGTATCGGGTTGCCGTCCTCGCCCAGCACCGCATCGCCATGCTTGTCGACCTTGTAGCCCTTGTTGCCGGCGGCGGTCACGACCGCGATGCCCTTGCGCGACAGGCGCTCCACGGCCTGCACGAGCGGATCGGTGAAAATCGACTCCAACACGTCGTGGCCAATTGACAGGTTCACGACCTTGATGTTGTAGGTCTGATGATTGCGCACCACCCATTCCAGTGCATCGATCACATCGCTGGTGTTACCCGAGCAATTCTCGTCGAGCACGCGCAGGACGACGAGCTCGACCTGCGGCGCGACGCCAGCGTATTCGCCGCCGGACGAGGCGCCGCTGCCGGAGATGATGCCCGCGACATGCGTGCCGTGGCCGCAGGCATCAACCGGGATTGTGGTGTTGGAAACGAAATCCTTGTAGTGGCGGAGGCGGCTCAGTGGCAGGTCGGGGTGCGCCTGGAAGCCGGAGTCGATCACGGCCACCGCAACCCCGCCGCTATCGGCAGCGCCGATGCGGTTCTGCCAATCGAGGATTTTCTTCGCGCGAATCGCAGCGGCGGTGGATGCGCGCGCAGGAGTTTGGAGGGCGAAAGGTCTAACCTTCGCGTCAAGCGACACATGCCGCGCCCCGGCCACTTCGCTGCTAAACGTGGCGGCGCTACCAAGAACAACGAGGTAGGGACCACCGCCGGTATTGCCGGCGCGAACCGCCGCGCCGCGATCGAGCAGGAGATCGAACGCGGCGTCGCGTTCGGCTTCGGTCGCAAACTGCATGATGACCTGCGCGCGCCCGCCCGCGGCAGCGACCACTTCGTCGGTGCGTCCTTGCGCAGTAGCGGGCACGGCGGCGAGCGCCATGAGCGCAAGCGACACCGCAACGATCCGCCGACAAGTTCCGCCGAGTAATTTCATTCGTGTATCTAAGTCACCGAAACGGCTAGCTTAGCGACTTAACCCAGACATTGACGGGTAGTATAGCACTCGAACCGACATGGACAACAACTAAATGCATCCGAAGGTGCTTTGTGTGCAACTCCGTGATGTTCCACGAAGTCAGATAAATCGCCGAATCAGGGGACATGACCTCGTAAACCATTCATTTTTAGCCACTTACGAGTCTGGTCAGGAATCATGAACGCCCTTCGCTCACAGCCCCCCAACGGACGAGCAACGACCCCACTGTGAACCCGGCCCCCACCGACGTCAACATGATGAGGTGTCCTTTCTTCAGCCGTCCGCTCTCCACCGCGTCGTTCAACGCGAGGGGAATCGTGGCTGCCGTGGTGTTGCCGAAGCGGTCGATGTTGATTACGACCTTCTCTTCCGGCATGCCGATGCGCTCGGCCGCCGACATGATGATGCGCTTGTTGGCCTGGTGCGACACGAACAGGTCGAGATCGTCGCCCGTGAGGTTGTTGCGCTTCAGCAGCCGCTGGCAGATCTCACCCGTGTTGCGCACCGCGAACTTGAACACGGTCTGGCCGTCCTGCTTCACGTAGTGCAGGCGCTGGTCCACCGTCTCGTGCGAGGCCGGCATGCGGCTGCCGCCCGCCGGCATGCACAGCGCCGCCCCGCCGCCGCCATCGATCATGTGCTCGAAGTCCAGAATGCCGACGTTGGGATCGGACGAGGGCGCCAGCACCACGGCGCCGGCGCCATCGCCAAACAGCACGCACGTCGCGCGGTCGGTGTAGTCGATGATGCTCGACATCACATCGGCGCCGATCACCAGGGCGTTCTTCACGCCACCGGCCGCCACCAGCTGGCTGCCCACGGTCAGCGCATAGGTGAACGCCGAGCACGCCGCCGACAGGTCGAAGCCCCAGGCCCGGGTCGCGCCAATCTTGTGCTGCACCAGGCAGGCGGTGCTGGGGAACAGCATGTCGGGGGTCACGGTGCCAACGATGATCAGGTCGATGTCCTCCGGCTTGAGGCCCGCCCGCTTGATCGCCTCCCGGCCCGCTTCCGCGGCCAGGTCGCTCGTCGCGACGCCCGGATCCACAATGTGGCGCTGACGAATGCCCGTGCGCTGCATGATCCACTCGTCGGTGGTGTCGACCATCTTCTCGAGATCGGCGTTGGTCAACAGGCGCGGCGGCACGTAGGTAGCCAGGCTCTTGATCTCTACTCGGCGGACGTTCAAAACAACCCCCTCCCGGGCATGGTGCGCCCGAAGTACTGGTAGGCGCGAGCCGTGGCGATACGGCCGCGCGATGTGCGTTCCAGGAAGCCGATCTGGATCAGATACGGCTCGTACATGTCCTCGATGGCGTCGGCCTCTTCACTGAGCGCCGCCGCCAGGCTGCCCAACCCGACCGGGCCGCCATTGAATTTCTCGATGATCGTCAGCACCAGCCGGCGATCGCTCTCGTCGAACCCGTATTGATCCACGTCGAGCAGCGTCATGGCCGCGCGCGCCACCTCCACCGTGATGCGGCCATCGGCCCGCACCTGCGCGTAATCGCGCACCCGCCGCAGCAACCGGTTCACAATGCGCGGCGTGCCCCGCGACCGGCCCGCAATCTCACCCGCCGCCGCATCGTCCATCGGCACGTGGAGGATGCGCGCCGAGCGGCGGACGATCTCCTCGATGTCGCGGGCGTCGTAGAAGTCCAGCCGGTGCACGATGCCGAACCGCGCCCGCAGCGGCGAGGTCAGCAGCCCGGCCCGCGTGGTCGCGCCGATCAGAGTGAACGGCTCGACCGGCACCTTCACCGACCGCGCGCCGGGGCCCTGGCCAATGACGATGTCGAGCTCGAAGTCCTCCATCGCCGGATACAGGATCTCTTCGATCGCCGGCGACAGGCGGTGGATCTCGTCGATGAACAGCACTTCGCGCGGCTGCAGGTTCGACAGAATGCCTGCGAGGTCACCGGGCTTCTCGATCACCGGCCCGGAGGTCGTTCGGATCGCGACACCCAACTCGTTGGCAATCACATAAGCCAGTGTCGTCTTGCCGAGACCCGGCGGACCGTACAACAGCACATGATCGAGGTGTTCGCCGCGTTGCTTGGCGGCCGTGATCGACACGTGCAACTGCTCGCGCACCCGGTCCTGGCCGATGTACTCGTCCAGGCGGCGCGGGCGAAGGCCCGCTTCCTCTTGCGCATCTTCGGCGACGCGGGCGGGCGTCGTCAGGCGCTGGTCATCCACGGGAAAGATCCTTCAGCGCGGCGCGCAGCACATCCTCAAAACGCTGCTCGCTGGCGTTGCTCACCAGCTTGTCGAGGGACTTGTCGATGGCCTGCCGATGGTAGCCGAGATTGATCAAGGCCGACACCAGATCGTCACGCAGCTCGTCGCCCGGCGACGGCGGCGCGCCGCTCGCGGCCATGACTTTGGGCATGCGATCGCGCAGTTCGACGCACATGCGTTCCGCGGTCTTCTTGCCGACACCTGGAATGGCGGTGAGCCGCGCCAGGTCGTTGCGCCGAATGGCGCCCACCAGGTCGCGCGTTTCGATGCCGGAGAGCACCGACAGGGCGAGCTTCGGACCGATGCCGCTGACCGCGATCAGCCGCTCGAACATCATCAGTTCCAGACCGGTCGCAAATCCATACAGCGACAACTGGTCTTCGCGCACGTGCGTGTGGATGCGCAGCGCGATCTCGGTGCCCGGGTCGCCGGCGGTGTAGAAGGTCGACAGCGGCACCTGCACGTCGTAGCCCACGCCGTTGACATCGACGATCACGCGATTGGGATGCTTCTCGAAGACGCGTCCGCGAAGGTGCGCAATCATCGAACCGACCGTGCGGCCGGCTGGTAGTGCCGCCAGCTGGTCGCGGCCTTGGTGCCCTTGGCCGCCGGCCGGCCCTTCGGCGGCCCCTTGCCGGCGTGCAGGTGGCAAATCGCCACCGCCAGCGCATCGGCCGCGTCATGCGGCGTCGGCACGGCGTCGAGACCCAGCAACAGCTTCACCATCTGCCCCACTTGCGCCTTCTCGGCGCGGCCGTAGCCGACGACCGACCGCTTGATCTCCGCCGGCGTGTACTCCACAACCGTGACGCCGGCCTCGGTGGCGGCCAGCATGGCCACGCCACGCGCGTGGCCCAGCTTCAGGGCACTGCGCGCGTTCACCGCGTGAAAGATGTTCTCGATGGCGACGCAGTCGGGACGGTGCGCGGCAATGAGAGCAGAGAGCTCTCGATAGATGATCGACAACTGCTCGGGAAAGGTGGCGGCAACCCCGGCGTGAACCGCTCCGCACAACACCAACTGGTGGCGCCGGCCGTCGCTGTCCACGCAGCCGTAGCCCGTGCGCTGCGAGCCGGGGTCGATGCCAAACACCCTCACGCCAGCGAGGCCTCGATCTCCTTTTCCTCGATGTCGAAGTTGGACCACACCTGCTTGACGTCTTCGTGGTCGTCCAGCGCGTCCATCAACCGGATCATCTGGTTGGCAGGCGTGCCGGTCAGCTTCACGTAGTTGGTCGGCAGCATGGCCACCTGCGCACTCGCCGGCTCGACACCGGAGCCCTTGATGGCGTCGCGCACGGCTTCAAACGCCGCGGGGTCGCTCAGCACTTCCCAGCTCTCGCCCTCATCCGCCACGTCGTCCGCACCGGCTTCAAGCGCGACGTTGAACAGCTTCTCTTCGTCGGCCTTGGCCTTCTCGACGACGACCAGGCCCTTCTTGGAGAACATCCAAGCCACCGAGTTGGTGGCGCCGAGGTGGCCGCTGTGCTTCTCGAGCATGTGCCGCAACTCGCCGACCGTGCGGTTCTTGTTGTCGGTCAGCGTTTCGATAATCAGCGCCGAGCCGCCGGGGCCGTAAGCCTCGTAGGTGATCTCCTCGTACAAGATGCCCGGCAGTTCGCCGGTGCCGCGCATGATCGCCTTCTTGATGTTGTCGGCGGGCATGTTCACTTCTTTGGCCGCCGCGATGATCGTCCGCAGGCGCGGATTCATCCCCGGGTCGCCGCCGCTGTTGCGGGCAGCCACCGTGAGTTCCTTGATCAGGCGCGTGAAAATCTTGCCGCGCTTGGCGTCGGCGGCGCCCTTCTTGTGCTTAATCGTGTGCCACTTGGAATGGCCGGACATGCGGTGACTCCTGAATCCTGTGGGGGCAACCCCTTTAGTAGTTGCCCAGGAACGGGTGGAAACGCGTATATTACCCCCGCCGGGCCAGGATGATCCAGACTTCGGCGCGAAGGTCCCAGGCGCCGCCCTGGTAATCGCCCAGCAGCGCCGAGACCTTGAGACCCGCCTTTTCGAGCCGGCGCACCATCTGGGGGACCGTCAGAGTCCGAAACGCCAGGCCGAACTTCTTCCGTACGGCGCACTTGCCGCGGCCTTCGACAAACTCCTGCTCGAAACGAGTAATTTGCCGGGCCCGGTCCTGGACGACCGATTCCACCAGCGTGATGGGCTGGCCGTTGGGGCCGCGCTTGCCGCGCATGCTGACGCGCTTGGTGTACTCGTCCCACGCCGGCAGGTCGGCCACCAGTTCCAACCCGAACGTGCCCTTCCTGGTCAGGACGCGCGACACGGCCGTCAGCGTCTTGGTGAGATCGCGCTCGACCAGTAGCGACTGCAGAATGCCGTAGGGCGCCATGACGAGCGGGAACGACTTGTCAGGGAACGGCAGATGGCGGATGTCGCCACGGACCAATTGGACTTGCGACTGCAGGCGCGCACGTTTCACGCGCTTGCGCGCGCGGTCCAGCATGGGCGCGGAGCGATCGATGCCGACCACCGTCGCGCCCTCGCGCGCCACGGGCAGCGCCACGCGTCCGGTGCCACAGCCGAGCTCGAGGACCGGCCCCCTGACCGCCGAGGCCATGCGCTGCCAGAAAGCAATGTCGCGCCGCCCGACCGTTTGGGCGTTCTCCCAGTCGTAGTACGTCGCGTAATCGTCCCAACCGTGCCAACCTTCGGCCTTGCTCGCCCCACCCGCCCTACCCGCCTGACCTGCCTTCGTCGTCATGTCCACGGCAGTTCCACGGCACCACGCGCCTGGCGCTCGGCCAGATCAGGCAGGCCCGATACCAGCCGGAGAACGTCCTCGGGAAGGTCACGCGACGACCACGTTGCCGAGTCGACGCACGCGACGCGGACGAAGCCTTCGGCCAGCAACTGGCCCGACCGATCGTCGCGGATCTCGAACGCATGGTGCAGCCGCTGCGGGTTCTCGACCGTCGTCGCAATCCCGACGCGAACCACTTGACCGGCGCGGGCCGGCGCGCGGAACTTCGCGTGCACCTCGACGCGCGGCATGCCAAAGCGGTGAGAGTCCAGCAACGATTGCCGTGACCGCCCGAGCGAGGTGAATAGCTCTTCTTCAGCATCTTCAAACCACCGCAAGAAGTTCGGGAACCAGACCACGCCGGCGGCGTCGGTGTCGGACCAATGGACCTTCTTGCGAATCTGAAAGAAGCTCGGCACGAGGGCAGTATTTCATGTTTTATAGTCTGCATGCGATGGATGGTGTTCGTGGCACTGGCGGCATCGGCGTGCGCGTCCCCACCTGCCCCACCCGCCCTACCTGCGGTGGCGTCCCTCGAAGATTTCAAGCGTGCCGTTCAGAAGGTACTGGACGACACGGGCGTGCCCGGCGCGGGCCTGGCGCTCGTGCGCCAGTCGGGAGTGGAGTGGGCCGGCGGCGTCGGCCTGGCCGATCGCGATCGCCGCACGCCGGTCACGGCCGACACGCACTTCCGCGCCGGCTCGATCGGCAAGACCTTCGTCGCCATGGCGCTGGTGCAGTTATCCGAAGACGGCGACGTCGATCTCGACACGCCGATCGCGGAGATCGCCTCGGAAGTGGCGTTCAACAACCCGTGGGAGGCCGGCGATCCGGTACGAGTGATTCACCTGCTGCAACACACAGCCGGCTTCGACGACATGCATTTCAACGAGATCTACAACGTCGAAGACGAGCCTGATGTGCCGCTCATCGATGCCTTGCGCCGCAACCCACGGTCGCGCGATGTGCGTTGGCGACCAGGGACGCGCGTGTCGTACTCCAACCCCGGTTACGCAATCGCCGGCTACCTCGTCGAGAAGATCACGGGCAAGCCGTACGAAGACTTCATCGCCGAGCGCACGTTCGCGCCGCTCGGCATGACGACCAGCAGTTTTCGCCTGAGGCCTGAAGATCGGGCACTACTCGCGAAAGGCTATCGCGATCGCACGGGCCCGCCGGTCAGCTATTCGCAGATCTACCTGCGGCCTGCCGGGAACCTGCATACCTCGCCGCGGGAGTTAGGCGGTTTCGTGCACGTGCTGCTCAACTGGGGTGAGACCGCGGAGCAACTCGTGATCGATCCCGAGTACTTGAGCAACATGGAGCATCCCCGCGCCTCGCTGGCGTCAGAGGCCGGGCTGCGGGTCGGTTACGGGTCGGCCATCGCGGCCTCGACCACTGAAAGCTTCCCCATGCTCGGCCACGGCGGCGGCATCGATGGCTTCTCCTCGCTCTACGCCTACTCGGCCGCCCGGGATGTGGGTTACGTGGTGCTGCTCAACTCGACACATTCGCCGGAGGCGATGCGGCGGATCTCGCAACTTGCCGTGCGCTACCTCAAGGCCGATGTGGAGCCACCGGCCCGGCCGCGCGTGACGCTGGCCGCCGACGCGCTGCGGACGTTCGAGGGCTACTACCACCAGGCGAATCCGCGGAACCAGGCCATGGCGTTCATCGACTGGCTACTGTCCGGCGCCAGCGTCTCGGCCACGGCAACGGGGTTACGTGTCGACCCGCTGTTCGGCAACGCCGTGGATCTGATCCCGGTCGCCGACAACCAGTTCCGGGTGGAAGCCGACGCCGAGGCCACGCGCGTGTTCACCGATGACGAGTTCGGCAGGATGGTGATGACCGGCGGGTTCCTGTACTCCGAACGCCGGCCGCGATGGCAGGTGGAGATCGTTCGCTGGGCGGTGTTGTGGTCGTTCGCGCTGGCGCTGACGCCCGTCGTGATGCTGGCGCCGTGGGCCGCTCACGCCAGGCGCGCAGTCCCGTCCGGCTTCTGGTGGACCAAGAGCACGCTGATGCTCGGCAGCCTGGCCCTGCTCCTGCCGGTGCTCGGCATCATGCAAGTTTCCGACCTCAATCTCGGCACACGGAACACCTGGACCGCGGCGATGTTCCTGGGCACGGTACTGCAGCCGGCGGCCGCCATCCTCTCGCTGCTCTTCGCGATCGACGCGTGGCGGCGCGGCGCGGGCCCGTGGCTCCGCGCCTACGCCGTCACCGTGTCGGTGTGCTCATGGGTGCTGACGGCGTACCTGTCGTACTGGGGCATGGTCGCGTTTCGGCCGTGGTCGTTCTAGGGAGACCGTCCGAGCGATCGCAACGCCGAAGGCTACACTAGAAAGCGTGACAGAGTGGAACGCGGCGTCCTATCACAAGGTGTCTGGGCCTCAGACCAGTTGGGGACAGAAGGTGCTGTCGCGCTTGTCGGTCAACGGCGACGAGCGCGCCATCGACGCCGGCTGCGGCAGCGGACGGCTGACGGGTGAGTTGCTCGAGCGCCTGCCGCAGGGCCGTCTGATCGCCATCGACCGATCGTGGAACATGCTGATGACGGCGCGGGCAAACCTGAGACTCGCCTTCGGCGCGCGCGTCGGCTTCGTGCGGGTGTCGCTACCGTACCTGCCGTTCTCGAACTGGGCCGACCTGGTGTTCAGCACCGCGACGTTCCACTGGATCAAAGATCACGACGCGCTGTTCGCGAACATCCGGCAGGCGTTGCGGCCAGGCGGGCGGTTGATGGCGCAGTGCGGCGGCGGACCCAATCTGGCCCGCGCGCATGCGCTGGCGGAACAACTGATGCACGCCGAACCGTTTGCGGGGTGCTTCGGCGACTGGCCCGGGCCGTGGGAATTTGCCAACGCCGAAACCACGGCCGAACGGTTGCGGCGCGCCGGCTTCGTCGCGATCGACACGAGCCTCGAAGAGGCGCCAACCAGGCTGGCGACCGAGGCCGACTATCGGGAGTTTGTCACTACCGTGATCTACCACCCGCATCTCGAGCGCCTGCCCGACCCCGCGCTCAAACAGGCCTTCATCGACCGCATCACGGAACTGTCGGCGCGCGAAGATACCCCGTTCACACTCGACTACTGGCGCCTCAACATCAGCGCGACAAAGCCATGACACGCTGGCGCCTTCGCCGGTAAAGTCACGATCGTGAAGACGCCGTCATTCGCCGATCTCGCGGCTCGGTACCGCGTCTCCAGCGGCACGCGCTTCCGCCTGGCTGACATCAACCCGGCCGATCCGTGGGGCGCCTCGCTCAAGGGGTCCGCCGACGACCTCATGTCGGACGGCATCGCGCGCCTGTCGGACCTGCAAGAGCGGCTCTACGCGCAAGACCGCTGGTCGGTTCTGCTCATCTTCCAGGCGATGGACGCGGCCGGCAAGGACGGCACCATCAAGCACGTGATGTCGGGGGTGAACCCGCAGAGCTGCGAGGTGCATGCGTTCAAGGCGCCGTCGAGCGAAGAACTGGACCACGACTTCCTGTGGCGCACATCGCGGCTGTTGCCGCGCCGCGGCCACATCGGCATCTTCAACCGGTCGTACTACGAAGAAACACTGGTCGTGCGCGTGCACCAGAACATCCTCGCCCGGCAGCAGTTACCGCCCGCATTGGTGACCACAAACATCTGGCGCGAGCGCTTCGAAGACATCAACGCCTACGAACGCTATCTGTCCCGCCAGGGCGTCGTGATCCGGAAGTTCTTCCTGCATGTGTCGAAGGAAGAACAGCGGCTGCGCTTCATCAAGCGGCTGGATGAGGCCGACAAGCACTGGAAGTTCTCGGCCGCCGACGTTGGCGAGCGCGCGCACTTCGCCGAATACATGCGCGCCTACGAAGACACCATCCGCCACACCTCCACGGAGTGGGCGCCGTGGCACGTGATCCCGGCGGACCGGAAATGGTTCACCCGGCTCGCCGTGGCCGCCGCGATCGTCGACACCATCGAGTCGCTTGAGCCCCGCTACCCCGAAGCCGACCCCAAGGTGAAGGCCGAGCTCAAAAAGGTCAAGGCCGCGCTCGAGGCCGAAGGACAGGCCGGCCAGGCCAAGGCGAAGGGCCGCAAGAAATGAAGCGTTGTTCGTGGCCCGGCGAAGACGCGCTCTACATCCGCTACCACGACGAGGAGTGGGGACGCCCGGTCACCGACGACACCCGGCTGTTCGAGAAAATCTGCCTGGAAGGGTTTCAGGCGGGCCTGAGCTGGATCACGATCCTCCGCAAGCGCGAGAACTTCCGCAAGGCCTTCAGCGGGTTCGATCCGGCGACGGTCGCCCGCTTCACGGCGAAAGACGTTCAGCGACTGCTCAAGGACGAAGGCATCATCCGGCACCGCGGCAAGATCGAATCGACGATCAAGAACGCCAGGCAGGCGCTGGAGTTGATCGACGAGAAGGGCTCGCTCGCGTCCTACTTCTGGTCGTGGGAGCCGGCGGCCGCCGATCGGCCACGCACCGTCACGCGTGAGGCGCTCATCGAGATGACGACGTCGCCGCAGTCGATCGCGATGTCAAAGGACCTGAAGAAGCGCGGGTGGTCGTTCGTGGGGCCGACCACCAGCTATGCGTTCATGCAGGCGATGGGCCTCGTGAACGATCACATCCACGATTGCGGCGTGCGCGCCGATGTTGAAAAGGCCCGCGCCCGGCTGAAGCAACCGCGGTAGTCGCTACTGCTGCGTAACCTTGTAGCCCTTCTTGGCAAGCAACGTCGGCAGGCCATCCGGCCCGACGAGATGGGCGGCGCCGACGACGATGAAGCAACCGGCGTTCTGTTGCAGGCACGTCTCCACATGCGGCACCCAGTTGCGGTTGCGTTCGACCAGTAGCCGGTCGTAAAGCTCGCGCGACTCGTCGAACGACACGAGCAACGACTTCTCCAGTGACTTCACGTCGCCGGCAGCCCATTGCTTTGCCATCTCGCTCACGTTGCCCACCTGCGTGTCGAGGTCCTTCATGCTCGAGATCAACATGTCTTCCTGTAACTTCGGTGAGAGCTGGTCGAAGCGATCGATCTGGTAGACCAGGGTCTCGAGCGATTGCCGCTTCAGCCCCGCTGCTTTCGCGCGGTCGAAGAAGTGCTTGTCGACACCCAGCTCCGCCTTGAAGCCAGCGGCTTGCAAGGTTGGTCCCATCAGGGTGATCGCGACCAGCCACGGCTTCATCCGCTGGATTGCCATCATCGGCAGGCCGGCCTTCTCGGCGCGCTTCGACACTTCGGCGAAGGTCGATGCCGCGACAAGCTGTTCGAGCGTGCGGCCATCGGTCAGCATCGCCTTGCCCAGCGCGTTCATCATCTGCGCCGGGTCGTTCATCTCGTCGAAATCCACCTCCTCGACCAGCGTCTTCGAGGCCGAGAAGGCCTTATTGATCTCGGCACTGAGTGGATAGAACTCTGGCGTCAACATGTGCAGTGACCCCAGCAGGTAGGCCACCGCGGTGCCGGGCCCCTCGACTTTCCACAGAAAGTGCTTCGTGGTGTCCTGCGCGAACGCCGGCAAGACGGCCAGAAGTAGCACTCCTAGGGTGGCTAGGATTCGGCTCATGTTGAAGGTTAGCACGCGCCCACCCTTGTACTCCCCGGTTGGGCCTGGGCCCGCCGGTTGACCTCGATGTCGCGCAAGGACTCTCGGTCGGTCAGTTGGGCGAACGCCATCGCGAGGAACTGATCCAGGCACGAGAAGTCCTGGACCTTGTGGTCGCCACGATGCGTGGCCACACCGCGGCGAACAGTGCTCAGTGGCAGGTGCGCCATCAGCTGGGAGAACACGAGCTTGCCTTGAGGCATGACGGTCCCCGGCGCATCCGCGCAAAAGACCGAGTATCTGCGACTCGACGTTCAAATCGAGACCAGACTCAGCGACCCCGTTCACCAAGCAAATCAACAACTTACACCGCTCCGATGCCAAGACGTTGGGACGCTACTGGGGTACTTCGATTTCTTGTTCCAGCCCATCTCAAAGGAACGCGTACCACCTTAGCTCGTCCGTACTCGCTTTCCATGCGGGTGAGTCCCAAGGCGCAAGCTTCGGGACTATGCTATGCATAGAAATGCTAACTAGGCTTCGGGTGAAGGGTTTCAAGAATTTGGCGGATGTGGAGATGTTTTTAGGGCCCTTCACTTGCGTCGCTGGAGGAAACGCCGTCGGAAAGTCGAACCTGTTCGACGCGATCAGGTTTCTCAGTTCAGTGGCCCACGCGTCCCTACTGGAGTCGGCAATGGCCGTGAGGGACGAGGCGACACAATCGAACGATATCCGTTCACTTCTTTACACTACGAGCAACGGCCAGGCCGAGAGCATCTCGTTCGAAGCGGACATGATTATTCCGCAATCGGGCCAGGACGACCTGGGACAACCGGCCAGTGCGAGTGTGTCGTTTCTGACCTATAGCCTTGAGATCGCTTATCGCGCAGAGTCAGACACGGCCCGTGCCGGACTTGAGCTACTCCGGGAGAGTCTTGGTTACATTAAGGCTACTGACGCCCAGAAGTACCTGCCTTTTGGGCCTTCGCAAAAATGGGTTCGATCCGTAATCAAAGGACGCAGAACGAGTCCATTCATTTCGACGGAGGGCGAGTCGGGAGCCGCAACGGTCAAACTGCACCAAGATGGCCGCCAAGGACGAACTCGCGAGTTTCGAGCGAACACGCTACCCCGGACCGTCCTCTCTACGGTAAATGCTACCGAAAGCCCGACCGCTCTGCTTGCGCGCCGAGAAATGCAGTCTTGGCGTCTCCTTCAACTGGAGCCGTCAGCACTGAGGGCTCCGAACTCGTTCACTGCGCCGACGGTCCTTGGCGCCAATGGCGCACACTTGCCGGCGACCTTGAATCGCCTTTGTGAACACGCGAACGGCAACGCTTATCCGGATCCAGGATCAGCCATTAGGGGCCGCGCAGGAATTAGTTCACATTTTCGGCGAGGACGCGATGGTGTAGTTCCAGTTGGGAAGGAGGTCGTGGGGCAGGAGAGACAGCTTCGCCATTTCTGCGGCCGTCGGCTTGATGCCCTTCGGGTAGTCGCCCTTCATCAGGGTGGCTCGAACGCGAAGTCCCGTCTCGGTCTTGGTTGTGCGGATGAAGTTGAGCATGGTGTCCAGAGTGGCCAACGGCTCGCCCGCCCAGTTCTTGGAGATCTGACTGAAGAGGCGGTGCTCGATCGGGTTCCACTTGGAGGCACCGGCCGGGTAGTGGCACACGGTGACTTCCAGCCCATTGGGCACGCAGAGCTTGGTCATCAGCCCGTGCTTCCACGCTCGGACGCGTGAGCCGTTGCTGCCACCGGTGTCGGCCAGGATAAGCAGCTTGTCTGCCTTGGGGTAGTGCGAGCGGCCGTCGGTGTTCCACCAGCGCGAGACGCAGTCGGTCGAGAAGGCCGGCGTGTCGCGGGAGGTGCCGACGAAGACGTGGCCGCGGTTGGCGACCGGGTCGAAGACTCCGTAGGGGGAAGTGATGTGGCTGGCGTCGCTGCGGAAATCGTGGTCGTTCACCGGCGTGGCGACCTTCGCCCAGACCGTCCCGGGATTCTTGAAGCAGCCGACGAGTTCCTTCTTCTTGGTGTCGACGGAGATGACGGGCCACGGTTCTGGCACCGACCTGGATGTCGAGCTTGCGCAATTCGTCGCTGACGTTGGCCGTGGTCTTCCGGGTCCATTTCAGCCCGGTGATCGGATCGCCTGCGGTGGTGGGCAACATCAGCCGCTCGATTTCAGCGATGACGTCGGGCGTTTTTTTTCGACCGGTTTGCGGCCTGCGCCTGGACGGCGACGGCGACCGACCAATACGTCGTGGGCCAGCAGCTCCTGCCGGCCCTTGGCGATGGTGTGGGGATCCAGGCCGGTGGCTTCGGCGACGGCGCGGTCGCCCCCGTGTCCGAGCCTGAGCGCCTCGAGTCCCGCGAAGAGCCGGCGCTGGCGCTCGTCGAGCAGGCTCATGAAGAGCACGACTGCGGCCTTGGCTGCGTTCGATTCCGTGGACGACTCCAGCGAAGCGGCAAAGGCGCGGCCGGGCCCTTCGGGGCGCTCACGGACGATGAGCTGATGCTGGCGCGTCACCCGTTCGGGCGAGCAGTAGACGTACCGCCCGGAGACCTCCTTCCTGGAGA
>JBCKZH010000073.1:0-18571 GCA_038919385.1 Vicinamibacterales bacterium | reverse complement strand
GCGTCGCCGACGACCGGTCCAGATTTCTACGTTTCTTCAAGGTCGGCAACAGTATTTGATACTGCCGCAGAACTGACGCAGTGGCGCTGCCCCGTGGCCCTGATAATGAGCCTATGCCACGCAACGCCGAAGTGATTCGCCAGGGGAAGCTCCTGCTTCACCTCGACGGCCTCGCCCAGGGCCGGCCGGTGGATGAACTCGCGCAGGAGCTCGCCGTGAACAAGCGCACCATCTGGCGCGACCTGGCCGCGCTGCAGGAGGCGGGCTTTCCGCTCGTGGACGACAAGCGAGACCGCAAGACCGTGTGGCGCGTGATGCGGCTGCCGCTCAAGTCGCGCACTGACGCGGGCCTCTCGGTCACCGAGGTCTGCTCGCTCTACATGAGCTCAATCATCGAGAGGTAGAGGAGTTGATTGCCTGCGCGCGCGGGATTGCAGATCTCGTCGAGCAGAAGCGGCGGCGGTAAGGGTGAATCGCCGGCGGCCTCGAGCGCCGTCTATCGGCGAGCGCGATACTGCGTCGCCTCCAGCCTGCACGCGCTACTCAGCGGGCCTTGGAGCATATACAGCCTCGGCGCCTTGGCAAACTCAAACACGCGATACAGGTGATAGGCGTCAGCCTTCCGCTCCGACACCCGCACTTCGTTTGCTGTCACGATGAATGGGAATTGCTTGCCTAAGCCCGTTGTCTTCACTTCGATCAGCCGGGGTGACTCGTCACCGTTGAACGACGTGATGTCGTAGCCGGCGCCATCCCCGCGAACATCGGCGGTCCACTCAATCCGCCTGGCTAGATCGGGCCGCCGCACCTCATCGTGGAGTCTCCGCTGCTCGAATTCCATGACCCATTCCTCGCCGAGCCGGCCCAAGCGGCGATTCTCAGCGTCTCTCCGCACGAAGTCCGTCCTATGGAAACCACCGGCTCTGTCGTTGGCGTCAGCGCGCGCATCGACACTCCTTTCCGGAGGTTCTTCGACCAGGCCAGACAGGTCTACACCGACATCGAGGGGCGGCCGGCGCTGAGGCGCCAGGACGGGCCCATCGGCTAGCGTCGTGAAGAATTCTGGATGAACAGCGAGCCATTCGAGCACCACTCGCTCGAGCAATTGCTGGTAGTTTTGCCTCGGGAGGTAGCCCGCGATAAAGGGCTGGCTGAAATTCACCAGCACCGCGCTGATGTTCTGGTGCTTGAACTCAATCGAGCCCTTGCTCCGACCAATTCGGTGCTGCAGCCGTCGATTGTGCTCCGCCTTGCTGTATGGAACTCCAGACAGCTCCGCCTCGAGCATCGCGAAGTAGTCCGCGACGACGGCTTCGACTTCATCGAGAGTCCAGTCCACAGGCATCACTCAGGCCCGAAACCCAGGAACCTCGAGCACTGCCTTCGACTGAACAAGCCCCTCGAACTGCTGGCGCAATTGTCGCGCGAACGCCGCATCTCTGACGAGAACGCCGGCCTCAACGTTCCGCCCCTGCGCCCACTCAGTAAAATTGGCGGACGTCACAAACGACACCTCATCGTCCACGACGACCACCTTCGCATGCCAGGTAGCGCGGTCTTGGGGGTTGGTGGCCAGGGCGCGCGGGTCGAAGTAAAGCAAGGGTCGAATGTCTCCCGGCCATTGCTTCCGAAGGTCTGTCGCGAACTCCCGCAGAATCTCGGATTCGTGACGAGTGTCCCGCAGGTCCCGGCCCACATGAACAAAGAGCTGGACCCGCAGCCCCGGCACCTGCGCCATGCGCTCGGCCAGCGGCTTGAACACGACGGCGGCCTGGCGAACCACGAACGTGCTGACGAGCACAGACTGCATCGCCGAGCCGAACAACTCGGAGACAACGATCGCCGTGTCCCGGCTGTGCGACACGGCCGCCTCAGGCCCGGTCCAGACCAACTCCGCGGCGGACTCCATCCGCGCCTCGATCGCCTCGGCGCTAGTCTCGAGAAGAATCGCCAGGTGCGGCGCCGACATGCCCTCTCGCGCCAACCGGCAGACCGTGTCCGCGACCTCGTCTGGACACGGGCACACACGAGAGAGCCACAGCTTCGACACACCGCTCGTCAGTTGCCCCGATCGAAACGCACCCGCCAGCGTGCGAAGCGCGCTTGCCGATGCGCCATTGAAGAGGGTGCTCACTCGCTAAGCCTCGTCAAAGAACGCCGCCCCACCGCCATCGACGGTGGGCACGACCAAGGAGCGGTCCAGATAGTCATTGCGACGCTCGCACGAACTCTCGGGCAACAGCACACAGCCATGACAGGCCGCACCCAGCAAGTAGCGCTCTTCTTCCGCGCTGTCGGGCCGGTGCTGCGCACACACCGGGTCGTTTGAGCACAGTTCGCCCATGTCCATGGCTTGCTGGAGGTAGAACCCAATCCGGTCGGCCGTTTCCACCAATCCCCCGAGCGTACCCTCCGCATCGGGACTGGCCGTGTAGAGCAGGATGCCGTACCCAGCAGGCACAGCGTAGATGCGCTCGCGGATCGAACTCGCGGCATAGCCGCAGTCCAGGGACACCGCCGTAATCAGGAGGTGGGACAGCGTGTGGAGCATCACATACGGCAAGCCGGGAAAGGTGGCGGTCGAGCCTGCAGAATGCCCTGCCTTCCACGCTGCGAATCCAGCGCGAAGCTGCGCCTCGCGCTCCTGGACTGCCGGCCGCGCCAACCACCGCTCGATGGCCTCCGTCTTGATGCCGGCAAAAACACCCTCGCCTCGATTCTCAATGGCCGGCAGCCATGTCTCGTTGATCGACAGCGCCGCGCGCTCCACCCCCAACTCGAGCTCGCCATTGACGTCAGCGACCGCGGCCTCGAAACGCGTGAACCCCACCTGAGCAATCACCTCTCGCAGCTTGAGGACTTTGACGAGGCGGCTCACGGCCTTCATCGGCCCCACAGCGTTGCGAATAGGCACGGCGCGGGCGTAGAAGTTCTGGCCGTCCGATCTCTCCTCGCCGATCTCGTCGGTCGCGGCGAGCAGCGTCTCCACTTCCGCCTCGCGGATCCCACGCGCGGCAACCGTGGCACCAGACTTTCGGCGCTCGCATTCCTTCCATACGTCGACGTCCGAGAACTTTTCGAGCGCGGCGGATACCTTGGGACGGCGACGCTCCTTTACCAACTCGTCGACCGATTCGAGGAACTGCAGGTTCTCCTGCCACACCTCATCTACCGCCGCCCGCAACGCGCCGCCCGCCTCAGGAATCGAAATCACCGACATCGTCTGGGCGAAGTACGCATTCGAGGCCGACCTCACGAGCAGGCGATTGATCTGGCCCTTCTCGCCACCGCCTCCACACATCTCCCGCGAATAATTGCCCAGCCACGGCCGATGACCCTTGCAGGGACCCAGGGGCGCGTCTTTGGATTTGCCTGCCGCGGACAACGCCTTCAATTGCCCACACTCGCAGCGAATCGTGATGTCGGTGAAATCACCGCTCGTACCGCGCTCGTCGATCCATAGACTGCGGGAACACACGGCGCCAGGCCCGTGGACAAATACGCGCCAGTCAATATCGCTGACATGGCCGCGCGTGCACGCCTGCACGAAGCGAATCGGGACGACCTTGTATTTCTTGCGGTCCAGGAGGTATTGCCCCTTCACGAGATCGGCCTGCGGCACCAGGGGGCGCGACCTGACCGAGGACCCATCTTCCCGGACCTCGAACTGGGCGATGAACCAGGATGGAAACTGCCAGGCCGTGATGCCCGTGATCTCCGCGGTGGGATCGTCGCGGTCCGCCGGCGGCGCGAAGAAGTCCACGGCGTTACTCTTCAGCAGCGCCATCACTTTGGTGGCTAAGCGATCCTCGAAGATCTGTCTGTCGCGGTAGCCGGTCCAGTTGTCGAGCCCGCCAATGATCACCGAGTGTTCCGGAAGGTCCACCATCGCGCCAGGACCGAACGTCGTGACGATCTGGCTCTGTCGAATCTGGCCCTGCGGCCGGATGTCTCCTCTGCGTTTGCGCGCCATGCCTACACGTCCTCCTCGGCGGATGGCGGCTCAATCTCGGTGCCGTCCAGGCGCTTCAATAGGAGGTTGACGGAGGGCTCCACATCCCGCAGCGATCGTGCCGCCTTGAACTTCCGCTCGTCGGCGTTGAGCGTCGCCAACTCGGGATCGAGGGGCGTGCGCAGAAGCGGCGGACCGTCGGCGTTCTCGTAGGGCTGGTAGACCAGGCGGGCCCCCACGTCCTGCTGCGCCTTTGCGATCTTCGCCCACGAGTCGAGCAGGTCTTTAACCCGCGCTCGAAGCAACGCGTCGAGGCGCGTCTCCTCCTCGGGCGAGAGGGAGCGATGGGCCCGGCCTCGAGCGGCGAGAATATCGGCGATCACCGCGGCGTTGGGCCGCTCGCCCACCATCCCGATCGCTCCTCTCGGCGGTGTGAGGGCGGGCCTCATGTGGCGAGCCAGGGCGACCACAACAGCCGGCAGGGCGCGGTCGAGTACCGGCAGCGCGAACGGGGTGACACTTGTGGCCTCAACCGCGCGATAGAACGACTGGTGGAACGCCTCGAAACGCTCGTAGTGCGACCGATCGCGCGGACGATGGACGTTCAACAACGTGACCACGAGGCCGGGCTTCTGCGCGTCGCGCCCCACGCGGCTCGTGGCCTGAATGTACTCGGCCGTGGCTTTCGGTTGGCCAAGTGCCACCATCAGGCCGAGCCTGGTGATGTCGAGACCCACCGAGATCATGTTGGTGGCGAGCGCAACATCGACCCGATCTTTCTCGGTGAAGGCCAGGCCCAGCCTCCGCTTCGTCTCCGACACGTTGCCGGTGGACTCGCGTGACGTCAACTCCGCCACGTCTCGCCCGATATTTCGACTGGTGAAGCTGCCGGCCGGCTCGTTCTCCCTCTTCCGCCCGCCGTACGCGCTCACACGCGACGCCACTTCGTCCTCGACAATGCGGCGGCTGCCGCCCAGTTCGCGAAGGCTGTTGAAGTAGCCGAGGAGCGTCATGTAGGGATCGGCGGGGTTCTCGGGGTTCTTCGCGCCGCCCGATTCGAGCCATGCCTTCTGCGCCGCGCCGAGCAGTGCCAGATAGGTTCGCAGCAGCACCACCTTCAGGCTGCGTCCTTGAGCGGCGACGCCAAGATAGAGACGACCCGCCCGCGACGCCAGGTCCATGGTCTCTGCGAAGAACGACGTGCGGCGATCAGGCCCAGGCGGTGGGAATACCTCCACTCCGCTCCGGCCGAATAGCGCCCGAATCTGCGCATCGGCCCGTCGAACCGTGGCCGTGGAGGCCACGATCTTCGGCCGAATGGTCTTGCCTTCAACGCAGCGCGTGCACAGCGAGTCGATGGCCGCCTCGTAGAGCCCGGCCATGGTCCCCAATGGACCAGAGATCAGATGCAGTTCGTCCTGGATGATCAGGTCGGGTGGTGCGAGCGGCTTCGACAGCTTCTGTCCCGTGCCCGGCTGCCACGCGCCATAGAAGCCCGCCCTGTCGTACGAGTCGGCGCCGCCGAGCAACGCACCACTCGCGCCAACCCAGGGGAGGCTCGCGAACTTGTCGATGGTGGCGATCGCAAAGCACGGCACGCGCCGGTAGATCGGTTCGTCCACCGCGACGATGGGCAGCGCGTTGTTGCCTTTGAACACGCACGTGCGCTCCAGGCACGCAATCCGCAGGTCAATCGGCTCATCGTCAGTCGGGCGCAGGCTGAACGAGTCCGGCTTGAGCCGGCTGCCGCACCACGGGCACACCTCGAGTGGAATCGGGATGGGCTTCTTGCTGTTGTTCTTGTAGGCGATGGTCTTGGCCCGCGCGGTGGTGCGATCCTTCTCGCCACGCTTCCCCATGCGATTCGGCGTCGCCGCCTTCCCCACCCACAAGCCGATCTCGAACGGCCAGGCGCCCAGCTTCTCCGGCATCTGCTGGCGCACCAACTCCAGCGCGCACACAAGCGTGGCGCCGCGGCCGAGCTGATCGAGGGTGAGGAGCCGAAGCGTGTATCGCATCAGCACCGTGACGCCCGCGGACGACAGGCCGGGATTGCGAAGGCGCCGCAACAGAATCGCGAACGCGGCCAGGCCCAGATACGCTTCTGTCTTGCCACCGCCTGTGGGGAAGAACAGAAGGTCCACCAGCTCACGATCCGGGTGAGAAGGATCGGTGAACGCCTGGAGGTTCATCAGTAGGAACGCGAGCTGAAACGGCCGCCACTTCTGTGGCTCGACGTCCGAGGGATTCTGCTTTCGTTCCTGCGCCCGCCGCTGCCGGGCGGCCATGGCCATCGCGCGGTTCGCCAGGGTGAAGGCCTCGAATGCGAGCGGGTCTTCCAAGAGTGTGATGCCGGCATCGATGGGCCGAGCCGCGCGATCGGCGCTCTCGAGCAGCATGTCGGCCACTTCGCCTTGCTCGCCTCCCCGCGGCGCCGCCGCGCGTTGAGCGGTGATCCACGCGCGATAGCTGGAGACGAGACCGGAGAGCGCCTCTCGTGCTGCTGACGCGTTCGGCAGGTCCGCGAGGGCCTGCATCCCAAGTTCGACACCGGGAATCGATGCGGCCTCGACGCGCTCGACCTCGAACTGCGGCATCCAGGTGGTCTCCACCCGGGCGCAGGCACTGCCCGACACGATACTGCGCGTGGACGTGCCGTGACCAACGGCAAACTCCCAGGCGTCGCGGTACTGAAGGTCCGCGATGCGCTCGTCCACTTCGTCCGAGGCGCCGCCGCGCGGGTTCGGCCGCGGCACAAAGGGCCGGTCGCCTTCCACCGCCAACGAGACCTGAAAGACGAAGGCTTTGTCCTTGAGATCGTCCCGGCCCTCGATGGCGTTCCGCCGGTTGACCAGGAAGATCGACACGGCGCGCGTCTTCGCCGAGAGTCCGCGCAGTTCATTCGGCCGCCGGATGCGTCGAACCGAGGTGACCAGCTCGAGCCCGTTTCGAACAGGAGCAGGCGAGACAGCGGCCTTCTCGCCTTCCAGGCGCACCTCAAGGGTCTCTTCGCGCTGGGTTCTCACCCATTCCCCGGTGGGAAGACCATCCTTCTCCACTGGCTCGTAATCACCCCACCGCGCCGTGACTTTGAGGATGGTGAGGTCTTCCGGGACGAGGATGCTCAGGCCAACGGAGGAAGGGAATCGACCGCGGCGCGCCGCCTGAATTTCGCGGGTCGCTTCATCGTCATCTTCCCCTCCCGACTCGCCGGGGACCAGGCCTTCGAGTTCATCCTGCGCCTCCTCGTCTTCCTTCTGTGAAGCCGGTGCGTTCCACGGAGCCAGGAATCCGGTGAGATACCAGCGCGATGGCGAGCGATCGAGGATTTCCGCCGCCTGAGGCTCCCCCGGCTCCGGTCCGATGAGGTCGAGACGCAGGGCGTGGGTCAGGCGGGCGCGAACGTCGGCGGATGTCATGCGGGGTTGGGCGTCATCTTAGTTCGGCAGGCGCGTCAGAGGGGGCCACAGTGACGAATGAGGTGGCCAACCTGCCGGCTGCCTGGGGCTGGGAGAACTCGTGCTACCATGGCCATGTTAATTAACATGGCCATGATAATTACCATGGCCATGTAGTTTGTGTCTTCAGAGGGGTGACTCCGGTGAAAGACCTTGTGGCTGAGATGTTTAGGGCCAGCGGGTGGAAGGTCAAACGCGAGCAGGCCGCAGGCCCGCACCGGGCGGACCTGGTGATCCGGAAGGGCCAGAAGGCTTACGCCGTGGAGGTGAAGGCGAGTTCCGAGAGCCGGGCCGACCGCGTGCTGCCGCTACTGTCCCAGGCGATTCTCCAGGCGCAGGCCTACGCGCACGCTGACCCGAAACTCCGTCCGCTCGCGGTCGTGCGCGTCCCGGACGCCTCCCCGCTGCTCATCGCCCAGGTCCGTTCGTTCGCGAACGAGTACGCCTCGCACGTCTCGGTGGGCATCGTCGGGGAAAACGGAGGTCAGTATTTCTCAGGCGAAGGACTCGATGACCTCAACGCGGCCGCTCCCCTGCCAAACCCGAACTCCGCCAAGTCTTCCAGCCGACTGCCACACCTCTTCTCGGATCTCAACCAGTGGATGCTGAAGGTGATCCTCGCGCCCGAGATTCCGGAGCACTTCCTGTCAGCGCCTCGGCAGCAATATCGCAACGCCTCTGAACTAGCGGCGGCCGCGAAGGTATCAATCATGAGCGCGTTTCGCTTTGTCGAGAATCTCAAGGATGAGGGGTTTCTAGACGAAGGCTCGAAGCCGCTCAACCTTGTGCGACGAGCGGATCTGTTTCGTCGTTGGCAATCTGAAGCTGTCAGGGCTTCGAAGAAGGACATGCCCATGCAGTTCCTTGTGCGGGGACGCGTGGATGAGCAAATACGGCAGCAGGCTTCAAGAGCCGGCGTCTGCCTTGGCCTCTTTGCCGCGGCGGACGCGCTCAGGCTCGGCCATGTGAAGGGAGTTCCCCCTTATCTCTACGTCCGCAAACTCGACCGCCTCGATCTGAACGCGTGGTCGGCGCTGCCCGCGCCGTCGCAGGCCGTGCCTGACTTCATCCTGCGACAGGCGGCTGCGCCCCAATCGGTATTCAGAGGCGCTATCCACTCAGGCGATGTCCCGATCTGCGACGTGCTGCAGGTGTGGCTGGACGTCTCGGCGCATCCGTCGCGCGGCGAAGAGCAAGCGGACTTCATCCGTCGAAAGGTGCTGAGCCACGTGATTGACGGGGCCGGCCGATGAACGACCTGGCTGCCTTTGCTCGATTGATCCAGGCGATTGACCCTTGGAGGGCCCACCTGGTTCTCGTTGGTGGATGGGCCCATCGTCTTCACCGATTCCATCCGCTGGCCACTGCGCTAGGCTACACCCCCCTGATCACCAAAGACACGGACCTCGCGTTTGGCAATGAGGCGCCGCTCGACGGGGACATTGGCGCCGCTCTCCTGAAGTCCGGCTTTGCGGAGGAGCTCGCGGGCGAGCACACACCTCCGGTGACCCACTACGCGCTGGGCGAGGATGATGCGGGGTTCTATGCCGAGTTCCTGACACCGCTCCACGGCAGCGGCACGAAGAGGAACGGTGCCCCTGATGCCACGGTCTCAAGGGCGGGCATCACGGCCCAGAAGCTGCGGCACCTCGACATCCTCCTTGTCGAGCCATGGATCGTGAAGGTGGGCCCGGAGCAGGGCATTCCGCTACTGAAGTCCACGGACGTACTGGTTGCCAACCCCACGGCGTTCATCGTGCAGAAGCTTCTTATTCAGAAAGACCGTAGCCCCGCCAAGCGCGCGCAGGATGTGCTCTACATCCACGACACGCTCGAACTGTTTGGGGCTGCGCTCCCAGACCTGCAAAGCCTCTGGACCGAAAACATCCGACCGACGCTGTCCGCCAGAGCCGCACGCGGTGTCACGTCCGCGGCGTCCGACACGTTCAAGGCGGTTACCGACATCATCCGCGACGCGGCAAGGATTCCAGCAGATCGCCGGCTGTCACCAGAACGCTTGCAAGCCGCCAGTCACGCGGCAATGATGCAGATCCTGGCCACGCTGCGGAATTTGCCAGACTCAAGGTAACCATCCGATCGCAGAATCTACAACGCGCGAACTCGTTGAACTCCAGATCGTTCGGCAACTCCCCTATTTTCATGCTGGCATCCTGTTAGCATCCCCCTTCGCCAAGGCTACGGCGGGACAAGGCTGAAGTTGGTGGAGGACGATGCTACTATGGCGAACCGGAATGATCTGATGGAGCAACGGGTCGTGGAACTGGAGCAGAAGGTCGGTGGATTCGGTGAGCGATTCGACGCTGTCGATCAGCGATTCGACGCTGTCGATCGGCGATTCGACGCTGTCGATCGGCGATTCGACGCCGTCGATCGGCGATTGGACGCCATCGACAAGCGCTTCGACGAAGTGGACCTGCGTTTCGTCGCCATCGACAAGCGCTTCGACACCGTCGAGAAACGCTTGGACACGATGGACCGGAAGTTCGACGAGCTGCCGACGAAATCCGACCTGAAGGTATTCATGGAAGAGATGGCGTCGCAGGTCAAGACTGCAGCCGAGGGCTACGGCGCGACCCTTGACGCCATCGACCGTAGCATCCAGCTCATGTCCACTCGGATCACAACCAAGGACCGCGACCGCGATCTGGTGTTGAAGGATCACGGCAAGCGGATCAGCGCACTCGAACGGCGCTGAGACCTCAGCCACCGCGGCGTTGACACTTCTGCGCTCGGCGTCGGTAACATGCTTCACGTGATTCCCCCTCTTCCTTCGGGAAGAGGCCGCGAGGCCGGCCGAAAGGCCGGCCTCAGTGTTTTCTGAACAGTTTTTGATCCTGATCCGAGGCCCGTCCCAGCAGCGTAGCCACGGTGGCTTCCCTCCCCGGCGGCTGGTCCATCAACTTCTCAAGTGCGCGAACGGACGTGCGAAGCAGCTCGGCCGCCCTGCTTTCTGAAATCACGCCTTCTGACAGGGCTCGCAAACACAAGCGCTCAAATCGTTCAGACGGTTCGGCGCCGAGCTCCGATGGCTCTCTGACCTTCCAGCCGTTCACCGCGAACACCTTGAACACCTGGGCATACAATGCCTGGCTAAAGATACCGAGGTCTTTGCACCGGTAGACGACGGCTTGGGCGCTCGCGCCGAATCGCTTCTTCAATTGAAACAGTTCTCGTATGGCGATGCTGCTGCGATGCGTTCCCACTTCGCGGAGGAACATCTCCTTGGGCATCAAAAAGGCGCCAGCAAACCGGTTGCACGCCTTCTCTCGATCGAGACCGCCTTCGAATTTCAAATACATATGCGCGAGCTCGTGCGCCAGGGTGAATCGCTGACGCTCTCCGGCATGATTCCGGTTCAGAACGACCACCGGAATGTGCTTGCCACGAGCTGACGTCACGTCCGCCTGAACACCTGAGACACTTGCGGGAAGAGCCAGCGCACAGATCTTGATGCCCTTCTCCTCCAGGAATTCACAGAGGTTGGGAATCGGGTCTCCGCCCAGTTTCCATTTCCTTCTGAGCTCATGAGCGGCAGTTTCCGCTTCCTCGAGACATCGAACAATTGGTCGGGAGGTATCTGGAAACACCTGGCTCAGCTCGATTGCCAGGATGTGCTCAATGGAAATGTAACGTTCGACTTCGGAAAGGATGCGGGCCTGGACCCCGGCGGTCTCCTTCGCGCTCGTCAGCCCCTTCTTGCGGAACTCCACGCCCAGCAGTTCAACGTCAGCAGGATTGAGCAGGTAATCAACACTGACGTCAAGCGTCTTCGACAGCGCGATGAGGACGTCGGACGAGGGCATCATCTCGTCGCGTTCGTATTTCCCTATGGCTTGTGCGGTAACGATGAAACTGAGGGCGGCTTCAAGTTCTCGAAGCGATAGCCCTGCGGCCGCCCGGGCGAGCTTGAGGCGCGAGCCGATCATAAGAGCTTTTCCATAGACGTTGAAGGTTTACAGAATACCATAACGATAGGTAATTTTGTAAACCTCCTCGGGAGGGCCAAGAGCTAACGGCACACCCAGACGCTGGATATGAGCTTACATTTAGCTGGGGTCATCCGCATGCGTCCCAAAGACTCCAGCAGTTTCCGTAACTCGTGGATGGCCGCTGGTATCCAGTCAGGAGGCGCGCACACGGATCCGACCGCGGCAATTCCTACAGGACCTGCGGCGATCAGGCTTGTGGTGATCGAGCGCTCAACGAGCAAGCCTGCAACATTGCACACCTTCAGGAACACCCCTCCTGCGACAAGTAGCAATCTGCCCAAAGCGCTTCTTTCAGCTCTGACAGACTCGACCCACTGGGTCAATTCAGCTACAAACGAAGTCCCATGAATACTTTGGTGGGCGCGAGTCAGTCTGAGCCAATAGAGCACGGCCCATAGCCAGAAGGTAAAAGCAATCAGAACAGCAACGAGACACTGCCACAGCGGAGTTGTCGTTTCCACGTCAACCTATTCTTCGAGAGCCGCACGTAATTCAATGTCTTCCACCTGTCTTAACTCCTCTGAATATTGCATTCTGAACTGTCGACGCTTATCCGGATCCAACCCTTGAGCCATCTTTACGGCCAATTTAGCCACGATAACAGCATGCATCTCAAACGCCGAGGCGCTCACCTCAGCGCGTCTGGCGCGAACTAGACTCGTTGCCAGTACAGCCCCAAGACATACGGCTCCAGGAACCAAAACAAGCGCTCCAACCAGCAGAATAAACCCTGCCACCACCGGCCAAGGCCCAGATCCGAATCCGTTCAGAAATGGAACTGCAAACAGCACGACCACTAACATGGCGACCCAGGACGCCACCATCCCGCTGAGTCTGGCTCCACTCATGACCTGTCGTCTTACTGATTGCTCGAAGAGCTGTGCTTCAAACCCCAACGCATTGGCCATCATTTTTCTCCTAGAACCATCGCTAAGCGGTAGCGGGCGTGCCTGAGAAGAGACCGAATCGTCGTCTCCTTCTTTCCGGTGAGTCGTGCTATCTCTCGAGTCTCATGGCCAGCCATCCAAAGGCGCACTGCCTCCCGCTGGGCCTCTGGAAGCTGTTTGGTGACAGAGAGAATTTCTTGAATCGCGAGCGCGCCCTCTTGCTGAGGTGATTCCACCATTACTGGCGCGTGCTCCAACGAAACATCTCTCCTTCGCCGTAAACGATCTAACGATCGCCACTTCGCAAACTGCACTCCGAAAGCCACACTGGGAATGCCTTGTCCACGCTTGCGTCGTTCCAAAACTTCGATGACAAGATCTTGCAAGACATCCTCCAAAATGTCCGAAGGAATTGATCGTAGGGCGCTCCTGGCAGCCTTATTCGTGTGGCCCCACCACTCTTGGAAACGTTCCGAGGACTCTTTCGCGTCCAGCTCTGTGACCGACGAAGCCGCTTCAATCATCGCGAAAAAACTAGCCCTGTCTCCCAACCTGCGTCATTCGGCGTCGAGGTGTATTCAGCATTCTCGCCCCCACCATGTAAACGATCAAAGGACGGCCTTCGTGCAGTACGAATAATCCTTCCCACGGCCGGCGGCGGCTCGAGCTCGCTAAACCATTGCCATTGCGGCACTTGCCTCATGCTCTGTTGGGGCCGAGATGCTTGATGTTTCGAACCGCTGGTTACCGATTACAAAAGCTGTGCGGCTCCCAAGGCTTCGGCAGCCCTGTCGGCGAAGGGTGCCACTTCTGGCTTCTCCTTCAGTAGAACCGCATTCGCATCTGGCGTGGGCAAGCCGCGAACCTTGCGAAGAAAGTGCACGGAGCTCAGAAGTTCAAACCACTGCGGTGCGTAGCCAAGCTTCAGGCCTGACGCCTGCGCTAGATACACCGCTTTCTGCATCTTCTTGCGCGCATCAATCGAGGTCATGTCGACAGGCACTGCGAGTGTTTCGAGCAGACGATTGAGGACGACCAACCGAGTATCCACTGGTCCACCTCCCATAGCGAAAATCTAGCGAATAGCTGGCCTCAAGTCAAGCCTTTTCAATCTCTTACAGGCGCCGCTCTTGGAGCGCCTGAACGATCTCTGCCGTCGTCAGGCTGGTGCGACGAGCCATGACGGCAGACTTGACCGCGTTCTCGCACGCGCGCGCCAACTCCGCTTGACTGAGCTTCGTGGCAGACCTGGCCACCACCGACCACTTCACGGACGCGGTATTCAACAGCGCGAGTCGATTCTTGAGAATCTGCAAGGCAACTGCAGGCGTCGGCAGGGCGTACTTGATGACCGAATCGAAGCGGCGCAACAGAGCCCGGTCGAGTAGTGCTGGGTGATTTGTTGCAGCGACGATGATGCTGTCGGAGTCGTCGTGTTCGATGAACTGAAGGAACGAGTTGAGGACGCGACGAATCTCACCGACTTCGTTGCGCGAAGCCCTGTCGGTTCCGAGGGCATCGAACTCGTCGAACAGGTAAACAGCTCTGGTCTCGCTGATCGCGTCGAATATCAGCCGCAGCTTGGCTGCCGTTTCACCCAGGTACTTCGTGATCAGACTGTGTAGCTGAATGCCAAAGAGCGGGAGGCTCAGCTCGCCGGCAAACACAGCGGCCGTCATGGTCTTTCCCGTTCCAGGGGGACCGACCAACAGTAAACGACGCTGGGGCCTTAGTCCGTGGGACTGCAAGTGCGACCGCTGGCGTTGCTCGGTGAGCACTCGCTCGATGCGGCCACGGACGCCGTCTTCGAGCGCCATGTCGCTCAAACGGGTCTTCGGGTAAGCCGCGGTGAGGAGACCTGCGAGCTCCCCGCGCGGTTGCACCATCGGCACCGGACGAACACGCTGACCCCCGATGGCCTGGAAGCCTTCGGCTCGGGCGCGATCGATGACGTCGCGGAGTTCCTGTGCAAATTTCCCGTGGCCTTGCCGGGCGGCCTGGGCGGCCACCTGAAGGGCGACCGAGTAGAAGCGTTGTTCGTCGCCTTCGGCGTGACTCTTAACTAGAGCCTTTACTTGGTCGGCGGTCGGCACTTGTGGACTCGGTCGGATAATACCACTGAGTGCATGACGCAAAATGGCTTGGCGGGGATCGCCGTCTCCGGTCGACGTCGCTCCGGCTAGGACACGGTCGGGCTCTGGGTCACCTTCCGCAACTGCGCCAAGCACTGGCGATATTCAAGAGCCTCAGGCAGATCGCAGAACTGCAGCAACTCGCCCGCCAATTCCGCCAGATGAGCCTTCACGGCCAGCGGTGTCGCGCGAAAGAACTCGCGGCGACGGTTGACGATGTTTATTCTGCAGTCCGCCAGCCGTTCATGCATGGCCGTCTCGATGCCCACGGCATCCTTGGAAAAGAACAGAGCGTGAACATCGAAATTGAAGGGCACCGAGGCGTCACTGAGCTCCTTGATGCGCTCGTTCGGGTCCAGCCGCCGAGTCATGCCCACCTTGACTATCTCCTCACCGAATGAGCCGATGTTCGAGATCACATATACATAGCCGGCGCGGATGTTCGCCGCTCGGTAGTCGACATCCTCGATGGCTTTCTGCACGTCGTTTAGCTGCTCCTGGAGGCGTGCGGCCCCAGCCTCGTCACCTTTAGCTACAAGAGCTTCAAAGGCATTCACGAAGTGCTTACGCTCCTTCTCCAGTCGCTCGCGCTCGCGTTCTAACTCCTGCTGCGCCTTCCGTTCCTCCCGCAGGCGTTCTCGTTCGACTCGTTCGGCTTCCTTGTCCTCGGCTTGTTTTTGCAGAAAGTCAGCGGTGAGTTCGAGTTCCCTATTACGCAACTGACGGTACGGCGTCGATATCCGGATCTGCATGGTCTTGCCGAGCCGCTCGATGGTGTCGGCCACTTTGTTGAGCCGCTCCACCGCGCCGTCAAGCTTGTAGGGTTTCAAGCCGCGGACCAGCGTGTCTGCCTCGGCGTTGAAGGCCCGAAGCATCAGCTTGGAGAAGTCCCGCACCATCTTCTTGCCCTCGGCTGCTGAACCATTCACCGACCAGCTCGTGATGGCAAGCACCGCGCCGCCGTCTTTGCGCGTCATCTCTTTCATCTCGGCGTCAACTTCATCGAGCTCCTTCTCGTAGGCCACGGCATCGGTCAACGGATGCCTGTAGTGATAGACGCCCGCCTCCTGAAGCAGCGCGAGATCTTCGGTCTCGATGATGGCCTTGCGAGCTTCAGCGAGCTGCTTCTTCAGAACCTCGACCGCGGTCTTCTCAGCCTCGCGTTCACGCTCCAGCCGGACACGTTGCGCCGCGATGTCGGCCTCGATCTCCTTGGACTTGGCTTCCAGTTCGATCACGGACAGGGCGCCCAGCCGCGCCATTTGAGCACGCAGATCATCTCGCTCGGTTCGTAGTGCGGCCACTTCGAGCATTAGTGAACGAGCCAGTCTTCGCGTGCCAAACCATGGCACAGAGACCACGGGCAACGGGTCCGTGTTCATCATCGAATCAACTCCTCGCTTGGCATAGATCTAGCCCTTACTGTGACCGGACTCCACGCCTTCGGACTCGTTTGACCGATCTGCGATCCCCAACACTCTCCAAAAACAACGGTGTATTTGGACTTTTGTCGACTCCGTAATCTCGGCGGTCGAAATACTGCGACGGCCGTCGACCGACCAGACCATCGGCTGTGTGGCATCAAGCTTCAGACCGATGAAGCCAATTCGATACATCAACTCGATGGCGTTCAAGACAAACGCTCTGGGCTCCATCTGACGGTCGATTACCTCGCCCGCGGCCTCTGAAATCTGATCGGTTCCCTTGAACTTTGATTGCGTAAGAGATTGGAGACAATAGTCCTCCACTTCCGAACTGGAGATGTCTCCGACGGCGAACACCGATGCGCGGTTCTTGAAGAGTTCCTTCAGCATCATCAAATTGGGGAACTCAGTGAACCACTCGTCGGCAAGTGAGCCCAGCCGACCCCTTGAATACTCCCCCTCGGCCGCCCGCACCGCCTTCTCAATAATCACCGGCTTATCCTCGGCTTGCTGGATACATTCATTGAAGAACTGAATCAGGTCGCGCGGCCGCATTAGCGTGCGCTCGAGCATGTAGTCGATCGTTGGTTGCCTGCCGACCTTTGCCGGAAGCACATCGCGGTGGGTTACCAGCTTGTTGGTGTAGGTTCTCTTTACCAGGTGGTTAATTCTCGAGTCCAGCACTCTGGTTAGGCCCTCGCGTGTCCAGCGAATCCGCAGAAGCTCAGTTTCGTATTTCTCCTGCTGAAAGCCCGCGTCCCTGGTCGCGGTAAATACCCTGTCCAACAGGTCAAGTCGAAGAGCAACGATTACCTTGGCGTGACGAATCTTGTGAAACTCGCGCACTGTCTCGATCAGAGCGCGGATCAGGCCGTATCGAAGATGATCGTCGACCCAATCTTCGTCCAAACGGTCCACCAACACGTAATAGCGCTGTTGCGGGTCGTCGAGAACCGCGTCCAGTACCTCTAACATCTCAGTGAGTTCCCTGACCTGGATTCGGTTGACCACGGTCTGAGCTCTGGTGACAATCTCCTGCTTCTCGACCGTCGATAAGTGTCCTGATGCTTCCGCGCCGACAGAGAGAAGGGATCCGCCTGGAATGCTCACCGCAGCCTTGATGTCCTTCTCGACAGTCTCTGTCACCTCCTTGATCCGGTGTTCGGTGTCTTGCCAGAATTCGCCGCCAAACTTTTCGAGGTAGTCCATCGCACGCTTAAACTTGGTCACCTGGATGGGTTTCCCAGCGACCCGCTCATATAAGCGTTCTAGGAAGTTCGCCTTGCTGTCTTTAGAGACAATCCCAGAATGCCCTCTGAGAATCTCAACGATCAGCACATGTCGCCAAAGAAGTCTGAAAAACGGGTCAAGTTTAACGCCGAGGCCGTGCACGAACCTCAAGATCGTCGAATTCGAAATGTAGTTCAGCGCAAGATGCTCCGGCTGTAGCACGCTTACGCGGTCAACCTTCTCGGCAATTCGCCGCATCAGTGCCGTCTTACCTGAGCCAGTTCGACCCACAACGATCCGACGCGGGTCGCGGCAATCCAGCAACACGTCGATATCTCCCGTATCAATAAAGCAGTGCGGGAGGTAAACGCCGTCCTGCTGGGCGTCAAGCGCGCCTATTTGGTCGATCCTCCTGAACTTGAACTGCTCGGGCTTGGCCAAGGTTTCCTCCTAGACAGTGCTATTCGTCTGAGTCAAGCAAGGGGGTTCCGAAGGACTTCTTGAGTTTCGCTTCTGCGCGCATCGGGGCGGGCCGCGCCTGCTGTTCTCTAGCACGGTCCGCGTTCAGCTCCAATAGTCGGCCGAGTACCTCGTCCCTGATTTGATCCGGCCAGCGGTACCGCCACGGTTTCTTCCTCTTGCTCACCTTGCCAGGCTCGTCCTCTTCATCCTCGTAGTCGAGGATGAACTCGCACGTGGGCCGGATGTCCGTCCAGCCATATGCGTCGAGGACGGCGCGGTCCATGGCGGCGTGGAGTTCGCGCAGGTTGACGATGTTCGAGTCGTGTTCGTCGGGGTCGTGGAAGCGGTTGTAGGTCTTGGTCAGACCCTCGTTATTGCGGACCATCAGGGCCGCGCGGAAGTCGTAGTATTCACGGCTGGCAGGCTCGATGGGCTCGCTGGACTCCCACTTGGAGGGGAATGGGAAGGTCTCGAAGCAGTCCGTTGGAGTGTAGCGAAGATCATCCTTCATGGATGACCCGAAATTGCGCGCCCACACTTCATGGACTCGCGACTGCAACACCGCGAATCCGGCGACCGAGGATTCGGCCACTACGGCAAGCGAATTGGCGTAGACCATGCCGGTCGGAAGAAACGTGAAGCTCATGTGGGGAGTGGCGCCGCAGTTGACGACAAGCACTCGGTCGAGGCCACGAATGGCTTCGTAGAGCTCACGACGTTTTTCGGCATATTGCCACCAGTTCTTGCGGTAACCTTCGCGGTTGTTCTCGAGGCGCTCAGGTTTCACCTTCGCCTCGATGATGGCCATCAAGTCAGGCCACTGGCGCGCCTCTTCCTCTGACATCTGCCCAAAGTTGATGACGTTGCGATGATGGGCGTGTGCTGGGCTGTCGTTGACCTCTTCCCCGCCGATGTACGGAAGGATCCGCTCTGCGTTTCGCGGGTCCTTGCGAATTAACTCGTACATCAGCGCGATCGGGTTGGCCACACCGTTCTTGCTAGTGTCGTCGAACGTA
>JBCKZH010000072.1:0-18710 GCA_038919385.1 Vicinamibacterales bacterium | reverse complement strand
GGTGTAGTTGGCGCCGCAGGCCAGGATCGCCGTGCGGGCGTGAACCGGTGCGTGGCCGGCGAAGGTGATCTCGACGCCGCCGGTGACTGGCTCGACGGCGATCACCCGCTGTCCACGGACCACTTGCGCGCCCGCCGCCACGGCCTTCTCGGCCAGCGCCGCATCGAAGGCGGCGCGGTCGATCACGACCGCTTCGGTGGTGGCGGTCGTGTACTCGAATGAATGTCCGGCCGGTGCGACGAACCTGACCGTGGACAGCGTCGTCAGCGGCGAGATTGCGGCGGAGATCCTGGGGGCGCGGCTCGCCGACGGCAACCTCACGGCGGGCGCCCTGAAGGAATACGAACGGCGGTGGCGGGGACGCTTCCAGTCGGAGTTCAGTGCGCAATTGGCCCTGCGCTTCGTCGCCCAGAAGATGCGCGACACCGACATCGACGCGTTGTTCACCCTGGCGACGACCGACGGCATTCTGCCGATCGTCCGGCAAACGGCGCGTTTCAACAAGCACCGCGACTTCATCCTGGCGCTGCTGAAACACCCACCCGCGCGCCGCGCCTTGTTCGCCCGCCTCGCCAGCTAGGCCATCGATTACCACCGATTAGACACCGATTTGCACGGATTACCCGGACACGATCCTAGGTAGCATCAAGCCGGCGCCGGATCAGGTAGAGCGAGAGAATCAGCTCCGCGGCCGACCGCTGCAGCGCGTAGTACAGTCCCGCCTTGCCGTCGAGTACCCCGCCGCGGACGAAGTAGCAGTAGATGAACATCAGCGGTGGCATGATCACGATCGCCTTCCGCAGCCGATCCACGATGGCTAGTGACGCGTCGGGCGTCTCGGCCAGCTTGTCCCCTTCGAGGCGCATGTAGCGCGACTGCGATGCGAGCCACTGCGCGAGCGGCTTGCGGTCGTCGTGTTGAATCAATCCCGTCAGCGCGCCCACCGTGCCTTCGACCTGCACGCGCTGCGTGTGGCCGTCCTGGCGGTAGCGGGCCCGGGCACGCCGATAGAGGACGAGCACTGGCGGATAGGCAGCGCCGCGCAGCGGCACTCCATCAATGCAGTACTGAAACGACGCCCAATAGCCGTTGACGCCGTCGCCAGGCACCAGTCCCTGAATCTCGGCGATGGCTTCGTCCGACAGCACGAAATCCGCATCGAGGGCAAGCACCCACTCGGTGCTGATCCCCGTCTCGTGGAGGCCGAAGTTCCACTGCTCGGCGTGGGTCGTGAACACGCGATTGAACAACCTGACACGGGGGTCGCACGCGGCGATCTCACGCGTCGCGTCAGTGCTGCCGCTGTCGACGATGACGATCTCGGTGACAAACGCGAGGCGCGACAACGTCCGCGCGATGTTCGGCGCTTCGTTGAACGTCAGCACAACGGCAGTGATGGGAACCGGCAATCAGCCCCGCTTGGTCGCGACCAGGATCATGTTCTTCCACAACCACGGCAGCCGTCCGTGATAATGCAGCCGTTCGAGCGCGAATCGGTCCTCGACCATGCGGCTCAAGGTAGTGGGGCTGAAGTACTTGATATGACCACCATCCCAATGGACGCTGTGATGGCTATCCCATTGGCCAAGGGCGGCGATCGCCAGGTTCTTGAGATAGCCGTGGTACGGCGTACAAATGATCAGGTGGCCACCAGGGTTGAGCAGGGCGGCGGCAGTATCGATCAGGGTTCGCGGCCGATAGAGATGCTCGATGACATCAACCGAGACGACTAAGTCGAACACCTGCTCCTGAGCCAACTGGCGTGCGAGCGGCTCGCCAAAGAGCCCCCGCCGAAACCGGACCCGGGCCGAGTCATGATTCGCCACGGCAATGCCGATCAGTCGTTCGGAGGCATCAACACCTTCCACGCGGTAACCGGCGGCGCCGAGCTGGCCGGCCAGGTAACCGTTCCCGCACCCGAGATCACAGATGGTGGACACCCCCGGCCGCGTCCGGATCAGCTCAAGCACCGCGTGCGCCACGCCGTGACCGACCGCCCCGTTCATGGGGCCGCTGCCATCCTCGCCCCACGACTGAAGTACCCGAGATTCGTCGCTGCGATCGGTCACGATGACTGCACCCTCATTCGGTTCGGCGGCGCTGTTGGATGATGTCAAAGTACGCACTCTCCATCTTCTGCGCGATTCGCGGCCAGGCGAAATCCGCGCCGGCCAGTTGCCGGCCGATCTCGCCTGTGCGGGCGCACAATTCCCGGTCGGCGCCGGCTGCCGCCAGTTGCGACCCCAACGCTGTCGGACTGCCCTCGACCACCCATCCGCCGCCCGCCTTGCGGATGTAGTCGGCTAACCCGACTTCCGGCGTGACCACGACCGGACACCCGGCGACCCAGGCCTCGACGATGACGTTGCCGAAGTTCTCGGAGTACGACGGCAGCACGAGCAGCCGCGCCGCCCGCAGCAACGCGGCTTTGTCGGTGCCCCAGACAGGCCCGGCAAAAGTGATGCGGTCAGCCACACCCAGGCGTTGCGCCTGGGCGAGTAGCTGCGCGCCGTAGCCCTCTTCGTCGTTGCCAGCGATCACGGCCCGTACGCCTGGGGCATGCGGCAACGCGTTCACCAGCCGATCAAGGCCCTTCTTCCAGTTGACTCGTCCCAGAAACAGCACGAACGGCGGCCCGGCCGTCAGGTCGCGAATGGCCGCCGACGATCCATCGGCTTGGGGTAATTGTGTGTCCACGCCGTTCGCAATCTCGATCACGGGGGGCAGGTTGAATCCAAACGCCATCGCCTGCTCTGCTTCCCGGCCGCTGGTCACATGGATGGCCGAGGCACCTTCGAGGATGCGGCGTTCCTTGAACCCGATCAACGCCGACTTCCACAGGGCGCTCTTGCGCTCGATCAGGTCCTTCTCCAGCATGCCTCGGGGAGAGATCACGTGCGGCACGCCGGCGCTGCGGGCGTGCCGGGCCGCGGCCCACATCGGCCACAAGTAAATCGCGTGCGTGTGGAGGATGTCGAATTCGGCGATACGCTCGCGCAGAGCCCGGCCAAGCGGCGGCGACCAATACAACCGGCGAAGGTGGCGCGACCGGAAATACCACACCTTGACGCCATCGATGTCGACCGGCACGTCGTGCTCGACCGCCGAATCGCCAGCGCCATTGACGCTCGTCGTAAAGACGTGCACGTCATGGCCGCGCGAGGCGAGCGCCTTGCACAGGCCATGGACCGATACGATGGTGCCGCCATAGCGCGTCGCTGGCAGGTACGACGCAACGACCTGGAGAATCCTCACCGAGTGTAGGTGGGGACCGGATGCTTCTTGGCGGTGTAGCGGCTGACGGCCCACCAGGCTACGAGCGCGTAACTCATGAGTACCAGGTCCTGCATGGACCGCTGGCCGGCCATCAGCACCATCACCGCGAGCGAATAGACGATCGGATTGCCGACCCGATTCCCTAGGTCGCGAAGCGTATTAGCCATTGCCGCCAGGCGCCCGTGCAGCCACGCACCAAACACGACGGCCCACCACCCGTAGCTGATGTACCACTCACCGATAATCGACATCGACAAGCTGACGCCCTTCATCCCCACTTCGGTGGGTAGATCGAAGCCGGCCGAGGTCGGTTTACCAGGCCAGAAGACTCGCGGAATGGGACGAATCAGCGTCAATACGATCTGCCGGTGTTGGACAAAGGGACGCCTGAAGGGAACCAACTCGATGACCTGGGCCAACCGAAGGAAGTTGTCATCCACGTGCAAGTAGTCGTACTCGCTTTCGCTCTGGGTGAACGACTCAAACCCGGTGGTTCGGATGTTCAGCATGAACTGTGCGGTCCACGCCAGTGCGAGGGCGCCGATCCCGACCACCAGGAAGTTGCGCAGCCGAAGGCCGGGGTTGGCTTGTACCCAGACCATCAGAGCAGCGCCGCCGGTGACACCGACGATGCGACGGCCACCGCCGGTCGACAAGAAGATCAACATGATGACCGAGCAGGCAACGGCAAACAGGCTCTGGAAATTCATCAGGCCGCGTCGCGCGATCAACAACGCGGTCAGGCTCGGCAGCACGTAGCCGAAGTACTGGGCCTGGTCGCGAAACGACTCCCATCCGCCAAGCTGGCCGCGGCTCCAGGGCATGGCCCACCGCTGCTGGCCGACATACGAGAACATTTCTGGAATGTCGAAGTCGACCGAGTAAAGGAAGTTGAACATGCCGAGGGCAAAACAGATCGGCACGGCCTTCGCGATCGTGTCGGCGCTCATTTGCACATCCACGCCGTCCGCGATCCAGCGGGGAATGCGCCAAGGCGCTGAAGCGGCCCCCAGCCACATCGCCGCCGAGGAAATGCCAACCGCCACCAGCGCCATTCGCAGGCTGTCGTCCTTCGCCTCGTCGAGCGCATAGGCACCCTGGATCAAGTCCAACAACAGCCAGAACACGAAGCCGAAGGCGACGACGTTCTCGGCGTTGGTCGTCGAGGAACTGCCGCCCAGCCCTCGCAGCACGGGCACCAGGATGCTGGCCGCGGCCAGCACCGAACCCGGGACCATGAGCGCGCCTCGCGGAGTGGGGTTGTCGGGGAACAGCAGATACGCCGCAACGTAGGTGCCGATCAGCGACAACAGGCAGCCGAGGATCGCGCCCGACCGTCCGTCTGCGAACCTAAACATGAGCCGCCCGATCTATCTTCGACATCCACGACTCCAGCGCGAAAACACACCACTTGCGATACCAGGTTTCGAGCGGCACAGGACTCCGCGCCCCGATCTCCGAGAATATGTCGCGCCAGTTGTCCTTGAGCCAATATTCGAACGGAAACATGAAGCCCTGCTTCGGCCGCTCAGTCACCCACGACGGAATCTCGGGAACGGCCGAAAGGAGGAGGTGCTTGTGCGGCCGGAGCCGGATCGCCGCCGGGATGCCCGTCAACATGTCGACGAGCGGGCCGTCCAGGAACGGAACGCGGATCTCCAGGCCCCACGCCATGCTCATCGCGTCTGCGTCGCGCAGCAACTGGTTGCGAGTGTAGAGGCTGAACTCGAGCTGGCAGACCTGGTCGCGCGGATCACCGCGGGCGGCGCCATCCGCATCGGATTCCGGGGCCTCGCCGGCAGCGCCGACGCCGCAATATCGCGCGGCCATCTGCCGTGACTCGGCACGAGTGAAGATACCGCGGAAGGTGGTGTAGGCATTGCGCAGGGTCGGGGCCTCGCCCATCGCATCACCGACGCGGCGCCAGCGATGGTTGGGCGCGGCGAGTTCGACCGCACGGCCGAGAGCCGGCCGAATCGGCCCGGCAAGACTGAGCCAGCGGTTCCAGCGCGCCAACCGCGGCACGGCCGTGAACGACGGATAGCCTCCAAACAGCTCGTCACCGCCGATGCCTGACAGCACCACCTTCACGCCGTGTGCGCGCGCGAGTTGTGCCGCCGCGAACGTGTTCATGCCGTCGATGCTCGGCTGATCGGCCGCGTCCAGGAACTTCTGGAACAGCTCACGCCCGGTGTCGCCGTCGATGGCCCATTCGGTGTGTGTCGTGCCAAACCGCCGGGCGGTCTGGCGCGCAAGTTCGCCCTCGTCCGCCGCCAGGCCGGGAAACGTCAGCGAGAAGGTCTGGAGGTCTTCCGCAGTCGCGTCCCGCGCCAGCGCCACCAGCGCCGTCGAGTCAATGCCGCCACTCAGGAAGATGCCAACCTTGGTGTCGCTGACGAAGTGATGCGCGACCGAATCGACCAGTGCCCGCCGCGTCGCCGCCACCGGGTCGGCTTCCGGAACAGCCGGCGGGTCGAAGCGAATTTGCCAATAGCGCTGCGACGAGATTGTGCCGGCGCGCCAGATGGCGAGTTGTCCGGCCTCGAGGCAGCGCGCGTCCCTCAGGAGTGTGCGAGGTTCGGCGACTGATCCGCTGCGAAAGTAGCCGTAGACGCCCTGCGGATCCAGGTCGCGTGAGACGAGGCGGGAGGCAAGCAGGCCCCGCATCTCGGACGCGAAGACCAGCCGGCGTGGCGATGCACTGTAGTACAGCGGCTTGATGCCGAATCGATCCCGGGCGAGCAGGCACGTCCGCTCGCGTTCGTCCCACAGGGCAAACGCGAACATGCCGCGCAGCTGGCTGACGCATTGCGGGCCCTCGGCTTCGTACGCCCGCAGGATGACCTCGGTATCGCTGCGAGTCTGGAACACGGCACCCCGCTGCTCGAGGGCCTTGCGCAAGGCGCGGAAGTTGTAGATCTCGCCGTTGAAGACGATGGTGAAGCGCCCGTCAGGCGTTGACATCGGCTGATGCCCGGCGGCGCTCAAGTCGAGGATCGACAATCGCGCATGGCTGAAAGACGCCTGGCCCGACGGCGACTGCCAGGTACCACGATCGTCCGGCCCGCGGTGCTCGATCGCGCGCAGCATTCGCGCCACCGCGGGGCCACTCGCCGCCCCATCAGCCTCGCGCGTCAGAATTCCGGCGATGCCACACATCAGAGAGGCGACCGGCCGTGATCGGTGTTCACGAGCGGGATGCCTCTGCGCTCATGGCTTCGAGGACGTATTGATACCAGCGATCTGCCCACGCTTCCGCCGAAAATGCCTTGGCCAGCGTTTGCCCTCGCCGGCCCATCTCGGGCAGCTCCGCAGCGTGCTCATGGGTCCACGTGAAGGCGGCTGCGAGGGCGTCGGGGCGGCCGACCGGCACCACGATGCCATTGTAGTACGAGCGAACCAGGTCGAACGAAGCGCCGCAGGCCGCCGAACAGATCACCGGCAGACCAGCACCAGCCGCTTCGGCCAGCACCACGCCCCATGGCTCGAACCGGCTAGGCAGGACGAAGGCGCCATGGCGAGCGAACAACTCCGGAAGCGCGTCCGGCTCGGTGAACCCGAGATCCAAGACACCCGGTCTCCCGGTCAGACGGTGCGCCTCGGGGCCGGTCCCGCAGCAGGTCAGGCCCCACGGATCCGCAACCTGACTCCGGTACGCGGTGTAAGCCTCGATCAATGTCCGCAGATCCTTCTCAGGTGCGTAGCGCCCGGCAAACAGGAACTGCCGCGGCCACGGCGTGCTGCGGCCCGAGGCGGTGTCGGCAAACCGGCTGTAGTCGAACCCGTAATACCCCCGACGAAGCCGGTGGTCTGGTACACCGATGCGACGCGCGTATTCGGCACTGCCCTCGCTGGCGGTAACCACCAGATCGACACGCTTCGCAACGTGCCGCAAACGGAGCCACGCCAACCGCTGCGCGAGTGAACCGCTCCATGGGGAATCCATGCCGAGCAGAAGCCGCGACGCCGCCAGGTCTGGCGCGGCGATCAACTGTGTGTAAGGCCGGTGCATCCAGCCGCACAACACCACGACGTCCGGCCGAGGCTCCGTGACGGCCGATCTCAGGCGACGGTCCGCCGTAGTGGCGCGTCCATCGAAGACCTCATGCGACAGGCCGGTCATCACGGATGCGATGTCGAACGGTAACGGGTTGTCCGACACGCTGTCCAGACAGACGACGTGCAGGTCGACACCTGGAATGGCAGCGAATGCGCGCCAGCAGGCGGCCATGTAGCCGGACACTTCGGTCCAGCAGAACACCACCCTGATCCGGCGTGCCGTCATCGCGCCCGCGGCACCGGCTTCTTCGCCTCGACGAACACGCTGTCCGCCACCCACACGAGCGGGCGGAAGAAACCACTCGCGGCCTTCAGCGTTTCAGATAACCGCAACACCAGACGCAATGCCGGCGTCATCAGTGGCGCGTCCGACGACTGCAGCCCGATGCCGAAGAAGCAATCGACGTCACACCGCGCTGGTCCGACGCTGCTAAACAATTCGCGTAGCTGCGGCAGCGACCAATAGCGCACTTCAAAGCCCGTCGCTTCGCGGAAGCCGCGCCGCGCCTGGTGATAGAGGCAACGCAGCCCGGCGCGCGACGGCATCTGCACCTTCGCGACGCCGCCCGGCCGCAGCACACGAGCCATCTCGGCGGTCGCGCGGCCGGCATCCGTGCGCGAGAAGTGCTGGAGGACGCTATATGAATAGGTGAAGTCGAAAGTGCCGGAGGCAAAGGGCAAATGGCGGGCGGCGCCGACCAGATAGCGCGCCGGCCGGCGTAGCGCGCCGGCGACGCGACGAGCCGCCAGGACCGCGCCGAGCGATGGGTCAAGGCCGACGACATCGTAACCGCGCTCGCTCGCCGCCAGGCTCCATCGGCCCCAGCTGCAGCCCACGTCCAGCAGGCGACGGCCGTCGCCATGCGGCAACGGCAGCAGTGGAATCGGGTATCGATCGAGCGACCCGATCAGGTGCCTGTACATCAATCCGTTCGTCGCAGCGACCAGGTAGGCCACGACCGGATCAATCCGCGGGTGCTCGTTTGCCAACTCCATGATGCCGAGCCGTTCATCATCGCTCAGGCTGAGGGTCTCGAGGTGCAGAGCGGGCCGATCCGCCGCCACCGACTCCACCGCGTGCAGGGACCGCGCAGAGATGTCGATCGCCGGCAGGTTCTCCTCCAGCAGCATCACCGGCACGCCGTCGATGACCGGATAGCGGTGGTGCCGGGCACAGGCCAGGCTGGGGCCCAGCTGAGTAAGAGGCTGGTGATCCCTGGGGCAGACCAGGTGCTCGAGATACCAGGGATCGAGAGCGCGGTGCCGGCTGCTCATGCCTGAGTGAGGCGCAGCAATGCCGCCCCCAGCTGCATCAGCCCCGAGGCGCCGGCCTCAACCGAACGGGAAGAGTAACCAGTCATGCGGGAAGGATTCTCGACCAGTGAGCGGATCGCCGCCGCAATCGCGTGCGCGGTCACTTCCGGCAGCATGATCCCGTTGACCCCGGCGTCAACGACGCGACCGCAAAAGGGAGACGCCACGATCGGCAGGCCGGCGGCTTGCGCCTCGATTTGCACCATGCCGAAGCCATCCGAATGCGACGGGAAGACCAGGGCGTCGCTCGAATGGTAGTAGGTCGCGATCTCGCTGCGAGGGACCGCCCCGGTAAACGTGACAGCGGGCAGCGCCGACCAGGCCGCGGGAATCGCCATGGCGCGTTCTCCGACCAGCGTCAGCCTGACCGGCAGGTCCGCGACCACCGACATCGCTTCGAGGAGTTGCGCAGCACCCTTGACCACCGAGACGCTGCCGACAAACAGCAGCCGCAACGGTCGCTCCTGGGAGAACCGATCAGGGTAGGTGCGCGGCGCGGCGACCTGCCCGCCGCGGTCTTCGTACGCCAGCGGCAGCACGTGCAACTTCGCGGCGGTGACGCCCGCGCGGATGACCGCCTGGCGCGACCAGTCCGAGTTAACGATGATGTGATCGGCCAGCGCGCACTCCTCGCGCCACTGCTCGAAGTACTCAATCGGCGGCCCAATCGGCGGCGCTCCATATTGCGGCGCCGCGTCGGCGAGCCGACGGACGATGGCGAAGTGATCTTCTCCGGGGTCGATCTGGCCCAGCATGGTGACCCACCCGCGCTGCTTGGCCAGTTGGAAGACCGCTCGCGCCGAATACGCATGAGCGAAGACCGCGACCTGCTCCGGTCGGCGCGTTTCAACCGTCGCCAGCAGACCGGCGGCAGCATCCTGGAACCACTCGTTGCGCGCGATCATCAAGTCCCAGCCGCCCCGCCGCCGCAGCCGCCACTCGACCTCCTGCCGCACGAGGGCCGGCGTGAAGCCCCTGACATCGGCGGAATCGAGGTCAGGGTGATATCGCTCGGCCAGTCGTCGGGGTAACTGCCCGGGGACATGAGCGACCGGGCTCCCCGGCCGAATCCACGCGTCGGTCACCATCATCCGCAGGCGACCGCGGAGATGCAGGGCCCGAGGCACCGCGTAATGCTCGCGGGCGCCCAGCTGGCAGCAGATCCACTGCCTGTTTCGCGTCACACCGGATCGCCAAGAGTGGATTGAGCGGCCGGCGCCAACGGGCCGCTACGCCAGGCCGCTGCCACGTGATGCCGCCGAAGGTGCAAATACGAACGGACCGCGCGCGAAGGAAGCACTTGCCGTTGCGCGCGCATGGCAAACAGCGTGGCGGGTGCGGCAGCCAGGCCGCGCAGCACACCGCGGCGCCGGCCATGGCGCAGGAGCCATTGAATGCGACTGGCGCACTGCAGCAGTCCAACGCCCCAGAGGCTCACCGGATAGCGCAGGAAACTCAACAGCAGTGTGTTGGAGACACTCGCGGCGGTCACCACCGGATCCGCATGGCGAGCGCGATCGGTATCGTGAAACACCCGCAGCCAGGGCGTCCGTAGCACGCGGCGGCCACGCGCATGGAGGCGCAACGCCAGATCAACTTCTTCCATTCCGTAGGCAGTGACCAAGGGCACATAGCCCCCCGCCTCACGGTAGTGCTCGCGGCGATAGGCGCAGCCGCAGCCTTCAAAGTCCGCAAGCCACTCGGCGGTCTTGGCGGCGGGCTCAACCGTCTCGTCGCTGTGGTAGACACGGCTGGTCACGACCGATGCGTCTGGGAACGCATGGAACACGGCGCCCAGCCGCGCGAAGTAGTCGGCATCGATCGGATAGGAGTCATCGTCAAAACTAGCGACGATCTCATGGGCCGACGCGGCGATCAGCTTGTTGCGGCCGCCACCGGGTCCGACGTTGTCGACACTGACAATCACTTCGGCGGCGGGGTCCGCCTGGCGGATGGCCGCCGCGCACTGCTGCCGGTTGCCGTCAACATGCACGATGACCTGCGCCGGCGCCGGCCGGCAGGCGCGCAAACGGCGGAGGGTCTCGATGGTTTGCGGAACGCGGTCGAACGCCGTCACGATCGCGGTGATCGGCACTCTCGGTCCGCGGTTAGCGCCGCTCAGTGGACTCGCCATCCCGTGCGCGCGACGAACTCGTCAATCTCGCGCACAGCGATCAGTTCGTGGCCGCCACTCTCGGCAAACGTCGAATCGACTCGCCGGAGTCTCTTCGCTGGCGACTCCACGAAGGTGTCAAACCCCTTGCCGCGCAGGAAGCCAATCACGTCGCCCATGCCGTAGCCATAGCGTCGGTAGTGGGATTCGCCCATCTCGCAGTTGATGCACGAGGTTCGCGCAATCGTGTCGAGGCCGCCCTCGAGGACACGAAGCTCACTACCCTCAACGTCGATCTTGAGCAGGGCGATCCGGCCAGTGGGCGGCACTTCGGTATCGAGGGTCGAACAGACGACCGCGAGCGTGCCGGATTCGTCAACGCGATTCATGTCGTCGCGCTTGCCGTCTGACATCAGGACGGTGGCCGATTCGGCGCCCATTGCGAGGTTGCGCGCGTCCACGTTGACGCGCTGGTTCAGGGCCAGGTTGCCCAGCAGGTATCGGTAAATCCTCGGGTTCGGCTCGAACGCAAACACGCGGCCCGACGGCCCGACGGCCTTTCCGAGCAATAGACTGACCTCGCCGATATTGGCGCCGACATCGACCGCCGTTTCGCCCGGCCGGCAATAGTCGCGAAACAGGGTCAGTTCGTGGACCCGGGGCCCGGCATGGACCCACAAGTTGGCCGAGGTATTGGTCGGATAGAAACGAAGGACGTACCCGTCCTGCGGGATGGTCAGGAAATGGCTCAGACCCGCCCACTCGAGGGCACGGGGCGCGGCCAACCGCGCCGGGCGCGGGTGGGCCCGCAGCACGGCAAGGGCATGGCGAATGTTCATCCGGGAAGTCTGAGTCCTACAACCGCGCCTTGGCGCGCCATTCGACCTCGGCGAGGTCCGGCGGGCGGTCGCCCAGCACAACACGGCAGACGGTCTCGGCGACATTGGTCCGCAGGTACTCGGCGGGCGGGGTCCAGCCTGCCGGACGGGCCGTCACGATCGCGACCGCCGCGACAATCGAGTCGGTGGTGACGCCAGCGAGAAGGTTGGAACCGCACTCCACAGTCTCTGGCCTCTCGGTGACGTCGCGAATGGTCACGTTCGGCACACCGAGAATGCACGCCTCTTCCTGCACCGTGCCGCTGTCCGACAGCACACAGAACGCCTCGGTCTCGAGCTTCACGAAGTCACAGAACCCGAACGGCGGCGCGAACCGAAGGCCGGCGGCTACCGTGATGCCGAAACCCTCGAGGCGCGCCCTCGTGCGGGGGTGGGTCGAGCACACAACCGGCATCTGGAAGCGGGCGTGCAGTTCGGCGAGGGCCGTCACCAGGCTGCGGAGGCGCGACTCGTTGTCGACGTTCTCGGCGCGGTGCGCCGTGACCAACAAATACTGGCGCGGCTCGAGGCCAAGCGCCGCCAGCACCGGGCTCGCGGCGATCCCGGCGGCGTGGCGATCCATCACTTCCTTGATGGGATTGCCGGTCACGACAATCCGCGACGAGGCAATGCCTTCGGCGAGCAGGTTCCGGCGGCTGCCCTCAGTGTACGGCATCAACACCGAACTGCTGTGATCGATGACGCGCCGGTTCACTTCCTCGGGCACGCGATCGTCGAAACAACGGTTGCCGGCTTCCATGTGGTACACGGGAATGCCGAGCCGCCGCGCGATGATGGCGGCCATGCCGCTGTTGGTGTCGCCGAGGATCAGCAACCGATCCGGGCGATGGCGGCGGAACAGCGCCTCGGCGTGCTCGAGGATGCGTCCGATCTGGGCGCCGATGCCGGTCTCGCGGATGCCCATGTGCTCGTCGGGGGCGCGCACGTCGAGCTCGGCGAAGAACCGGTCGCTCAGGCTGGCATCGTAGTTCTGCCCGGTATGCACCAGGACGTGCTCGGCGTGGCCGTCCAGCAGCCGGATGACCTCGCTCAGCCGGATGATCTCCGGACGGGTGCCGAGGATGGTCATGATTTTCATCGCAGCAGCTCGCCTTCGTCGACGGCGTCGTCGACCATCAGCCGATGCGCGATCAGCATGTCCGCCAGCGCGCGTTCGCTTAACACGTAGTCCTGCGAGCTGAACTCCTTGTCGATGACCGCCTGCGCCGATCCGGTGGCGCCGATCTCCGGCAGCAGCGAACCAATCGCGTACCACTTGCCGCGGTCCTTCACGCGAAACACTTCTTCTTCGCTGATCAGGATCTCGTGGGTCTTCTCGCCGGGGCGGATGCCGGTGACCCGCGTCTCGACCTTGCGGTCGCCGATCAGCACCTTGGCCAGGTCGGTCATGCGCGCCGATGGCGCCCGCGGAATGTAGGTATCGCCGGCCTCGCCTTCGCGGATCGCCGCGAAGATCGTATCGACGGCGTCGTCCAGGCTCAGCAGGAACCGGGTCATGTGCGGCGTGGTGATCGTCACGGGCCCGCCGCGCCGGATCTGGTCGTGGAACAGCGGAATCACCGACCCCCGTGAGGCCAGCACGTTGCCGTAGCGGACGCAGACGATCCTCGTGCCCGGGCAGCGCATGTTGCCCTGGATGAACACCCGCTCCTGGATTGCCTTGGTCATGCCCATGACGTTGACGGGCTTGCACGCCTTGTCGGTGGAGACGCCGACCACGGTATGCACTGGCAGCTTCTGGGTTTCGATGATCGAGATGATGTTCTCAGGGCCGAGCACGTTGGTGCGGACCGCTTCGGTCGGGAAGTACTCGCAGGTGGGCACCTGCTTCAGCGCCGCGGCGTTGATCACGACGGTGGCATCGCGCAGCACCGAAGCCACGCTCCAGCGGTCGCGCACGTCGCCGATCTGGAACTGGAGCAGGTCCTGGGAGTTGCGGTAGATGACCTCGTCGGTCGCCGTGCTCCGGTTCTGGTGCGCCAGCCGCATGAAATGCTGCTTGGCTTCGTCGCGGGAGAAGATCACGACCCGTGCGGGCCGGCCCATCTCGCCGCCGAGGACGCGGCGCGTGAGCACCTGGCCAAGGGAGCCGGTGCCGCCCGTGATCAGGACGTGCTGGCCTTCGAGCGGTTTCTGATTGTCAGTCATGGTCAAGCCGTCGCAGCCAGTCTGGATAGGGGGTTGGGTCGGCGGCCAGGTCAGCAACCAGCTGCGGCCAGGGAGGACTCACGTAACCGGTCGCGACACGGAAGCCATCGCCGTTCAACGAGCGGTCGCTGAACGGTTCGGCCGCCGGCGTAATCCGCACGTCCATCTTGAAGGCGTCGGCAATCAGATGGAGCAAGTCGTGCTTGGCGATGGCCGGCGTGACCACGTGGTAGAGGCCGTGGAGATGGGGGTGCGTGGAAATGAGATCCCCCACCACTCGCGCCAGTTCCACCGTCGTCGAGCCCGAATAGATCACCTGCTGGTAGCCCTGCACGGTACCGTGATTCTGCGACAGGAACCAATCGAGCAGCGAGTGGTGCCACGACAGCTCCCGGCCGATCATCGATGTCCGCAGCGTAAGCGTCGAGGCGCGACCTGTGACCTCGCCGAGGAACTTCGACCGGCCGTAGAGATCCTCGGCGTCGGCGGGATCGGATTCGCGATAGTGGCCGCCCCGGCCGCTAAAGACGCAATCCGAACTGAAGTGGATCAGCCGTCCGCCCCACTCCTCCACCAGCGACGCGAGCTGATGTGGCAGCAGCGCGTTGATCTGGATCGACGGAATCGGATCGCGGGCCGCGGCGCGCTGCTTGATGATTCCAAGCGCGTTGACGACGACCGCGGGCCGGCGGGCGCGAAGCAGTGCGGCCAGCGCCGGCCAGTCCTGGGCGTCCATGGACCATTCGACATCGCCGTCGGCGAACAGCGGGAGCCGCCGCAGACGCGAGTCGCGGGGCGCGCGCACCGTGCATGCGACATGGCCGGCGCGGTCCTGAAGACGCTGGAACAGCTTGTGTCCCAACATCCCGGCGCCGCCGAGAATGAGAACGTTCATCGTGTCACCGCATGAGCCAGTGCATTACGACCGGCGGCGCCGGCATGAAGGAGCCATAGTAGAGAACATCCCAGGACACCAAGTTGATCGCCGCCACCAGCAGGAAGACTGAACGTTGCTCGACGCGCGGAGACTGACCCGCCATCCGAGCGTAGCAGAGGAGGAGGGCCGGCAAGGCGAACGACATGCTGCGCGAGATGTCATGCACCAGTGGAGACAGCACCACGGGCAGGGCCACCGCGACCGCCAGGCCGACGCTCACCAACCACGCCGAAGAGCGTTCCGCGGCCACTTGCCTGGCGATGATCCACCACGCCGCCTCGAACCCGCTGAGACACAGCAGGGGCCACGCCGTAAGCGTGTGCCCGAGCGCTTGCAGCCCCACGGAGGCGGAGACGGCCGGCCCCTGAAGACCGAACTCGGTCACCAGCCACCAGCGCACCGCCAGCCACAGCGCGCAGACTAGCGCCGTGAGGCCGAGTAGTGCCGGCGCATCCCCGAGTGGCCGGTCCGATGAACCTCCCCGACGCAGCCATTGGGACAACAGGATCGCCGGCAACATTGTGACCGCGCGTTCGTCGACGAACAGCGCGGCCAAGATGGCCGCCGCCAGCACCGGCAAGGGCCGCCGGTTGAGGCAATACACTCCGATTACAGTCGCCATCGGATCGTAGAAGGGGCTGCCGATGAACCCCTGGCTACCGACCGAGGTGGCCGCGATGCCAAGTGTTGCCAGCGACGCCGACACACGATCGGACTGGTCCTCAATTAGACGAAAGGCGAGGAGCAATGCCGTCACCCCGGCGACGAAGTACAAGACGCTCAACCCTTGTCGCCGCAGGCCCAGAAGGTGGCCCAGCACAGGCACGGCCAACCGCAAGTTGAGGTTTCCAAGGTGAGCCGAGGCTTGGTGCATAGTCGGCGCGGTCAGGGGATTCGCGATCTTCGCCTCATACCCTGCCCACGCAACGTGCTGCGACCATCCCCGTTTGTAGCTGGCGCCGATTGTCAGCACGCAGCACAGCAGCACCCACAGGACCGGCCACACCGGCCGTCGCACCCACGCGGCCAACTGTTGGTGCAAGTGCGGGCGCCGCCGCAGTTGGACCTCGACGAGCGGCCAGATCCGAAAGACGCCACTCACCTTGCCCTTGGTCGACCCGGCCTCAGACAAAGCAGGCGTCCAGCAGCCGCGATTGCAGCACGCGCTCGTCGAATTCGCTCGCGAGTAGCGCGCGCGCCTTCGCCTGATACCCCTCGACGTCGAGCCCTTCGTTTTCAAGCCGGAGCAACAGATCGCAGACGTGCGACGGGGTACTGGTGTTCAACGTGAGGGGCAGACCAGCGCTGGACGCCAATCGCTGCATCTCGGAAGCGGCGGGCACGTGGAAGATGATGGGGCGATTCGCCGCCAAGTACTCGCTGATCTTGGTGGGCATGGCCAGATCGGCGATCCGCTCCAACTTGGGACGCAGCGAGAGCGGCAGATAGAGTAAATCGGCTTCTTCCAGGCGTCGCTGGCAGGACGCGCTGTCGATCCACGGCTCGGCACGGATGAACTCATACGCCTGCAGTTCCGGAATGGAACGCGCGTCCGCCTCGGCACCGAGCAGCGTCAGCGTGACCGGACGCGACGTTCGCTCCCGGAACAGCCGAAGCCCCTCGGCAAACGCCAGAACTGCGTCGGCGCGAAACACGTTCATGCCACCGGCATAGAGGATCCGCCAGGCTTGGCCGATTGGCCGCATCGGTGGCACGGCTGCCGATGGTTGCGGCACTCCTTTGTGCAGCACCTGCCAGGCGTTACCGAAGCGCTGCTCGTAGTCCACCCGCATCCGCTCCGAGCACGCAAACCGCGCGTCCGCGGTCTGCACCATCTCGTCGAGCGCCCGTCGGCGACGGGCCGTAAACGGCAAATCGAAACAGGTGTGATGCCCCTCCCAGTCGTCCATTACGTAGAACACGAACCGCACATTGGGAAATCGCCGTCGCAATTGCACTGCCGCGAACAGCACCCAGGGCGTCACCGGGAACGTCAGCACGGCGTCGATCTTGTGTCGCTCGATTGCCGCCGCTGCCTGCGCCACCAGCCTCCGCTCGGCGATCGACTGGCGGAGTTTCAACACCGGGTAGTACGCGGCGTTCGCCCACCCCGGAACCCATGACGGCCGCCTCGGCATGTCGAACGGAATCGCATGACCGCGTACCGAGGCTGCCTGCGGCGGCACGTGTGATGGATACGCCTGATAGAGCCGGTCGGCGGGAAACCCCGCCAGCAAGTTGCCAAGCGTTTCGCCGATCCCGTTGCCGTAGCCGGCCGGATAGTCGCCGAGCACGAGCAGCCGGCCGGATGGCGCGGTCACGCGACCGCCCGCGGAAACAGGGCCGGCTCAGTGCGGTTGGCCGGCGGCATCCAGGCCAGGCAGGAAGCAAGGCCGCGAAGGCGTCCCCACCACGCCGATGGCAACGCCGGGTTCCAGCCCTTTCGCAGCGCCGCCGCTTCACTGACCGCCTGAAACGCCATCCACACCACCACCTCGATCAGTGCGCGGACGCGCGAGGCGCCGAACGCACGCAAGACAATCGCGTAGCGTGAGCGGACGGATTGGAATTGGTACTCGTTCGAGCGGCTGCGCCCGCGGTGATCCTGGTGATGCACGCATCGCGCGGCCGGCACGAACAGCACCTTCCAGTGCCGGCTCACCCGGTAGCCCAGGTCGAGGTCTTCGCCAGGGGAACTGTCGCTGAAGTACGGCGCGAAGCCACCGACCGACGCGAACGCCGATCGACGCAACGCCGACGCGCCACCACCCAGCCATTCCGACGGCATCGGCCGCGCCGCCTCCAGGGGGAACCCGTTGGGCATGGCCGCGCCGACCAGCCGTCCGGCCTCGGCCGCGGCGGAGCCGCCGGCGACAAGGCTTCGGTAGACGCGCCACAGGGCCGTCGGCGGGGCCAATGGCTGGTTGACCAGCCGGCCCATCGTCGCGCCGACCGTCGAATCGCTCCAGATCGGGGCGAACAGCGACTCCGCCCACTCCGGCTCCAGTTCCACATCGTCATCGAGCAGCAACAGGTTGTCGTGCCTCGCCTGCGCGATCGCGAAATTCCGCTGCGCCGCCGCATTGCGCTCGGCAAAGGGAAAATACCGGACCTCCAGACCCGCGGCGCGCCACCGAGGGTCGGCGGCAACGTCCCCGGTCTCGCGATCGGCGCCGCAGTGAACGACGACCACCTCGGCGACCGGAATGGACTGCAGGACGACGCTCTGGAGACACAACCGGAGCATGTCGGCTCGGCCGACGGTCGGGATGATGCCAGAAATCGCACGGGGTGCCGAGCTCGTCACCGCCCCGCACCGTGTGAGATCAGCGACCGCCGCCAACCGGCGATGGTTTCGGTCGCGGAGAACCCCGAACCCGTCCACATCAGCCGGTACAGCAGCGGCTCTTCCGACGGTTGGAACCGCGGTGCCGATCGACGCATCGCCTCGATTGCCTGTTGCGCGCCTTCGCGGTCGCCTTCGCGCCACGCGACGCGGGCGATGCCGAAACGGGCCCGGTTGATCGCTGCGTGCCGCGCGGGCGTCAGCCGGCCGCGCGCGCGGAGAAACTCCTCGGCGCCGTGTTCGATCTCCAACCGTCGCTTGCGCACGCGCCCCGGGTCGCCGGTGCTGACACTCGACTGGCCCCACACGCGCCACACGGCGCCGTTCGCCTCGCAGTACTCGAACCGCTTCCCCGCCATCAACAACCGCAGGTAGAGATCGTGAGAATCTTGACCGCAGCGTCGAGCGACGCGGACGGTATCAGGCTGATCAACCACGGATAACCGAGCGGCTCGAATGACGAGGCGACTGGTCCGGCACGAAGGACTCTAGCCAAATCGCGATACACGGGCATGGTCGCCTCAACGGGCCTGAACAGGAGCAGGGCCGTGCCGATCAGAAGCGACAAACACCACAGCCCGATCAGCAGCGCCCGGCCGGCGGGCCAGTGATGGCCTC
>JBCKZH010000071.1:0-18926 GCA_038919385.1 Vicinamibacterales bacterium | reverse complement strand
CGGGCGGCAATCAAGCCGGGGGAGCGCACGCTGCTCAGCATTGAGCATGACACGGATTTAGCCGGCATCCTGAGCGCCGACAGCCTGGCCGGCAAGAAGGTGCTGGTGGTGGACGACGACGTGCGCAACATCTTCGCCCTCACCGCGGTACTGGAACGCCACAAGATGGCCGTGCGCTCCGCCGAGAACGGCCGCGCCGCCCTCGAAGAGCTCGGCCAGAACCCGGACGTGGACATCGTGTTGATGGACATCATGATGCCGGAGATGGACGGCTTTGCGACCATGCGCCAGATTCGCCAGATGACGCAGTTCGAGTCCCTGCCGATAATCGCGCTCACCGCCAAGGCCATGACGGGCGACCGCGAGCAATGCATCGAGGCCGGCGCCTCCGACTACGTCAGCAAGCCGGTGGACACCGACCAGCTGCTTTCGCTCCTGCGCGTTTGGCTGTACCAATAACGTGCGGATCCCCAATCTCGAGGCCATTGAGGCTATACTGCTTTGCAAACCATGAATTACTACTTGGCGCTGACACACGAATTTTCACAAATCCTTTATCCTGATTTGAGGTGCAACCATGAATCCATCAAGTACAGCCATTGTCATGATCGGCTACCAAAATGATTACTTCGCGCAGGACGGTGTGTTGCATGGCGTGATTGAAAGTTCTTCAGCCGAACTTTTGTCAAGAACATTAACGCTGATTCAGCGTTTGCAATCAACCCCGGTGACACTTATCCACACGCCGATTTATTTTCTGCCAGATTACAGCGAGCTAACCGATCCCATCGGTATATTGAAAATCATCCGTGATGTCGGCGCGTTCAAGAAAGGTTCGCCTGGCTCAGAAACCGTACCGGAACTGGAAACATTTAGCGATCGGATTGTCACCGTTGATGGCAAGCGCGGACTGAACGCTTTCCATGCAACCGATCTGCAAGGCGAACTGGATAGGCGCAACATTACTGATGTTGTATTGGCCGGCGTAGTGACCCCACTGTGTATAGATTCGACCGCCCGTTCGGCCTTTGAAAAAGGCTACCGTGTCACCGTGTTGTCGGATTGCACAGCAGGCAGGACGCAATATGAACAAGATTTTTATTGTAAAGAAATACTGCCCTTATATACGGTTGTTATGACACTCGACCAGCTGTATGAAACACTTGCTGTGTGAACCATGAGTCCTGAAGCGCCGTCCGACTATGAAGAGCGCACTATTCAAGCGCAATACCGGCTGATTGAAAAGCTGCGTGAAGCGGAGGAGCGTTACCACCGTTTGTTGAATCACCTGAAAGAGGTGGTGTTCCAGACCGATGTGCAGGGCAACTGGGTGTTTCTTAATCCGGCCTGGGAAGAAGTGACCGGCTTTACCGTTGAAACCTCACTGGGGCAGCCATTTCTAAATTACATTCATGCCGACGATCGCCAGTCGAATCAGGAATTATTTGAGCTGTTAATCCAGCGTAAAAACCAACAGTACAGCAACTTAGTTCGTTACCTGCACCATCATGGCGAGGTGCGTTACATCGAATGTGCCGCGCGCTTGCTGTTGGGTGACAATGGTGTCATACAAGGCGTGGCGGGAACGCTGAATGACATTACCGAGCGCAAGCGGGCGCAAGACGAAATCCTGGGCCTCAATGCCAGCCTCGAAGAGCGGGTGCAGGAGCTGCATAGCCAGCAGGAAGAACTGCGCCAGAGCAACGAGGAGCTGGAAGAAAAGAACAAGCTGCTGGAAGACCAGAAGGTCAAGGTCGAGTACAAGAACCGCGAGATCGAGGTCGCCAAGCTGACGCTGGAGGAGAAGGCCGAGCAGTTGGTCCTCACCTCCAAGTACAAGTCGGAGTTCCTCTCCAACATGTCGCACGAGTTGCGGACGCCGCTCACCAGCCTGCTCCTCCTTTCGCAGATGCTCGCCGAGAACGCCGAGCACAACATGAGCGAGCAGCAGATCAAATACGCCAAGATCATCCATGGGTCGGGCCAGGATCTGCTGGCGCTCATCAACGAGATCCTCGACCTGTCCAAGATCGAGTTCGGCACCGTGACGCCGGACCTTCAGGACGTGTCGTTCGCCAACGTCGGCGAACAGGTCGAACGGGCCTTCCGCCACGTGGCGGAGAGCCGCGGCCTGGGCTTCGGCGTGGCACTCGCGCCGGGCCTGCCGCCATCCCTCTACACCGACTCACCGCGCTTGCAGCAGGTGCTGAAGAACCTGCTCTCCAACGCCTTCAAGTTCACCGAGAAGGGTCAGGTAGCGGTGCGCATAGCACCGGTGGAATCGGGCTGGAGCGTGGATCGTGCCGGGCTCAACCGCGCCCAGACGGTGATTGGCTTTTATGTCACCGATACCGGCATCGGCTTGCCGGCCGACAAGCAGAAGATCATTTTCGAAGCGTTCCAGCAGGCCGACACCGGCACCGCCAGGAAATACGGTGGCACGGGCCTGGGGCTGTCCATCTCGCGCGAGATCGCGTGGCTGCTCGGCGGCGAGTTGCGGCTGGTCGAAAGCGAGCCGGGCAAGGGCAGCACGTTCGTCCTGTACCTTCCGCTGCGCGCGTCCGAACCCGGGCAGGGCGGAACATCCTTTACGCCGAAAACGACCCAGCGCACACCTGCGGCACAGGCGGGTCCGCAGGAAACAAACCCCCAGCCTCCCGCTGTCGCGGACGACCGGGCGGCAATCAAGCCGGGTGACCGCACGCTGCTCATCGTCGAGGACGACGCGCGCTTCGCCGCCATCCTGCTGCGGGCGGCGCGCGACAAAGGTTTCAAGGGCATCGTCGCCGCGCGCGGCGACGCTGGGCTCAAACTCGCCGGCGAGTTCAAGCCCACGGCCATCACGCTCGATCTGCATCTGCCCGACATGGACGGCTGGGTGGTGCTCGAGCGCCTGAAGCGCAACCCCGACACGCGGCACATCCCGGTGGAGATCATCTCTGCCGAGGACAACCGTCCGCGCGGCCTGCGTTACGGCGCCTTCGAGTACCTGGTCAAGCCGGTCACCGCCGAGTCGCTGCAGAAAGCGCTGGCCGACGTGAACACATTCGCCGAGCGCGAGGTGAAGGACTTGCTCGTCGCCGACGGCGACGAGCAGCATCGCAACAACGTGCTCGACCTGATCGGCAACGGCGACGACGTGCGCATCAAAGCAGTGGCCAGCGGCAAGGACGCCCTCGCGGCGCTCAAGAAGAAGCGCTACGACTGCATCGTGCTGGATCTCAACCTGCCCGACATCAGCGTCGCCGACCTGCTCGAGGCGATCCAGGGCTTTGATCTGACGCGCGACGTGCCGGTGATCGTCTACGGCATAGCCGAACTGCCGCAGCAGGAGCAGGAGCGGCTGCAATCCCTGGCGCGCAAGGGCATCGTCAAGGAGGTGCGGACACCCGCGCGGCTGCTCGACGAAACGGCGCTGTTTCTCCACCGGGTGGTGTCCAAACTGCCCGAGGAGCGGCGCCAGATGCTGGAGAAGCTCTACCTGAGTGCCGACAGCCTGGCCGGCAAGAAGGTGCTGGTGGTGGACGACGACGTGCGCAACATCTTCGCCCTCACCGCGCTACTGGAACGCCACAAGATGGCCGTGCTCTCCGCCGAGAACGGCCGTGCCGCCCTCGAAGAGCTCGAGAAAAATCCGGACGTACACATCGTGTTGATGGACATCATGATGCCGGAGATGGACGGCTTTGAGACCATGCGCCAGATCCGCCAGATGAAGCAGTTCGCGTCCCTGCCGATGATCGCGCTCACCGCCAAGGCCATGAAGGGCGACCGCGAGCAATGCATCGAGGCCGGCGCCTCCGACTACGTCAGCAAGCCGGTGGACACCGGCCAGCTGCTTTCGCTCCTGCGGGTTTGGCTGTACAGGTAGGGGCAGCCACAGATATTTGCCACAGAGACACAGAGGACACGGAGAAAAGCAAAACAAAAAGCAGGTATTCTCTGTGGCAAATAGGCTTTTGAAATACGGGGGAATCAATGGAGTCTGACCCTATTGATTTATACTTTGATGTTGAAAGCCGGTTAAACGGCTCTCTCGGGAGATTGTCATGACAACCTTGGAAATGAAGTTGAATTTGCCGGACAGCCTGGCGCAGGAAGCGCGCAAGGCGGGCTTGCTCACCTCTGACGCTATCGAGCGTTTGTTGCGTGAGGCGGTGCGATGCCGTGCGGCAGATGAGTTGTTCGGCGCGATGGATAAGTTGGCGGATGCCAATATCCCGCCGATGACGATGGAGGAGATTCAGGTCGAGGTGGATGCCGTTCGGGTAGAAAGACGGGCGCGTGCGGGTCGTCCTTGATACCAACATTTCGGTGTCGGGGTTTTTGTGGCGCAGCTTTCCGCGCCAGTTGCTCGACCTGGCTCGCGCCAATGTAATCACAATTTATACCAGCGTCGCACTGCTGGATGAACTGGCGGATGTGCTGTCCAGAAACAAGCTGGCGGCGAAATTGCAGGAACAGCGAGTAATACCGGCTTTTTTGATGCAGCACTACGGCATGTTGGCCAAGGTTGTGACACCGGCAATCATCGGCCGGGTGGTGCCGGAGGACGCGGACGATGATGCAGTGATCGCTTGTGCGTTGACCGCCAAGGTCAGTCTTATCGTATCGGGTGATGCCCATTTGCTCACCCTTGGGCAGCATCAGAGCATCCCCATCGTGACCGCAGCGCAGGCAGTGAAGATCATTACGACATCATGATGCCGGTGATGGACGGCTATGAGACCATGCGCCAGATCCGCCAGATGAAGCAGTTCGCGTCCCTGCCGATGATCGCGCTCACCGCCAAGGCCATGCAGGGCGACCGCGAGCAATGCATCGAGGCCGGCGCCTCCGACTACGTCAGCAAGCCGGTGGACACCGGCCAGCTGCTTTCGCTCCTGCGGGTTTGGCTGTACCAATAACGTGCGGATCCCCGATCTCGAGGCCATTGAGGCTATCGAGCTGCCGCTACTGCTCGATGCCATGGTCCAGCGCTACGGCTACGACTTCCGCGACTATGCCGTGGCCTCGCTCAAGCGCCGCCTGCGCCGCGCCATGGACGAGGAAGGGTTGCGCACCTTGTCGGCGTTTCAGGACCGTGTCCTGCACGATCCGAAGTGTATGGCGCGCTTCCTCGATATCGTCTCGGTCGACGTCTCCGCCATGTTCCGCGACCCGGCCTTCTACAAGGTCTTCCGCGAGAAGGTGGTGCCGGGGTTGCGCAGCCTGCCGCTCATCCGCATCTGGCACGCGGGCTGCGCCGGGGGCGAGGAGGTCCATTCCATGGTCATACTGCTGCACGAGGAGGGCCTGCTGGCGCGCACCCGGTTCTACGCCACCGACATCAACGAGCGGGTGCTGGAGCAGAGCCGGGCTGCGATCTACCCGATCGGTCGCATGCGTGAGTACACTGCCAATTACCAGAAGGCCGGCGGCAAGGAGCAGTTCTCTGACTACTACACCGCCAAGCACGAGAGCGCCATCCTGCGCGACCTCGGGAGCGGCGACATCGTCTGGGCCGTGCATAACCTGGTGACGGACGGTTCGTTCAACGAGTTTCACGTCGTCCTCTGCCGCAACGTGATGATCTATTTCAACCGGCAGCTTCAGGCCCGCGTGCACCGGCTCATCTACGACAGCCTGGCGCTGGGCGGAGTTCTCGGGCTGGGGAGTGCCGAATCGCTGCACGCCACGCCCTGCGAAGACCGCTACGAGGCGGTGGGCCGGGCGGAAAAGCTGTACCGGAAGGTGCGATGAAATACGGCATCGTGGTGATCGGCGCTTCGCTCGGGGGTCTGCGGGCCCTGAAGGCCATACTGTTCGCGCTGCCCGGCAACTTCCGCCTGCCGCTGGCGATCGTGCAGCACCGCAGCTCCGATGCCGGCGATGAGCTGCAGTTCGCGCTGCAAGACGGCTGCGCCCTGCGGGTGCGCGAGGCCTGTGACAAGGATGCCATCGAGCCGGGCACCGTCACCCTGGCGCCCCCCAACTACCACCTGCTGGTCGAAGCGGACCACTTCGCCCTGTCGACGGAAGCCCCGGTGTATTACGCGCGGCCGTCCATCGACGTCCTGTTCGAGAGCGCGGCCGAGGCCATGGGTGCGCGCGCGATCGGCGTGGTGCTGACCGGCGCACTCAGCGACGGCGCGCTCGGGCTGGCGGCGATTCAGCGTCACGGCGGCCTGGCGCTGATCGAGTCGGCGGCGACCGCCCACGCCGCCGCGATGCCGGCCGCCGCAGCTCTTGCGACGGTGAACGCGACCGTGCTTAAGCTGGAGGAAATCGGGCCTCATCTTATAGAATTGTCTCTGAAATGAGCCACAAACAGGGAGACGAATGACGGATATACCCAAGATCGAGATTCCGGCGTTGCGCGCCGACGACACGACCCAGCGCAGCGTGATGCCGGTGGGCGAGCGCGCCAGCGTGCTGATCGTGGACGACACGCCGGCCAAGCTGACCTCGCTGGTCGCCATCGTCTCGGGCATGGCGCTGGAGATCGTGACGGCAAACTCGGGCGAGCAGGCCCTGCGCCAGCTCCTCAAGCGGGATTTCGCCCTGATCCTGCTCGACGTCAACATGCCGACGATGGACGGCTTCGAGACCGCCACGCTGATCCGCAGCCGCCCGCGTTCGGCGCACACGCCGATCATCTTCGTCACCGCCGAGGCAAACTTGGAGGCCGAGCGCTTCCGCGGCTACATCCACGGCGCGGTGGATTTCATCTACTCGCCGATCGTTCCCGAGATCCTGCGCGCCAAGGTGCAGGTGTTCGTCGACCTCTTCTGCCTCCAGCGCCAGCTCATGCTTCAACACGAACACCTGGAAAGTCTGGTGGCGCAGCGCACCACTGCGCTGACCGAGGAGATCGCCGAGCACAAACGCGCGAGGGACGCGCTCACCGAAAGGGAACTGCGCTATCGCAAGCTCACCGAAGCCTCATTCGATGGCATCGCAATCACGGTAGAAGGCGTGATCATCGAGGCCAACCCCGGCGTAGCCGAAATCTTTGGCTACCCGTTGGACGAGATAATCTCGAGGCCGATCCTCGACTTCGTCGCGGATGAATCGCGCGAGGCCGTCCTCCAGCGGTTTAGCAAAGGCGAAGAGGGTAGGTTCGAACTCACCGGAAAGCACAAGGACGGACGAACGATCCAGCTCGAAACGACGACAAGAAAGCACAACGTCAGCGGTCGTTCGGAGCGCATTCTCGCCGTCCGCGACGTAACCGAGAAACGCGTGCTCGAGGCGCAGCTCCGGCAGGCGCAAAAAATGGACGCGATCGGTCAGCTCGCAGGCGGAGTGGCGCACGACTTCAACAACCTCCTGACCGCGATCCTCGGATACTCGGACTTTGTGATCGACACCTTCGAACCTCAAGACCGGCGCCGCGCCGACATGGAAGAGGTCATCAAAGCCGGACAGCGGGCAGCGGCGCTCACCAGGCAACTGCTCGCGTTCAGCCGGAAGCAGGTCTTGCAGCCGACCGCTGTCGACCTCAACGCGGTCGTCACCGGCATACATCAGATGCTCAGCCGGCTGATCGGCGAACACGTGGATCTCGTCCCGATCCTGGCGCCTGACCTGGGCGCCGTCCGGGCGGATTCAGGGCAGCTCGAACAGGTGCTCATGAACCTGGTGCTCAATGCGAGAGATGCCATGCCATCGGGCGGCCGAGTGGTGATCGAAACGTCAAACATCGAACTCGACGAAACGTCCGTCAGGCAGCATGTGGCGGTTCGTCCAGGTTCCTACGTGATGCTCGGGGTGAGCGACACGGGGCATGGGATGGACGAGCAAACGCAATCGCGTCTCTTCGAACCGTTCTTTACGACCAAGGAGCTAGGCAAGGGCACGGGGCTTGGGCTGTCGACCGTGTACGGGATTGTCAAACAAAGCGGTGGGAACATCAGGGTCGACAGCAAGCCCGGGCACGGCACGACCTTCACAATCTATCTGCCACGCGTGGAAGAGATCGCCGAACCGTTGGCAATGGCGAGCCCCCCGGTCGGACCACCCACCGGTACGGAAACGATTCTGGTCGTCGAGGACACGGACGGCCTCCGCACACTGGCTCGGAAGATCCTGGAGCGTTACGGGTACACGGTCATCGACGCGCCGAATGGCGAGGAGGCGCTCCGGATCTGCGAGAGGCACGAAGGCGCCATTCATCTGCTCCTCACGGACGTGGTGATGCCGGGCATGAGCGGGCGTGTGCTGGCCGATCGTCTGGCGCAACTCCGCTCGGAGACGAGGGTGCTGTTCACGTCCGGATATACCGACGACGCGATCGTTCACCACGGCATCCTGAGGACCGGGACCGCCTTTTTGCAAAAGCCGTACGTGCTAGACTCGCTTGCCCGCAAGGTACGTGAGGTGCTCGATGCCTCGACGTGAGCTGGCTGGTGCGTGTTCGCGACACGCGGGGCATTTCGGCTCTCGGCCGGGGACGCGGGCAACACAGAGGCGCAAGGATGAGTGAAGGACCGGGCGACGCGAGCGCACATTTCCAGCGCCAGTCGGTCCTAGAGGACAGGATGTCGATCCGGGTTGCTCCCAGCGCGGGTCGCATTCTTGTCGTCGACGACCTCGCGGCGAACGTCACCATCCTCACGCGACTGCTCGCGCCAGACGGGCACGAGATCCTCACCGCCAGCAACGGCGAGGAGGCCCTCGATCTGGTGACGCGCGAACACCCCGATCTCGTCCTGCTCGATGTCATGATGCCGCGCCTGGACGGCTTCGAGGTCTGCCGCCGTCTCAAGCAGCACGCCTCCACGCGGTTGATTCCCGTCGTGCTCATCACGGCCCTCGACCAGTCGTCAGACAAGATTCGGGGCCTCGAGGCCGGCGCCGACGATTTCCTCTCCAAGCCGTTCAACGCGGCCGAATTGCAGGCGCGTGTGCGTTCACTCCTGCGCATCAAGCGGTACACGGACGATCTCGATTCGGCCGAATCGGTCGTTGTCAGTCTCGCCCTGACGATCGAAGCCAGGGACGTGTACACGGACGGCCACTGTCAGCGCCTGGCGGCGTACGCGGTGGCTCTCGGCAGCGCCCTTGGCCTCAGCGACGACGACATCGCGGTCCTCCACCGTGGCGGATTCCTGCACGACATCGGAAAAGTCGGGGTCCCGGACGCGGTGCTGTTTAAACCTGGCCCTCTCGCGGCGGAGGAATACGAACGGATCAAACAACACACCGTCATCGGCGACCGTCTGTGCGGCGAGCTACGCTCGCTCCAGCGGGTCCGCTCGATCGTTCGGCACCACCACGAGCGGCTGGACGGATCCGGGTACCCGGACGGTCTCACAGGTGACGTGATTCCACTCCTCGCACAGATCATGAGCATCGTGGACATCTACGATGCCCTGACCACGGCACGCCCATACAAACCGGCGTTCCCGTCCGCACAGGCGTACGAAGAGATGCGTCGAGAAGCCAAGAAGGGCTGGCGGCGAACGGATCTGGTCGAGGCGTTCATCGCGCTGGTCGGCGACGGCACCTTCCAACTCTGAGGCGATGAAGCTCACTCTGACGGGCCCACAACGAAGAGATGACGATGTCTGAACCTGAACCGACGAAGGACCCCGACGTGATCCATCGTTTGAAGAACCACCTCGCCATCATCGTCGGGTTCTGTGACCTGCTGTTGGCGGACTTTCCCAGTGAGGACCCGCGCCGAAGGGACCTTCTCGAGGTCTCCAAAGCCGCGCGTGACGCCATGGCCATGATGCCCGAGGTGGTCAGGCGCATGCGGTGACAAATAGAAGGAGGCAAGACAATGAAGCGCGGTTCGAAAGATGGAGGCGGCGTATCATCCAGAACAAGGGGTATCGCCCGATCCGCCGATCGGCGATCTGGACATGCCGGAACTGTCGCCGGCCTTGGAGGTGTATGTGAGCTCGATTCTGATTGTCGATGATGAACCTCGGATACGAGAAATCCTTGTCCGATGGCTGGCGCCGGCCGGGTACGACACGAGAGAAGCGCCGGACGCAGAGACGGCGCTCGAGCTACTGACGGCCAGCGCCTCCGACGTGGCCCTTTGTGATATTCAGATGCCCGGCCACGACGGGCTGTGGCTCGTGGCGCGGCTTCGTGAGCGCTTTCCGAATGTGGCCATCGTGTTGGCGACGGCGGTGGACACAGTCCCTCCGGTCGTGAGTCTGCAGAAGGGCGTGGTGGAATACCTGGTCAAGCCGTTCCAACGAGAACGAGTGATCGCCGCGGTGAGACGTGCCGTCGAGTGGCATCAGGCAGCGGTCGCGCGGGGTCCCGAACGAGCGCCGGCCGGCGATCCGATCGCCGAGTGGCTGGACGGGGGACGCTCCGGCGGACGTGCGCCCACCGCCGACGACGAGTGACGTCCGATTCGGTTTCCGTGGAGGATCCCAATCGTGCAGCCGCGGCGGGGCGGACTCACACCGGTGTGCGACGCGCCATTCATGTTCCTGCGTGCGGTTGACCCGCAGGGGTTCGTTGCCTTAAACGACCTTATGCCGGGAGGCACTTTCACTCGGTTAGAATTAGAAGGCGTGACCAGGAAACCGATCGCTGCCAGAAAGGATTCACAGTCCACGGTGACTCTGGCGGTGTCATTCGGGGTCATGCATGAGCACCTCGCGCCGATCCGTCACTCTCGTTCGAAACCCTGAGACTCGAACTTCAGCGTCCGGCACGATCCATGGGCCGGTCCGGCGCGCGCGATCGCGGATCGCCGTCATGCCTTGGCCGTGGGACCGCGCCGCGTGCCAGGCCGTGGGCGGGAGCTGGCTGGCGATCAGCGTCGAGGTGCGCTCGCTCCGATCTTCCAGCACCTCGAGCAGATCCCGCCGCTCGGCGTCGGTCAGGGGTGCGAGCAGCCGGCCATAGGTGCCGTCGCCGCGACTGACGGCGAGGTCGTGCAAGAGTCGCGGCGCCCGGACATACGTCGCGCTGAAGCCGTGACGACACGCGCTTTGCACGAAGGCCGACGCGAGCCACGATTTGCCGATCCCGGTCGGTCCGGTGATCAGCAGATGATGGTGATCGCGGATCCAGCCGCCCGTACCGAGACTCACGACGACCTCGCGCGCGAGGCCGCGCGGGGTCTGGAAGTCGACATCTTCGAGCGACGCCGGATAGCGCAGCTTCGCGTGGCGCAGCCGCTGGGTCAGTGTCCGGGACTCGCGGGCGGTCCACTCGGTATCGACGAGCAAGCCGAGGCGGTCCTCGAAACTCAGCTCGGCGTGCTGGCGGGAGTTCCGTTGCTCTTCAAACGCCGTGGCCATCGCCGTCAGGCGCAGGGCGTGGAGCTTCTCGATCGTCGGGTGTGTCAGCATACGCCTCCTCGTCGTAGGTCGCGCCACGCAGGTGCTCGTGCGTCAGCGCGGGTCGCGCAGGGCCGGGCTCGTCGAGCGGGAGCCGATCCTGCTGGTGGGTGAGAATGTGCTCGACGGTGCGAGAGCTGTAGGAGCGGAGCCGCTCGGCGCGCGCACAGGCCGCATCGAGCCGGTCCGTCCCATGGACGCGGCCCAGGCCATCAGCCCGAGGCGCTCCGGATGCGGGCGCCGCTCCAGGATGCCCGCGACGAGCCGCCCCGTGGCCGCGCCGGTCTGCTCCGCCCAGCCGATCAGCCGGGAGGGCGTCCATTCGGCGTGGGCGCGATGCGCCCGCGGCAGGTGGGCGACCTGCGTCGAGTAGCGGCCGCGGCCGGTGAGGCGCGCGTGCGACGCGACCCGCCGGCCGGTCAAGAAGACTTCGACCGTGGTGGCCGTGACGCGCGCCTCGACGCGCGCATGCACGAGCTGATACGGCACGCTATACCAGTGGCGCGCGACCTCCACGTGGTAATCGATATTCACGGCTTCCACGTCGCCAGCTCGTACCAGGTCGCCGGGAGCGGGCGCAGCGCGGCATTCAAGTCCGCGAGCGTGAAAAAGGTCTGATGGCGCAAGACGGCGAGAATCCACCGCTGCGCGATCTGCACGCTCACTTCGACCTTGGGCTTGTCTTGGGGATGCGCCGCGCGGGCCGGCAGCACGATGGCGCCATCGTGCGTGGCGAGGTCGGCATACGTGCGGTTGATCTCCGGCTCGTAGTCATGCGCCGTCGTCACGCCGCTGTTCAGATTGTCCGGGACCCAGATCGCGGGACTGCCGCAGAAGTACTCGACCATGCGCACGTGCGCGTCGACCCACGCGGGCAGCTCCTGGCTGCGCGTGGCCTCGGCATCGATCAACCCGCTCGCGCCGAGCACGCCGACGAAGAGCTCGACGACGACGACTGCCCCCGTCGTCGCGTCCACCAGCGACGGCCGCTTCCCGGAGAAATCGACCAACAGCTTCTCGCCGGCCCGATGCACGTGACGCATCGAGGGCTTCAGCGTGCGCGCCCAGCGGCGATAGCGGTCGCAGAAGTGACTGTAGGCGTAGCCGGTCGGGTGCGCCGCGCGATACTCGAGCCAGAGCAGCTGCAGCAGCGTCACACCGGGCCGTTTCAGTTCCTGGTGGAGGTGGATCCAGTCCGGCAGCGCCTGATCACGACGCGCCGGGTCGACGGGGCGCGCAAACAGGCGCGCCTCCAGGGCCGCGTCGTCCAGGTCATCGGGCAGAGGCCACGTCACGCCAGCGGCCGCGGCGCGGGCCAAGATACGCCGACACCGTGCCCAACCCCACGGCGCACGCCTGGGCAATGGCCCGGTGGCTGAGGCCGGCCTCGTGTTTCAAATGCAACAGGTCGCGGAGTCGTGTCATCAGTAGCCGTGTGGCTGCCATCTTGGGGATCCCTCCGTACGGGGAACCCTCCAGAATTGCGCACCACGCTCGATGAGTGGTCAGCGGCCCCGGACGGGCCGTTCACGATCACCGGACTCCGTGTTCACCATGACCAGAATCGGTGTTTGATGACCGAAATCGGTGTTCAGCAGCAGCGGAATCGGCGTTCACGTTGAAACGGAATGAGTATTCACGATGGACCGGAATATGCAATGCAGGATAAACACCATGACGCCAAAAAGTCCGCCGAATGCCTTACCCACGGTCCTCGTGGTCGACGATGAAGTGGCCATTCGCCAAGTGGCTCGACGCGTTCTCGAGGGAGAGGGCTATCACGTGACCGAGGCCAGTAATGGTCTCGACGCCATCGCGCTGCTTGAAGGGGGGGCACCGCTGGATCTCTTGATGGTGGATTTGAACATGCCAGAGCTGAGCGGAGACGAAATGGTGAGGCGGATCCTGGCGACCAGGCCGGATCTCAGGATCCTGTACGTGACCGGTAACATCGACTGGTTGCTGGACGACGAACGTCCCGAGTTGCGGGACGGCGAGGCCTTTCTGGATAAACCATTCAGCGCCGCAGGACTGCTCGAAGCGGTCTCGCTGATTCTTTACGGGACATTAAAGAAAAGAAGGCGTGACCAGGAATCCGATCGCTGCCAGAAAGGATTCACAGTCCACGGTGACTCTGGCGGTTTCATTCGGGGCCATGCATGAGCACCTCGCGCCGATCCGTCACTCCCTTTCAAACCCCTGCGAATCAAACTTCAGCGTCCGGCAGTTCTCCGTCACCGTGCGCACCACCTGCTCGGTAGCTCCATCTGGCAACGTAGCTTCGATCTCCAACGTGACCTTGACGTCGGCCTTCATCAAACCCGCCAGATGGCTGATCACTTCCTCGGCGATCTTGGCGGCGCCCGCGCCAACTCTTACCGGGTCAAGAGTCACGCGGCCGTGAAAGCGGCGGACCTTCGGTTGCTCCTTCGCAGTTGGACCCTCCCCACTGTCCGGCTTGTCTGGATCAGTAGGTGGATCCGGCGTCGGCTCAACAATGGTCGCATCCGCCTCCATCTGCCTCCTCGCCACATCCGGCTTGACGATGAGGGCGCGGCTGTCTTGGTCGAGCGAGACAAGCTGGTGCCCAGCTCGCAACCCGCTGTAGCGCGCTGCCGACTGGTCGCAGCCCTCGGCATAGGCAAAGGTCTCCGTCCTCCAGGTAATCAGCGCCACTCCGTCTCGAATCGCGTGCATCAGCACCTCAGGGCCAGCCAGCCTGGGCAGGTAGAGGTAGCGCGCGAAGTCCTCCACAAGCTGCCGAATCTCGACGTGCTCACCGCGCCACAGAGGCACGTCGTCCAGGTGCTTCCGCAGGATCGTTGACCCGAGTGTCCCAATGAGCAGCTCCCCTGCGCGAAGCTTCTTGCTGGCGCGAACGGCGAGCGAGTCGCTGCCCGTCAATCGAACGGCCTGCCAGGTCACGACTGCTTGCGGTGTCGTCTGCTCAGGTACCAGCAACCATTGGTACGCTTCGGGAAGGCGCGCCGTCACGGCTCCATCGGCCGCCTTCATCTGCGTCTCGGCCTGTTTGACCTGGTGAGGGTCCAGGTTCAGGGTTTCCCACTCGGCGACGATCGATTCCCAGGCCAGGTAGCGCCGCAGCGCCTCGTCCAGATCCTGCAGGCGGAGCTTGTCTGCGGCGAGGAACACCAACGTGTTGCGATAGAGCCGCGGGGTGTTGCCGCGCGACTCGAGGATCGCCTGGGCTGCGGCCATGGCGGCGTTACCGTCGTCCTTTGTGTAAGCGTGCTCGGATGGCAGGACAACCAGCCGCGCGTCCAAGTCGTCCGGCACGTCGGCGCCGGATCGTGGCACGGCGTGGATCCGCGCGAACTCCCCCATCTTCTTGAGATCGGTCCGCAGCCGTTCGTCCAACTCGTGCGCCACCTTATCTGGGTCACGTTTGAACTGTTCGGCACGGTCCTCCGCCAGCTTCGTGACGGTCGCCTGAGTCGAATACCAGAAGCGCGGGCCATCCTGATAGAGATAGGTGGCGGCCGCTGCGAGGCGGCGCAGCGCATCGCCGAACACCGCCGGCGCTTCGCCCGGCATCACGCAGCCAAGCTTTATCCGGCGGTCCTCGAGACCCCGGTGAGCCGCGGCCGCGGTCGGCGCCGAGCCGAGGTAAATCGTGCGAGCGACGCGCCGCGTGGCGTGAAGCTTGCCAAGATTCGGGACCTCCCCATCGATCTTGAGGGGCAACGAACCTGGGCCGTCCACGTCCTTCTCGATGATCGGCGCCCAGTTGTCGGAGAGGTACCGCGTCAGCTCCGACTGCACGCGCCCATCGTCGATCGGGATGGTTGACGGCAAGATGAGGGGGTTCTTGTCGCCCTTTTCCCACAGGCAGTGGATCACCGACGCCATCAGCCGCAGCACACCGCGCGTGCGCTGGAACTTGATCAGCGTGGACCAGTCCGTGTACAGCCGGTCGAAGATCTCGGGATGAATCGGGTAGGCGGCCTGGATACGCCTTTCGTAGTCAACACCACGGCACTCTGGCGGGAACTCCGCTGCCTGTGCGTGATAGAGGTCGGCAAAGGCGCGAGCGGTGACATCGCGGTTCTTGAATTGGTCGCCCGTGAGCGGCTCGAACAGCCGGCGACGCACAATCTCGAAACCCTCCTCCGCCGTTGCCGGTCGCCACGAGGACTCGATGCGGCCCACCACGTTGCGCAACCGGTCGAGCGCCTCACGTCCGCGAATGCCGCCCACCTCCACATCGTCGGACTGCGTGTGCGGCGAGCCGGTCGTATCCGAGGCTGGAAGGGAGATCACAAGCAGGCAATTACCGGCCAGCTTGGCGGATTCGGTAAGCGCCTGCGCGAAGGTGAACTGGGTCTCGAATCCGCCTGCTGGCAGGTCGCCCTGGTCGTGAAGCTGGCGAGCGTAGGCGACCCATTCGTCAATCAAGATGAGGCTGGGGCCGTACTCCACAAACAACTCGCGCAGCACATCGCCAGGATTCGTCGCCTTCTCGTCGTCTTTGGCGATGCGAGCAAATGCCTTCTTGCCGCCAAGCTGGTATGCGAGTTCCCCCCACAGAGTGCGCACGACCGTGCCGTCGGCCTTGGTGACGGGATTGCCAGGGGAGATCTTATTTCCGACCAACACCACCCGCTTGGCCGATGGCAGGCCCTTCACCCCGGCCTTGACGAGCACTTCATCCACGCCTGCCAAGTCGCCAGGGCTTGCGCCAGAGAAGAGGTGGTAGAGCGCCAGCATGGAGTGCGTCTTGCCACCGCCGAAGTTCGTCTGCAACTGCACGACGGGATCGCCGCCCTTGCCGGCGATGCGCTGAACGCCGCCCACGAGCAGCCCCTTCAGGCTTTCCGTGAGAAAGGTGCGACGGAAGAACTCCGCGGGCTTCCGATACTCATCGGAACCTTCGCCAAGATGAACCTGCCAAAGATCGGCGGCGAACTCGGCCTGTTGGTAGCGGCCACTGGCCACATCTGCGTGCGGCGTGACGACATCACGCCAGGGTTTGAGCGCGCCAGACGCCGCGCTTTCGATCAAGGACCCGCCCGCTTTGCGCTTTTCGCCACGCACCTGCTCATCGAAGATGAGCCGGCGCAACTCAGCCTTCATCTTGCCGACTTCGTCTGCTTCCGGGGCGGACACCGCCGAGAGCAGCCTCGTCATCGAATCAAGGGCCCGATCGGCGTCGTCGCTGGAGAACGGTTCCTGATGCGCCCACTTGTTACGGAAGTCGCGCAGCTCCTGGACCAGCGACCGCTCGGCGCGCCCCAGAGTGCGACCGAACACCTCGATTCCACGACTCCCACATGAGCTTGAGCAGCGCCGCCACGTCCCACTCGGCAAGCGGCTTCTTGCCGACGATGCGGTCCTCGCCCATGTAGCGCAGCGCCTCGGCGGGGCCCTGAGCCTTGTGCAGGTTCTTGAACTCACGCTCGGCGAACGGCGCGAGCCCCAGGCGGAGCAACTCCATCGCCTTGCCGACACGTTCCTGGTTGGTGATGGCCATGTCCTATTCCTCATCCCCTGGAATCGCCTGCCGCGCGGGGGCTGCCCAGATCACGAGGCGCAGCTCGCTCTCGTCGATCACGCTGTACTCTGGAGCGCGTCCAGACAGCCTGGTGCCCTCCTCAATGATGATCGGTACGCCATCGCCGCGCCGATCCATCAGAAACGATCGCCCGAGTGCCTCATCAGCACCGATCGGGCAGCGCGCCAGAAGCGACACGATCAGCTCGTTCCTGTTGTACTGGCGCAAGTGCATGCTGTCCGGAGTCAGCGTATTGGCGAGGCCACCGGGCACGTAGAGTTCGATGCGATCCCCGAACATGTGCAGACGCACCCTCGCGCCACCCATTGAGTAGTCTCGATGAGCGACCGCGTTGACGAGCGCTTCGAAGATCGCGCGCTCGCTGAACTGGGCGTACTCCACGCGCGCGGTCGTCTTCGTCGCCTGAACCCGCATGTTGCGGCGAACGAAGTGGAGTGCTTCCATGACCTGAGTGTCGAGCGGCCCCCCCAGGTCGCGCGCGTCGCTCTGGTAGTTCACATCCCTTCGATCGCCCGCGTAGCTCACGGCCTGGATCTGCGCGTGCGGCAGCCAGCGTTGCGGTTCCTGCGTACAGAGCAATGCGCCGGTGACGGTCATCCGCGGGACGCCGTCGCCATCGTCCGCGACGATCCGGAGCTTGCGAAGCAACGCGTCGGTCGGCTCTGCGTCGTCACGCATGAACCGGCGCGCAAGCGGAAGATCGAGTTCGGCAGGAGACGTACCGGGAACGGGCGACTCGTCGAACCGAATCACGCGGCTCTGGCTGCGCTCCTGGAAGATCCGTGCCAGGATGTCCGGGGGAATCTCGACGATCTCCAGCCGGGGCTCATCGTGTCGATACACCAGTTCGTTGGCAACCCGGCCGGTGGGGGTCTTGTAGGTCAGCTCGAGAGCTTCGGACCCGAACCATTGGGTGCTGACCACGGAAACCTGCGAATCCGGCAGGATTCCGCGGAGAGACGCACCGGGAGTCAGTTCTTCGAGTTTGGCCATCTAGGGGAATCCGAGGCTGCTATTGGTCGGCGAGAGAGGGCCTGATGCCGGGCAGGGTCACGGTGCAAAGTATAGTCACGAGCGTGACCGATGAGGTCAATGAACTCTAGGAGCGGTCCACCTACGCTCGTGCACTGCATGGCGAGCTACGGTGGACACCCTTCGCCTGCATTCGAGAGCGAAGGGTGGAGGCGCCGCCCGGATTTGAACCGGGGATGGAGGTTTTGCAGACCTTGTCATTACTCTTGATTCAGGCGCGAATTCGCGTTTTTCCTAGACAATTCGCATGGTCAGGGTGAGCTGAGTAGGGCCGAATGAGGCTGAATGTTGCCCGATAAGCTATAGATAAGCTATAGCCGTTCGCCGTCTCCCACGCGGGGCGCAGCACCCGCGCCGATGGTGAGCTTGCCCCGCTGACAGCCCCCCCGCTGGCCGTTGTCGGGGCAACGTCGTGCCCTTGACTCCCGGTGGGTTTCGAGGCGAGTCACACGAAGACCGACCTTCGAACTCCCCTGCTCACCTGCTACACTTTGTCTCGACATTCAGAGCGGCTCGTTAACAGCGAGCCCGGCAACCGGCGGCGGACCCGCACGGTGCCTTCGCGCAACAAGCGCGGATGTGCCTTCCGATAGCAGGGAAGGAACGACAGGTCCAGCCGAGCGGCCCTCGGCCTCTGGGTGTCGTCCAAATAGCGGAGGGCACGATGCCACACCTCACAGATCCCCGGCCTCACGATCCGAAGGAGCGTTCCTAATGGGGACGCTACGCCTCATTACGCCGATTTCGATCGCGCAAGCGAAGAACAACGCCCGGACCACCGACGACGAGTACGGATATCGGGCGCGGTTCCGCACGAAATCCGTCGACGAACTGATCGCCTCCTTCAACAGCGGCGTCGGCTGCGACGCCTGGGTGCATGCGCGAGGGGTGTTTCTCTGCGCGTTGCGCGACGCGCTGCTGGCGACCGACCTCGATTGCTCCAGCTTTATTTCTGACAAGGGGATGTGCATGGACCGGTTCATCGAGCGTCAGGGCGACGCGATTGTCCCGGTGGGCGCCATCAGATGAACGGAATCGCACCGCAACCGACGTGCTGACGGATG
>JBCKZH010000070.1:0-18943 GCA_038919385.1 Vicinamibacterales bacterium | reverse complement strand
GTGCTCCCGATCAGTGGCACCGTCGTGGAGTGGTCGGGCGCAAGCATGAAGAGCGCCCGGCGGAGGCACCAGAAGGCCGCTGCGATCGCGAACGCATAGAAGGCCCAAAGCACCCATGCGATTTGCGCGTACGAATCAAGAAGCGCAAGCGGATACAGCGTCAGGTACTGCACCGGGCCGTGGTAGTAGGTGTCGACGTGAAAGCCCATCGCGCCGCGGAGGTCGGCGCTGTTCCACAGGACCGGATTGAGCGTGCGGACATACGTGCCCGGCAGGGATGAGTAGTAGTCCCCGTGCGTGTTCCACGCCGCGGACCAGATGACACCAATCACCCTGACGGCAACAATTCCCAGCAGCGAGAAGCGGAGCCAGGCAGGAACCGGCCGCTGGGACAGGGGTCCGAGAGTCTTCATTCGTTACCGCGAAGTATAGCCGTAAACCGCTTGCACGGCAGCACTCGCGATCTCGGGGTCCTTGCTGAACAGGTGCGGGTAGGCGTGCGCCATGACGGCCGCCGTCAGCGCGTGGCCCTCCTGAGAAAAATGAATGTCCTGCCGGAAAAACAACGGGATGCCGGCCTTCGACGCTTTCTCGAAGGGCGTGAACAGGTCGAGGAACTCGATGCCGTGTTCATGCGTGAAGTCCTTGACCGTCTGATGGAAATCCCCGGCGACCGCGATCCGGCCATCGCCCATGAGCCGGTAGCGTGACGGGACCGCCATCACGACCAGCCGCGAACCATCGGCACGAACCCGCCGGTTCAACTCGAGCACGAGGCCAGGCGTCGGTCCACCCCACTCCGGGTTCTCTTCGACGACGCCGCCCACGGTCCACTGCTCTTCGCCGTAGTGCGTCCAGATCCAACTCGCCCGCATGCCCGTCATGCGAACGAAGCGGGCCACGTACGATCGCCGAAACTGGGAGAAGAGCCAGCCGTCCGCCGGGCCCTGTATCGAGACCGGATGCCCGTCATCGCCCGTCACCGACGTCGCCAGGTAGTTCACGTCTTCGCGCACGTCGTTGCCGAACAGCAGGACGAACACCGTGGTGGGCTTCCAGTTTCGGATCTCGCGGGTCCACTGCACGAGGTAAATCGCCGGGCTGTACGACCGGACGCCGTAGTTCCTGACCTCACACGTCTCGCGGCCCGCCACTTCCAGCAAGCCCACGAACGTCACGTCAAACGGCACCTGTCCGCCCTCGGTGAACGAGTCGCCCATCAGGGCCACCCGGCACGGGGGCGCCGTAGCCAAGACGACGATGGGGGGAGCCGCCTTGCCGCGATAGACCCGTCCTTCAGCGTTGTATTCGATGGGGAAACCACCAAGCTCGCCTGACGGATGTTGCTGCACGAAGCGGTAGTTCTTTGGATGGACGTGGTGCAGGTACGGGTCGGGCTCCATCGGCGAGTTGCCAAAGCCCATGCCCGCCAACCGCAGCGTCACCTCGGCGCCGGCCATCGCCACGAGCAGGCCGAGGACCAGCGCGGCTCCGCGCCTTCTCATTTCCCTCTTCTCACTTCCACCTGCCTGGCAGGTTTTGTCGCCCGCACCATCCAGCCGCGTTGTTGCGTCACGTGGACGGCCATCAGCCCGGCGTCTTCGGCCAGGGCGGTCGCGCCAGTCTTCGAGTATCGCTCTTCAATGGGCGCCGAGAGGCGATCGTAGAGGTCGCCATCGAGGCCGAACGGGTGCGTCCCGTGGCGGTAAGGAAACCGTGCCGCCCAGCTGAAATGCCTGGATGGAATCGTGCAAAGCACGTAGACCACTGGGGACAGCATCTTGCACAGCCGCATCAGGATCGACGGCGGCATGCGCGTCGTGATCGCGCGCACGCTGTTGGCGATCGCCAGCGCGGCCCGCCAATGAAACGGGCGATCCGAGAAATCCTCGTAGACGTACAACAACAGGGGTGCGCCGGGCTTCAACGTGCGCGCAATCTCTCGAACCGCGCGTGCGGGATCGGGCGTGTGATGGACGACGCCGTACGAGTACGCGCCGTCGAACATGTTGGAGGCGAGCGGAATGTGGAGCAAGTCACCCTGCACGACATGGGCGCGCTCCATGCCCCGCGTGCGCGACAGGCTGGTGGCCGTGCCGCCGCCGCTCAGTTCGACACCGATCACTTCGCAGTCCGGGTCGAGCGCGACATTCGCCAGATCGACGCCGTCACCGCATCCGCCGTCGAGGATCAGCCCCTTCAACTTCGGGCCGCCCAGTGACTCGTACATCACCTTCAGGTGATACGGGATTTCCTGTCGTGGAGGCGTCACGGTGTTGGTGTGCAGTCCCCAGATGTACCCGAAATACATCGCCGTATCGGTCGAGTCGCTCACGAAGCGCGGCGCGCCGGCTCGGATCGGATACACCTTCGAGCAGCCTATGCACCGCAACGCTTCTTCGGACGTGTTCGTGAGCCCCTGGCCGCAGTCCGGACATCGCAAGTGCTGCAGAAGGGTGGGGCGCATCATCAGGATGATAGAAGGGTTGAAAGTATACTACGGCCATGTGTGGGTGGACGCGCGCGGCCGGACGTCGTGCGGTCGTGCTCGCGCTTGCGGCGGCAGGCGCCGAGGTGAGCGCGCCGATTCATGCGCAATCTGGTAGCGTCTCCCCAAAAATCCTCGTCGTCTTATCCGCCGGCCGCGAACCGTATCGCGGTCGCGTGACAACGGCTGCGCAAGAAGCCGCCTCGCGATACGCGGAGTGGCTGGGGCCTCTCCCTTCACCGATCACCATCACCGACCGCCCGTGGCGCGGTGCGATCGCCGATGCCCCGGGAACCGTGATCGTGGAACCGCCCTGGTGGTCCGAACCGGCCAGCATGGATGTGGAGTCGCAGGTCGCCTATGGTCTCGCCCGCGAGTGGTGGCGGTCCTTGGTGAGTCAGCCTGAGACACGACTCATCGCAGACAGCATCGCCTGGTATCTCCAGAGCCGAGTGGTTGAGCGACTCTTCGATCTCGGCTTCTTCGTCCCGGGCCACAGTGCCGCTGGCGTGCGCTTTTTCGGCGGTACGGTGCCTTGGGCATTCCGGCTACTGCCACTCAGCCGATGGACCGCCGGCCTTGGCCGGGAGGACTTTCTCTCCAGTCAGGGGTCGGGCGGCACATGGCCCCAGGCCGCGCGGCGTCTCCCTCCGCAGTTCGATCGCCTCGCGCCGCGCGGTGCCCTCGCGTTTGGCACCCTCGAACGGTATCTGGGGTGGCCTGCCTTGCAGGGATCGCTGCGCGTGCTTGCCGAACGGTCGTCGTCCACTCCGATGACGCGCCGCGAGGTGGAGCAGACAATCTCCGACGCCGCCGGCCAGGATCTCTCATGGTTCTTCGCGCCCGCGTTCGATTCTGCCAAAGCCTTCGACTACGCAGTCGAGGCGCTCTCGACCGAGCCGATCTCCACGCCGTGCACGAGCCCGCCGTGCTACCAAACACGCGCCACGGTCGTCCGGCGGGGCAATGCCGCCTTTACCGGCACGTCGCGGCAGCCGTTGGGTCCCTACGAAGCGGGCGACGCCATGGAGCTGCGCGTGACGTTTGCAGACGGCCGGCATGTCTCGACGCGATGGAACGGCCGCGATGCCTCCCGCACATTCGAGTACCAGAGTGCTGCGACCGCTGTGGGCGTTCGGCTCGATCCCGATCGTGTTCTGCTGCTGGACTACGATTACCTGGACGATGCGAGAGTGGTGGAAGCGGCGACGAACGTAGCGATAGGGAAGTGGATCGCGAGCTGGCTTGTCTGGCTGCAGGACGCGACGCTCAGTTACGGGTTCCTGTTCTAGAGCCTGTCTCCCTGAAATCGGGATGGTTGTGATCTCAACAAGACCCTCCACTTGTGACGCCGCCATCGGAGCTCTCACTCGGCGTGCGCTCACGCGGCGAGTCATCCCGCTCAACTCGCTCCGCTTCGGCGCCTCGGAGAAACGCGCCTCCGGCTTTCTTTGGGGATCTCACGCCCGTGCGTGCGGGGGCCCCAGATCCCCCAACCCCACGCGGTCGGCATAGCCTCCGGCGCGTTTCTCGGTTTTTCTGCGCGAGGCGCCTCAGAGTCGCGAGTTGATCGGGCCCCTTGCCGCGTGAGCACGCAAAACCCTACTAGTGGTATGTCCCTTAAATAACTAGACATACTACTCTTCTCGTTTCTGGCGACGACGGGGTGCGTGCAACCCGCGTGCATTGCGAGTGTCGTTGATCACGCAGTGTTGAGGATTGGCCGCGCCCGATCATCTCCGACGATTTGGTCGAGTCCAGGCGCTCGACAGGGAACGCCGGGCTGTGTCAGAGTCTGCTGGCGACCTGCAGAACTGCCGATGTCTTTGACGTCATCATTCCGTATCCCTGCCGGCCACCGCCGCCGCCGTTTTCTCCGCCTCTCGAAGCGGTTCGCGCTGGTGGCGGCCGTGGAGAACTGGCCGCGCGCGCTTGTCGATCATTTGGGACTGACGCAGACAGACTACGTGTGTCGGCTTCGCAACGGCCTACGCTTTCATGTGCGGGGTGGAACCGACGACCGTCACATCATCTTCGAGGTGTTTGCCGAGGGCATCTATCCCGCAAACTTCGCGGCGCTCCAGCGCAACTTGGATCTCAACCGCGCGACTCGTGTCCTGCCCTTCCAGGCCGCCGTTACGGGAAAGCGAGAAACGAGAGCGATGCTCCTGCCCGACGATGGCCGCCATACGGGCAGGTTCAGCCTGCATCCCGGGCGAGGGACGCGCACCGTCGAGGCGCCCTGCGTCCCCCTCGAAGACATCCTGACCGAGCATCGGCTCGATCGGATCGACCTGATCAAACTCGACTGTCAAGGCAGCGAGTACGAAATCCTCTACGGCGCGGATGTGAAGATCTTCGATCGGATCCGCGCGATGGTCGTGGAGTGCGAGGTGTTCGATACCCCACGAACTGGTCCTTTGCCGCCCTGCAGCGGCACCTTGAAACCCTCGGATTTCAGACCGTCGCTCAAAGAGCATCTTGTATGTCGTGCGTCCTGAATGACGCCCGCCGGCCTGTCTGGCGGGCCGGGACTCTCGATCGAAGGGCCGCGGCATGACCCGGCCAGCATCCACCACCGACTTCAAGATCGCTGATGCGTCCAGCTACGATCCTCTGGTCGAAGGCTTCGACAATTTCGTTTCACGATTCTGTGCGCCCTTTGCGGACCGCATGGTGGCGCTCTCCGATCCCGACAGAGCGCAACAGATCCTGGATGTGGGAACGGGGACCGGCATGGTGGCGTTGCGCGCCGCGGAGTGCGCCGGCCCACGCGGCCAGGTGACCGGCGTTGATCTGTCGGACGGCATGCTGCGGGTCGCCCGCCTGAAAGCCGAGCGCGCTGGCCTGCCGCATGTCGCATTTCACAAGATGGACGCCGAGCGCCTGGAACTCGCGGACCGCTCGTACGATGCGGTGCTCTCACTGTTCGCGCTCACGCACTTTCCAGATCCCTTGACGGCGCTTCGAGAAATGCACCGCGTGCTTCGGCCCGGGGGCCGCCTGGTGATCGGCGTCGGCGGCGGCCCTCGCCTCTTTTCCCCGGCCGGGCTCGTCGCGTGTGTTCGACGGGCCGAACGCGAGCTGCTCGAGCGGCGCGGGAAGCAATTGACGGCGCCGCATTTTCTTGACGCCCTCACGAAGACCTACCTCGGCGACTCTCAGGCGTCGGAGGAAACGGCATGGGCGAGCCGGAGGCTGGCACGTGCGGCGATCGTGCGACGGATGGTGCGGGACGCCGGATTCCGAAACCTCTCCTGCGATTGGTTGGAGCAGCGCGTCTTCATTCGCTCAGCCGAAGAGTTCTGGAACATACAGGCGACGTGGTCCAGCATCGCCCGCAAGCGCCTTCGCGATGCCCCGCCGGAGCACATCGCGGCGCTGCGAGAAGAATTCGACCGCATCTGCCACCAAGTGCTGGCACGCAACGGCCGGCTCGTGTACCCCCTCGCGGCGTTTTATGTCAGCGCGCGGAAGCCTGAGCGATGACGGGTTCTTCCCATCACCTCGCCCGGAACATCCTGTGGCTGAGCGGAGGCGAATTCGCGAGCCGTCTGATTGCGTTTGTCATCGCGATCACGCTGGCGCGGCGATTGGGCTCGGAGAATTACGGGGTACTCGGCATCGCGCTCGCGATCGTGAGCTATCTCGTGGTGCTGGTCGACGGCGGCCTCGATCCGGTCGCGATTCGCGAAGTCGCGCGCAGGCCGGCCGACGTCCCGACGCTCATGCGGCGCATCGTCGGCCAACGCCTGCTCGTCGCCGCTGGCACGTTCGCCTTGCTCACGCTGCTCGTGGTTGTCCTGCCCGATCGTGCCGTTGGAAGCCAGGCGTTGGCGCTCGTGTTTGGGGGGCGTCTCTTTACCTATGCGCTGAAGTGTGACTGGGCGCTTCGTGGTCGAGAGGAAATGAAGGCCGTCTCACTTGGTCTCCTCGTCCAGCATCTGGTGTACGCGGCAGGGATTGTCGCGCTGGTCCGGTTTTCGACCACTCCGCTGATCTTCATTCCGATTGTCCATGTGGGCGCCGAAGTCGTGCTCGTGCTCTTTTATCTCCGCCGGCTGCGCGCTTCATACGGCTCGCTCTGGTCCAACCAACGGCCTGCACAACCAGGTGGCATCCTCCGCGAGTCGTTGCCGATCGGGCTCGGGAAGGTCCTGCGAATCGCATATTACGAAGGGGACCTGTTGCTGCTCGGGTGGCTTGCGGGTCCGGAACAGGCCGGCTATTTTTTCGCGAGCCAGCGAATCGTCCTGTCGCTTCTCGCACTCGTCATATTGCACCAGCAAACGGCGTTTCCGGCGCTAAGCCGTCTGACGCTCGTGGACGTGGAGCAAGGCCTGCGGTTTCAAGAGAAGGTGTCAAGGTACGCGCTGGTGTGGATTGTGCCGGTCGCCGTGGGAGGCGTGTATTTCAGCCTGCCCCTGATGGAATTGCTCTTTGGGACGGGCTATCGCGCAAGTGCGCCGATCCTGTCGATCATGTTGTTTGGTTTGCCCGTCTTGCTTCTGCAGTTCGGCATCCAGAATCAAATGCTTGCTCTCGGTCATGTCCGCCCGTATCTCTCCACGGTCGCGGCAGGGACGGTGGTCCACATAGCCCTCGGAATCATCTGGGTACCCGGCTGGGGCGGCGTGGGCGCCGCGTCGGCGAGCCTGGCGGGCGTCAGCGTGACCTGCGGGTTAGCCGCGTGTTATGCGTGGGTCACACACCGGCAACTGCCGCTGGCCGGTCGCAGCGCATCGGTCTGCCTCGGCGGGGCGATCATGATGCTGGCGATGTACTCCGTCCGCCATCTGGGTGTGCTTCCCACAGGACTGATCGGAGCGCTGGCCTACGGGACCGCTGTCGTGGCGCTTGGCGGCATCACGTTGCAGGAGACGCGCGGGGTGCTGGCGCCGTTGCTCAGGGCGCGGTCAGCGGTCAGAGGTCAGTAGATGATGGTGAATCCGCCCTGGCGCCCGGCGACCACCGCCGGCCGGTTCCACACGGCGACGCCCGCGAGGTTGCCGCTCACGACCGTCGGATTCCCCAGGCGGTCGAAACCCTGCCAATGCAGCGTTCCCCCACGGTTCCACGCCATCCCTTCGGTCCAGACAAGCAGGACTTCCCCGTGGTCGACGGCGACCGCAGGATGTTTCCGCATCATGCCGGCTGCCGGCGGACGGACCACATGTCTCGATGATCGGGGCTGCTGAAGGCGCGATACAGCACGCGCAATGCCCCGCGACCGTCGACAATCGCCTTCATGCCGCAGCAACTGCACGCGCCGGCCCCAGCTGAAATCCGGACTTGCCTCTCACTCGCATCTCCAGTGAATTCCAAATCATCGTGACCGGCTACGTAGACGCGACCTCCTGAAAGAGGGCGAGCACGCTGCTGGCCGTTTGCTTCCAGCTGAAGGCCAGCGCACGCCTCGACGAACGCTCCGACAGGTCCTGTCTCAAGGCTCCTTCGTCCAGCACACGTCGAAGCACGTTGGCGAGCTCCAGGTCGTTTCGTGGATCGAAATACAGGCCCGCGTCTCCAACGACTTCCGGCAACGAGCCGGTGTTGCTGACGAGAACCGGCGTCCCGCAGGCCATGGCTTCCACGGCTGGCAGGCCGAACCCTTCTTCTAACGAAGGAAACACCAGCGCCAGCGCGCCGTTGTACAAATGAACGAGCTCCTCGTCCGGAATATATCCGGTGAGAATAACGTGAGATGCCCGGCCCCGTTGTTCGATGAGCCGTGTGAGGGTCTGAAAGCTCGAGTGAAAGACGTCTTTCGAGTACCCGCCCACCAGGAGCAGTCTGGTGGCCGAAAACCGCGGCTCCTCCACGATTCGACAAAAGACGTCGAGGAGAAACTCCAGGTTCTTGTGAGGGCTGATGCCGCCCACGTAAATGAAATATGAGGTCTGCGGATCCAACGCGAACCGCCGCAGCAGCGTCGCTCGCATCGCATCATCGTGCAGCGGCCGGAACACCGGGCTCGGTGCTTCGAGCACCGCTCGAACCTTCGCGGGATTGACGTTCCACTGCTCGATCACGCTCTTGCGGGCGTATTCAGAGACCGTGAGGACCATGTCGGCCTGTACACGAGCCATCCACGATTTGGCCTTCCAGAAGAGGCGCGCGCGGTCGTTGGGGAATGTCAGTTCGGGATGCCGGTCGGCGATGGCGTCATGAAACGTGACGATACACTTCGGTCCCGGGATCAGCGGAAAGTAGCTGTAGACGGCCGGATAAAAGAACAGATCAAAACGCGGCCGTGTGGCCCACGTCATCCGAAGAATGTCGGACACCGGACGGGACCCGGCTGCGCCCGCGGCGGACGTGGCCGCGTAACGCGTCGGGACCACCACCGGCGTGGCGTTGGGCGGAAAATCCGACGCGTCGCGCGAGGGCTCGTCGATGAGAAACGAGTAGCGATTGCTCCGATCGACTTCCAAGAGCGCCGTCAGCAGTTCGCGCGTGTAGCGCCCAAAACCGCGCTGATTGGTCCAACAAGAGGCGTCGACACCGATATGCATCGTCACGGCACTATAATATCGAGGTGCGCGCCAGGCGGCTCGCCGAAGGCCCCGCTGAAACCCGGTACGCTACACTGTGCGCCATCGACGGATGTTCGTGAGGTCATGAGAAGGACAGTCGCCCTGGCCGGTCTTGGTCGTGCCGGCCGCCGGATCCATCTGCCCGCCATCAAACGACTCAAGGATCTTCGAGTCGTCGGCGGCTACGATCCCGCCGCGTCACCAGGCGATTTTGCTTTTCCTGTGTTTGCCTCCCCGGAAGAATTGCTCGCGAAGACCAGGCCGGACATTTTCGTGATCGCCACTCCTCCAGAGTCGCACTTCGACCTGGCGCGATTAGGACTCGAAGCCGGCTGTCACATTTTCTGCGAGAAGCCGTTCACGGATTCGCTGGACGAAGCCACGCAACTGCTGCACCTTGCCGGTCAACGTCAGCGCTGGATCGTCGTCAACAATCAATTTCGCTTCATGAACATCTATCAGCGTGCGAAAGAGGCCATCGGAGGGCCCGAGTTCGGCGCGTTGCTGTTCCTGACGGCGTCGCAAACCTTTGTGACCACGCCGGAGACGGAAGCAGGATGGCGCGGCGCCGATCGCCGTCGGACGTGTAAAGATTTCGGGACGCACATCTTCGATCTCTGCCGGTTTTTTTTCGATGAGGACCCGATCTCGATCCTGGCTCGCATGCCGAAGGGCGAGCGTTGGGACGGTCCCGATTACCTGAATCTCCTGCAGCTCGAATTCTCGGGGGATCGGGTCGCGCACATCACCCTGGATCGGCTCTGCCGAGGCCGGCACAACTATCTCGATCTGCGTCTTGATGGCAGCGCGGGCAGCATCGAGACCCATCTCGGTGGGGGAGTGGAACTGGCGGTCGGCGTGCGCGGAGGAACCCGACGGCCGTTCGTGACCGCGGACATCTCGCTCGGAGGACGGGCGCTCTTGTACCAGGGCGAGAAGGCGCGAAAGATCGCGTCCGAGCCGGCGGAGGTTTTCTCGTATGCCACGAGCCGGCTGCTCGACGCCTTCGCACAGGCACTCGACAACGGAGCGGTTCCTCCGTGCCACGGCGAAGACAACCGCCGCACTCTGGCGCTGATGCTGGCCGCTTACGAGTCAGCGGAAAAAAACGCGCCCGTGGCGATGTCCTATTGATGCGGCGCGACCATGTCATGAAGTCGCGTCAGCCGCTGAACGTCGCCGTGGTCGGAGCGGGCCCGATGGGCCGCTGGCACGCTCACTTTGCCTCCAAGGCCGGTGGCACCGTTGTCGCCGTCATCGATCCAGACACGGAGGCGGCGCAGCGTCTGGCGAAACGGCTTCCGAAGGCGGCCGTGTTTTCCGCCCTTGACGCCGCCCTCGATTGCTGCGCGATCCACGCGGTTCACATCTGCACGCCGACACGCTCACATTTCGCGCTCGCGTCCGCCGCCCTCGACCGGGGGACGCATGTCCTGGTCGAGAAGCCCATGACCGCCACCGCCGCGGAGGCGGAGCAGCTGGTGTCGACGGCGCGCGCCCGCGGGCTGTTGATGACGCCAGTCCACCAATTCCCTTTTCAGCGCGGCTTTCAACAGCTGCGTGTCGAGCGGGACAGGCTCGGCGCAGCGGCGCGCGTTGCCTTCCTGTGCTGTACCGCCGGTGGGAGATCGCTGGGAGCAGCGGAACGCCGCGCCTTGCTCGTGGAGATTCTTCCGCATCCGCTGTCGTTGTTCTACGCGTTGTTTGGCGACCACGTCTTTGATAGCCTCCAGGTCATCGACTCGGCTGCGGACGGCGACGTGGAAGTGGGCGGCAGATTCAATCAGATCCGGATCAGCGCGACCGTCAGTCTGGAGGCGCGTCCCACACAGCTCGGTTTGAGCTACCTCGGCACGAGAGGCAGCGGGTATGTCGATTTGTTTCATGGTTTTTATGTCAGCGAAGACGGGGCTGCGTCGCGCGGAACCAAGGTGGCGCGCCCGCTTGCTTTGGGAGCGAAAACCGTTGCAGCGGCGGGAGTGAATCTGATCGAAAGGGCGTTCGCGTCGGAGTGGGCCTATCCGGGCTTGCTGGAGTTGACGCGCCGCTTCTACGGTTCGATTCGCTACGGTCAGCCTCCTCCAATCGAGGAGGCCGAAGTGCTCGGAACAGCCCGCGCGCTGGATCGGTTCCGATGCGCAATCCTTGGAGACGGTGAAGACCTCGCGCCTCTCTAAAGGCAGTGGCAGCGTCCTAATGGAGGCGGAGACAGGTTTGCTAAACCAAGACGCTTTTAAGATAAAAGACGCCGGCAGTGACGATGCTCAGGCTGAGACATACGACAAGTACATCCGTCGTCTTGTCGACGCTCAGGTTGCCATTGCCACCCTTGTTCGCAAGAGACTTCAGAGTCTGTCTGCGGAAGAATCGGCACAGCTGTACGATATGCTGTTGAGGAGTGCAATGCAGGTACGGGACAGGGGCGGAAAACTGATTTATCCCTACGGCGCAGTCTTTTGTGTTTCACGCCGGCCGCTGGATTAGTGCCCGCCGTCCCGGACGCCGCGCCGAAGTTCAGTCCACACTCGCCGCCGATGATGGAACAGCACACTCCAGATCTTTCCGTAGTCGTTGCCGCGAAAAACGTCCGCCAGACCCTCCTCGCCTGTCTGAAGCTGCTCATGCGACAGGCTGAAGGTCGGAACGTAGAGATCATCGTGGTGGACGCCTCGACGGACGGTTCCGCGCAGAGCGTTTCCGAGTACTCCTCACAGATCAAGCTCCTACATGCCAACCCGGAGTGGCTAGTTCCCCGGCTGTGGAGCCTGGGCATCGAAGAGGCCACGGCTCCGATCGTCGCCATCACGATCGGTCAGTGTTTACCGGACCGGCATTGGATCGACACCATCCTGCGGATGGCGGCCGAAGAGGAGCGGTGTGCAGGTTTCGGGGGGTCGATTGACGGGCCTCGCGACGGAAGGTGGCGCGACTGGGCGATGTACTTTTCGCGCTATTCCGCCTACATGCCGCCGCTCGCGACCCAGCTCACGGAGGAGATTGCCGGCGATAACGCGGCCTACAGGAAATCCGCGCTCGAAGGCTGCGAAGAAGTTCGTACCGGCTTTTGGGAGAATTTGATCCACCACCATCTGCGGACGGGCGGGTGGACGTTGATGCTGTCGTCCGACATGCGCGTGCAACTTGGACCATGCCCCAGCGCGTGGCGATTCTGTCGTGAGCGGTATCTTCACGGGCGTCATTTCGGATCGACGCGTCCCGGTAACTCAGGGCCTGCCAGGTGGGGCCGCATTGTGACGGCTCCGGCCCTTGTGCCGTTCCTCGTTGTGCGGATCGGCTCGCGCATCGCCACGCATCGTCGCGACTGGCTGCGTCGCTGCCTCCTGGCGCTGCCCTGGCTGGTCGTCTTCATGGCCGCCTGGTCGCTCGGTGAGGCGGCGGGGTACCTGAAACCCCAGCCGGAAACCCGGTGACCGCGAACGCCCCAAAGGTGTCGGTCGTCATCGCCGCTGTCAATGGGCGCGCCGCTCTCGCGGAATGCCTTGCAGGACTGCAGCGCCAGCAAGGCGACGTCGCGGCTGAGGTGATCGTCGTGGAGCCGGAGGGATCGGAGGTCGCGCACTTTGTGAGGCCCGATAACCCCAATGTGCGTTTCGTCACGCTCCGCGGCCTTCCCAGCATCCCTCGTCTACGCGCGGCGGGGATTCACGTGGCGCGAGGCGACATCATTGCCATCACCGAGGATCACTGCATCCCCTGGGCGAACTGGTATGCGTCCATCCGCAGGGCGCACGCGTACCGCGCGGCGGCCGCGATCGGCGGCGCCGTCGACAACGCTGCCACCACCCGGCTGGTGGACTGGGCCGTGTATTTCTGTGAATACAGCCGCTTTGCAAGTCCGCTCCGTGAAGGGCCGTGCGACGATTTGCCAGCGCCCAACGTGTCCTACAAAAGACAACTTCTCCTCGGACCTCGACCGCTCGTCACGGACGAGTACTGGGAAACCGTTGTTCACCAGTCTTTCAAACGTCTCGGCTATGAGCTGTGGTGCGACCCTTCACTCGGCGTCGACCACCTGATGCATTTCGGTTTTTGGTCGTTTGTGGTAGAACGCTACCACTACGGCCGCGCGTTCGCGGCGCAACGAAACCCGTCGCTCGGATGGGCGGGCCGGGCACTGCACGTCGCCCTCTCGCCGGCGCTGATTCCGCTGTTCCTGCTTCGGATCGGCAGAAACGTGTTGGCGCGGCGGCAACACTGGTTTCGGTTCGCCCGGTGTGTGCCGATGATCTGCTGCTTTACGGCTGCAGCCGCCGTGGGCGAAGGAGTGGGCCATACGCTCGGGGCCGGCGATAGCGCGCTGCGGATGCGATGAAAGTCAATGACGAGCCGTAGGTTCTGCATGGTGACCACGTTTTACCCTCCGTACAATTTTGGCGGAGACGGCATCTTTGTCGAGCGGCTCGTCCACGCTTTGGCGGCCGACGGTCAGCAAGTCCACGTGGTCCACGATCGCGACGCCTACGAACTGCTGGGCGGGTCCTCTGCCGACGTTCAGGTAGTCCACCCCCCCGGCGTCACCGTCCATACGATCCGGCGAACCCGCTTCCCGCGGTGGGAGCTGCTCATCAGCCACCAGCTTGGGCGTCCGATCGGGGCGCACAAAAGAATCCAGTCGGTACTGGACAGCCACGAATTCGACGTGGTGCACTATCACAACATCTCCCTGCTGGGCGGTCCGCGGATCTTGCAGGCCGGACGCGGAATCAAGCTCTGCACCATGCACGACTACTGGTTTGTGTGCCCGATGCACGTGCTGTGGCGCAACAACCGCGAGGCCTGCACCAAGCGCGCGTGCGTTCGGTGTACGCTCCGTGGCAGGCGTCCCCCGCAGCTGTGGCGGTACACGGGCAGCATCAAGCGGGCCGCTCGCCATGTGGATGCGTTCATCGCGCCGAGCCGCTCCGCCTGTCTGCTCCTGGCGAAAAACGGGTTCCCGGCCCCTGTTCATCACATCCCTGACTTTCTGCCAAAGAACGGCGATCGGGAGTTCGACGCGCGCGCCGGCGCGCCGGTCCACCCCAGACCGTATTTCCTGTTTGTCGGACGACTGGAAAAAATCAAAGGCGTGCAGGTGCTGGTCGAGGTCTTTCGCGACTACCACGCGGCCGATCTTCTGATCGCGGGCGCGGGCGCGTACGAAACCGAACTGCGGGCGCTCGCGCAGGGCTTATCCCACGTGCATTTCCTGGGCAGGCTCGATCACGCGCGTCTCCGGTCGTTCTATCGCGACGCGATCGCCGTCGTCGTGCCATCGCTCTGTTTCGAAACGTTCGGCGTTGTCGTGATTGAAGCCTTCGCGACCCGCACCCCGGTCATCGCCCATGACATCGGTGCGTTGTCGGAAGTCGTGACGTCGAGCGGCGGTGGTCTGATGTACCGAACGCACGCGGAGCTCCTCGAGGCCATGGAGCGGTTGCGGACACAGCCAACCTTGCGGCAGGAGCTCGGCGACAAAGGTCATCGAGCCTACCTGGATCGGTATTCCGAGGCACCGCACCTGAAACAGTACTACGCGCTCATCGACCAGATAGAACAGGCGCGGGCAGACGGCCGGCCCGTCCCGGTCAACTGAGCCGGGGATCAACCATGCCGGTGCCCATCGTCACCTATCACAGCGTCGGTGAGTCAGTGTCATCGTTATCGACGCCCACCAGCGTGTTCGAAGCCCACCTGGCAGGGTTTACCGCGAGTGGCTACCGGACCGTGACGATGGCCGAAGTGGTGCGATGGGTGAGCCGCGGGCAGCATCCGCCAACCAACGCCTTGGTCATTACGTTCGATGATGGCTATGAGAGCGTCTACCGTGAAGCGTGGCCGCGCTTGAAGGCCTGCAACTTCATCGCGTCCGTGTTTCTCGTGAGCGATCACTGCGGTACGACCAGTCGGTGGCCGAGTCAACCGGCGTCTGTCCACGCCAGTCCGTTGCTTGGCTGGCCCGAGGCCGCGGCGCTGGCCGGCGAGGGTTGGGAAATGGGCGCTCACAGCAGAACGCATCCTCCGCTGACGGTTCTGACGCCAGCCGCGATCGAAGAAGAGGTCGCCGGTTCACAGCGCACGATCCGCGAGCGCACCGGGCAGAGCGTCGAGGTGTTCGCGTATCCGTACGGCGCGGTGAACGGCCGGGTGAAGGAGCTGGTGCGCCGTTATTTTGCCGGCGCTGTCACGACGGATCTCGGCCTCGTCGCCCGACCTTGCGATCCGCACCTCCTGCCCCGCATTGACGCGCATTACCTCCGACCTGAACACATTCCGAATTTGCGCGGCGCGGCCTATCGGCGGTACCTGTCCGCGCGGCAGGCGGGCCGATGGCTGCGGCGTCGGTTTCGACAGGATTGGGACAAGGGGTTCGAGAGCGTTTGCGACGCGGTATGACGTATGCTGCCGATCAGAACGAGGGCCATTGACGCACATTCTGCCGAGCCGGTCGCACTATGTCCCGGACAGTCATATGACCGCGGACGGCCACGCAGTGGTGGCGGACGCGCTGACGGCGTATTTCAGGGGTCATCCACTGGCTGGCGTGGCTGGCCGGTAAGACCGCCTTGAAAGTTCTTGGCGGTCACTGCTTCCTCAGCGGTCGCCCGGCGCGCGACGAGACATTTCGTTTTTTGAGTATGCTTACCATGTGGAGCCATTCGACCTCGCCCTCTACGGTGACGCGCGTGTCGTCGCTGTTGTCCTTGCCAAGAACGAGGAAGAGACGGTCGGCGGCGTCGTGCGCGCAGCGTTGCCGTACGTGCACCGCGTGATCGTGATGGACGGCCACTCGCGCGACGCGACGCCGGCACGCGCGAGAGAAGCCGGCGCCAGTGTGTATACCGATCCGGGACGCGGCAAGGGCTCCGCCGTGCGCGAGTCGCTGGAGATGTCAGACGCCGATGTGATCGTGTTCGTGGATGCCGACGGGTCGCACGATCCGGCCGACATCCCGCGCCTCGCGCTGCCGGTGCTGCGCCGCGAGTGCGACCTCTGCGTCGGGAGCCGCTTCACCGGGGGGAGCGATGAGTTGTCCATCAGCGTAGGCCAGCTCGTGCGCACCATCGGCAACATCTCGATGAACATCGCCATCAACACGCGCTGGCATACGCGCCTCACCGACACGTTGAACGGCTTTCGTGCCATCCGCCGGAAGGCTGGCCTTGCCATCCGCCTCTCGGAGGACACGCACACCATCGAGCAGGAGATGGTGATGAAGCTGCTGCGTTACGGTTACCGCGTCACCAACGTGCCGACGCACGAGTACGAGCGGCGTTACGGTCACAGCCACATCAGCATCTGGCGCGAGTGGCCGACGTTTGTCTGGTGCGTTGCCGCCAACCTCTTCGCGCGCGATCGCGCCACGCCCGCGTCATAGATGCGCCTGCTGGTCGCCGGCATCACGCTCGTGGCGCTGGCGCCTGTATCGGCTGGACAGCGAGCCGATCGCCTCATTCTTTCAACGTAACGTGGCGAGGTAGGTGTGATGAGACTCGTCTCCGTCGTCGGCGGACTCTGTCTGATTCTCACCGGCATTTTCTTGCCGCGTGACTGGTATGACGGACTCCCGCTCAATCCTGCGCTTCCCGCTCCACCCATCAGCGGGCTGACGCTCCTGCAGCTCACGTTTGGTGTCGAAGGCCTGATGCTGCTCTGGGTGGCCGCCGCGCGGCCCTCGTTTGGCGCGGGCATCATGCCGGTTGCCATGCCCGCTGCTCGCGAGGCCTGGGAGCCTATCAGCCGGCGAACGGCCGGGTGGGGGCTGCTCGCGATCACGCTGGTCGGACTGGCGCTCAGACTGTGGCGTGTCGACTCCGACCTGTGGCTCGACGAAATGACGCCGCTGCGCGACTACGGGCATCTGTCGCCCGTGCAGGTCATGGCGACGTACCACTCGTCGAACAACCATCTGCTGAACACGATTTTGACGAAGTTCTCGGTCGCCAGTTTCGGGGAGCACGAGTGGTCCGTCAGGCTGTCGGCGGTCCTGTTCGGCACGGCGACGATCCCGGTCTTCTATTCGACCGCGCGCCTCGTCTTCACGAGTGCGAACAGCCTCGGCGCGGCGCTGCTGCTGGCCGTCTCATACCATCACATTTTCTTTTCACAGAACGCCCGCGGCTACACGGCCTACATCCTGTTTTCGCTGCTGGCGTCCACCCTCTTGTGCAAAGCGCTGAGCGACGGCCGGCGTCGCGCGTGGGCCCTCTATATCATGACGACATGCTTGAACATGGCGTCACTGCTCCTCAGCGCGTTTGTGTTCGCGTCACACGTTGTCGTGGCGTTCGGCGCGCTGCTGGCGATACGCCGCGCCGGGCACGCCATCGGCGCGGTGTTCAAGACGGTGATCGTCGTGTTCGCCGTCGCCGCGTTCCTGACTTTCCAGTTGTACGCGATGGTTCTTCCGCAGGCCTACGTCTATATGGCGTCGGTGTATACGCAGGCGGCAACGGGATACGCGCTGGTCTCGAGCGATTTCGTCATGGAAGTGCTCGGAGGTCTGCTGGCGGGCGTCGGTGGCCGCGTGAGTTGGCGCATCCTGCCCATTCTCCTCGTTGGGCTCGGCCTCGGAGCGCTCGGCTACCTGAGACTTCTCGCGCGTCATTGGGCCCTGACGGCGAGCCTGACGCTGCCAGGCGTTTTGACCGTGGTCGCCCTGCTGCTCGGCGGCCTCACCGCTTCGCCGCGATTTTTCTTGCTGACGCTCCCACTGGCCATCCTCGTGCTGGTCGAAGCGGTGTCCACGCTAGTGCACGCCGCCTGGCGGTGGTGGGGTCCCGAGCGGCACCGCGACCAGGGGCCGCTGTGGCTCTCGCTGGCCCTGATCGCGCTCGTTTCCGCCTTGCTGCTGCTCCCGCTCCGGAACTATTATGAAGTGCCCAAGCAGCCGTACACGGCGTCGGCCGCCTATTTACAAAGCATTCGCGGTCCGGACGACCTCGTGGTGGTGGTGCACTTGGCGGAGACAGGCTTTCGGTACTATGGGCCACGCTTTGGTCTCGAGGAACACACCACCTGCGTCTACCTTCGGTCCAAAGCGGACCTCGAAGCGGTGATGCGTACACATACACGAGGACGACTCCTGCTGGTCACGACCTTTCCCCGCGCGTTGCGTCTCGAGTACCCCGACCTCGACACCTTAATCGACCAGCGTTGGCAGGTCGCACGTTTGTTTCCGGCAACGATCGGCGACGGCGAGATTTCGATATGGACGCCGCGCTAGCCGCCGTGCGCAGATCGATGGCGGTGAGGTCCGGACCGACTCTGGCGTCGCTCCTGCTGTGTCTTTGTCTGAATGCGGCGCCCGTCGTCGCTCAGACGCCGGAACGGGCCGGCTTTGCGACGAAGGGCACGGTACGGGACTGGAAAGACAGTCCAGTGGCGAACGCGACGGTCAGCCTTGAGGGCCCGGGACGGACGTACCAGATCCAGACGGACACGGAAGGGGTCTATATGTTTCCGGCAATCGTGCCGGGAAAGGGCGTGCCGCAGGCCTCTTGTTTCAGCGCCTTTGCGAACTGGCGGGCGCCACGGGCAGGCCGAACACTATCCCGATTTACGTCGACGGCTTTCGCGAAGTCATCTGCTGCGGCTCGAGGCGACAAAATGACGTCCAGTCGCTCGCTCAACGCCACCGATCGAGGCTCTTTCCCGGACCGAACAGACACCCCATCCATTCGCCGGCAGACCAACTGAGCGCGAACAGGAGGATCGCTGGAAACGCTTTGAGGAGTTGCGCGATGAGCCTGCGGCGACCGACGATCTCTCCGACGACGCGTCCGACTTGAATCGCCGGCAGCACGAGGGCCATTGCGGCGAACGCGAGGCGCACCGTCGGGTGCCGTCCGGCCAGCCGGAGTCCCGCGTATCCCCGTCCATGGTGATACGGCACTTCCGTGATGCGGTTCCGCGACCAGGA
>JBCKZH010000069.1:0-19047 GCA_038919385.1 Vicinamibacterales bacterium | reverse complement strand
AGCAGATTGACCAAGCGGGGAACACCGCCAGACAGACCGTAGAGCACATCCAGCGCGCGAGTGCTGAACCTCACGCCGGCGCCGCCGGCGATCGTGAGCCGATGATTCACATAGCGTTCGCACTCGTTGCGTTCGAGCGGCAGCAGCCGCGCGCGCGTGGCGAGCCGTTCATCAAGCGCCCCCGGCAGCGCGGGGCCGCCGGCCACTGAGGGCTGGCCGGCCAGCACTATCTGCAGCACCTTCTCGCGATTGGACTCGAGCGCGGCGAGCTGGACGATCTGCTCGACGGTGGAATGCGGCAGGCTGTGCGCCTCGTCGATGATCAACACCGCGCCATCATTGTTCGAACGCAGGCGCATCAGGAACTCGTCCAGCATGTGGTGCAGTTCGGGACGGGTGGCGCCGACCAAGCGGTCGTGGCGGACTTCGTCCTTGGCAATCGCTCCCAGATCCTGCAGTAGTAACCGCAGCAGGTCCTCCGGCGACAACAACGAGTTGCCCACCAGCGCCGCGCGCGTCTTGCGCTCGAGCAGCGCCACGAACGTTTGGCACAAAGTCGTCTTGCCCACGCCGAGGTCGCCGGTGACCAGGAGCAGGCTTTCACGCCTGGCAATGCCGGCCGATAACGCGTCGAACGCGCGGCTGTGCGACCGGCTCCTGAAATAGTACTTCGGGTCCGGCGTCAGGCTGAACGGCCGCTCAACGAAGCCAAAGAAAGCCTCGTAGGGCTGCGTGGACGGGTCCATGGCAGAACGAGTTATCGGCTTCGCACGTGCTTGGGTGTAGAGGGGCTGTCAGCGCCGTTCCTCGCCGGGAATCGGCGGCGGTGCGTTCTTGCGGAACATCAGCGCGCCGAACAATCCGCCGGTCATGCCGAAGAGGCTGCTGACAAACAGCATCACGAAGAACGAAAACACGAGACCCAATCCCACGGCTGGGCCGGTGGACAAGGTCTCGAGGATGGCCCGCGCTTCAGGCGCCATGCCGGTGGCGTTGCGCAACGTGCGCTGGATTATCTGCGCCTGAAACGGCGCCATCATCGAGCTGATCGGGATGGCGATCACCAGCCACACGAACGCCCCGACCATGCCCGCCAACAGGCCGGCAATGGCGCCGTCGCCCACCCCGATCGGCTCGGAGTGGTTCTGCTGCATGAGATACGCGGCCAGCGCCCCGCCGAAGAGAATCCACGCGCAGCAACAGTTAGCGACGTTGATGACCGGCAGTGCGGACAGCACGCCAATCGCCAGGCCACCCAACAGCGCCGGTTGGGTCTTTGACGGGGTCATGGGTGTCTAGTCGTAGTCCTCGACCAGGTGCGTGACCATCTCTTCGCCCATCAGGTAACGAAGCGTGTTCTTCAGCTTCATCAACTGGATGAACAGGTCGTGCTCTGGGTAGAGGTCCTTCGCGTGCATCGGCGCCTTGTAGTAGAACGACAGCCACTCCTGGATGCCGCCGCGGCCGGCGCGCTTCGCCAGGTCGAGGAATAACGCCGAGTCGAGCACGATCGGCGCCGCCAGAATCGAATCACGGCACAGGAAGTTGATCTTGAGCTGCATCGGATAGCCGAGCCAGCCGACGATGTCGATGTTGTCCCAGCCCTCTTTGTTGTCGCCGCGCGGCGGGTAGTAATTGATGCGGACGACGTGCGAGATGTCCTTGTAGAGATCGGGATAAAGGTGCGGCTGGAAAATGTAGTCGAGCGCCGACTTCTTGCTCTCTTCCTTGGTCTTGAACGACTCCGGATCGTCCAGCACCTCGCCGTCGCGATTGCCCAGGATGTTGGTGGAGTACCAACCCTTCACGCCAATCAGGCGCGCCTTGAGGCCGGGCGCGATGATCGTCTTGATCAGCGTCTGCCCCGTCTTCATGTCGTTGCCGCAAATCGGCGCCTTGGTCTGCGCCGCCAGTTCCAGCATGGCCGGAATGTCGGCGGTCAGGTTCGGCGCGGCGTTGGCGAACGGAATGCCTTCCTTCAGCGCGGCGTAGGCATACACCATGCTCGACGGAATCGTGTCGTCGCTCAGTTCGAGGCCCTTCTCGAACGCCGCCAATGACTGGTGCACCGGGCCTTCCTTCATGAACACTTCGGTGCTGCCGGCCCACACCATCACCAGGCGCGCGCAGTTGTGCTCTTCCTTGAAGCCGCGAATGTCGGCGATCAGCCGATCGGCGAGGTCTTTCTTGTTCTTGCCCTTCTTGACGTTGGGGCCCGAGAGCCGCTTGACGTAGCGCTGATCGAACACCGCCGGCATCGGCTTGATGGCTTCGAGCTCGGGCCGGATCGAGTCGAGCAACTGCCGTTCGAGCACGCCGGCCGTGCAGGCCGCCGCGTAGCAGTCTTCTTCGAAGATGTCCCAGCCGCCGAAGACGATGTCGTTCAGGTCGGCGAGCGGTACAAATTCCTTGATCTTGGGGGCGCGGCCATCGGCCCGCTTGCCGAGGCGGATGGTGCCCATCTGCGTGAGCGACCCGATCGGCTTCGCCAGGCCTTTCCGGATGGCGACGACGCCGGCGATCGTGGTGGTGCTGACCGCGCCGATCCCAACGAGCAGGATGCCCAACTTGCCTTGGGCAGGTGCGATTTCCAAAGGTTGTTTCACCTTGGAAATATATCACGCGGCCGTTCGCTATTCGCCATTCGCCCGCAACAATTGGTCAATCGACAATCGGTCGATTGGCAATGTCCGCCCCCACTATCATGAAGGCATATGATCGGCATCTTCATCCGGCTGCTGAAAGCCAGCCACACGCGCGCCATGGATCCGCTGCAGGTGTCGATGACCGGCGTGCGGATGGGCGAGCGCTTCCTGCAGGTCGGTTGCCACGATCGCGCGTTGCTCTCGGGACTGGCTGCCAAGGCCGGCTTGAGCGGGGCGGCGGCGGTGGCCACGTTGGACCAGGCCTCGGCCAAGAAGGCAGGCGCCGTCGGCGTCAAGGTCGGCGCCCTCATCGATGTCCGGCCGATCGACGGCCACGCGCTGCCCTTCGACAGCAATCAGTTCGACATGATCGTCATCGACGACACCAACGGCAGCTTCGCCGCCATCGACGACGCCACTCGGCGCCAGTACTTGCGCGACGCCCTGCGCGTGGTCCGCACGGGCGGGCGCATTGAAGTCGTGGAAGGACTCGGCGGCGGGATGTTCCGCGGCGCGGTCGCGCGGCGGCAAGGTTACGACATGTTGGGCGACCTCGCCGCGGCCGGCTTCAAGCCGTCGCGCTTGCTCGCCGAAAAAGACGGCTTCCGCTTTCTCGAAGGCCTCCGCCCCCATTCATAGGTGTGTCGTCGTCGGCGGGTCCTCGGTCGTTTCGATGATGAACCAGCTCTTGACGTGACCGAACTCGATTTCGTCGCCGTCGGCAAGCACGACCGGGCCGGTGATCGGCTGGTTCTGCACCAACGTGCCGTTCTTGCTGTGGAGGTCTTCGACTGACGCCTGCCCGTCCTCGATCGTGATGCGCGCGTGGGCACGCGACACGCTCGAGTCGTTGATGCACACGGTCGATTCCGGATCGCGGCCAATCGTGTTAACGCCGTATGCCAATACAAATCGACGATGGCCGATGCGCAAGCTCATAACCATGGCTGGGCTATTTTACTTTGGCAAGTTTCCGGACGATGTGGCCACCGGGTTGGCCGGTGAGCGTGGTACCCGGAACGGTTTCGCCGACGCGAATGCCGTGAGGCCAGGCGAACAGCTGCTCGCCCCACATCTTGAGAATCTTGCCGTCGGCGGCGATCCAGTCTCTCATGGGGTGCATCCTACATTGGACAGGCGTCCCCTATCAGCCACAGATCGCTGGGATCAGGGTGTAAAGATTTCGTGAAAAGCGCCCGAAAAGCCCGATCATGTGACCGTCGGTCGCGGCGTCACAACGGCAAGCCTTTTGCCATTACGCGAACCGCAGCCATGCTGGGACACCTCCCTCCCGACGTCTACACGGCCCGCGATATCGCGGAGTCGGCCGGGGTGTCTGCGGCCCGCGTGCTCGATCTGCTGGCGCGGGGCGAGATTCGCTCGGTAGCGGCCCAGTTGCCGATTGGCGGACAGGCCGAGCTGTCGGAATTCGTCGCGCAAGACGAAGCGGTGCGCGCGGTCCGTGCGCTGAGGGCGGGCACGGCGGTTGGCGTGGCCGGCGAGCTTGGCCTAGGCCGCGAGCTGTTCGCGCAAGGCATGCGCGCGCAGCGCTCCACGACCCTGCCATTGGTCGTCTCGACGAGCCTTCATGGACTTGCCATCGCCACGATTCTCTTTGTGGCCAGCCTTGGGTTCGCTATTGCCGGCGAGCGCACCGAGCCGTTGAAGGATCCGGAGCCGATCCGGATGGTGTTTCTGGTGTCGCCCGGGCCCGGCGGTGGTGGCGGTGGCGGCGGGTTGATGATGAAGAGGCCTGCGCCGAAGACGGCGCGCAAGGGCGTGGAGCGCATCAGCAGTCCACTGCCGTCGCGCAAGCTGCCGCCACCCATGCGTCCAACTCCCAGGCCACCTGAACCGCCGCCTCCGCCGCTGGAAGCGAAGGCGTTGCCGCCGGTAATGGCGCCGATCGCCACCAAGCCTGCGGATACCGAGAACCGCGAAGGCGTACTTGCGAAAGTACCCGAGACACCGCCCAGCCAGGGTCCCGGCGCAGGTGGCGGCGCGGGCACGGGACGCGGCACGGGACTGGGCGACGGTGATGGGAGCGGTGTGGGCGATGGGTCCGGTGGCGGTACGGGCGGCGGTCCGTTCCGGCCCGGCAGTGGTGTCGAGCCGCCGCGGCTGCTGCGCGAAGTCAAAGCCGACTACTCAGACGAGGCGCGGCGCGCGAACATCGAAGGCGAGGTTGAACTCGAGATCGTCGTGCGGCGTGACGGCACGGTGGGCGAAGTCAAAGTCCTTCGCGGACTTCGCGGCGGACTGAACGAGCGCTCGATTCAAGCAGTGCGGCAGTGGCGCTTCGCGCCGGGCCGCATGAAGGGCGTGCCAGTCGATGTGGTCGTGCAGGTCGGCGTGGAGTTCAGGCTGCGGTAGATAAGGTGCTCGGGTGCTGCGGTGCTCGAGTGCTGGGGTGCTTATGGAGACAGTGCTATTGGGCGTCACGGTCATTTCGCTGCTCGTTGCGCTGGTCATGAGCGTGACGGCGTGGCGGCTGGCGCGCGACGAGAAGCGGCGGTCCGCGGCGCGGGTCGCTGCACTCTCGATCGCCGCCACCTCCGCCCCTGATTCACTGGCGGGCTTCGGTGGCCACGGCGCGAGGGATGAGGCGCGCCCTCTCAGCAAGGCGCCGTGGGCCCCGGCGCCCCTGGCCGTCGAGTCCGCGCCTCGCACCGTTGCTCAAGAGGTGTCGCATTCGTCAGGATTCCTTGGCGCCGCTTCTCAGCCGATGCACGAGAGCGGCGGAGGCCAGCGCTCGCTCGCGGTCGCCGCAGCGATCTTGTGCGTCGGCCTGCTCGGCGGTTTGGTCTGGATGATGTCTGGCCCGCGCGGCTCGAGCGCGGCGGCCCTCGGCCCGAACAGTCCGCTGGAGCTGGTCTCGCTGCGTCACGATCGCCAGAACGAACAGTTGGCCGTGTCGGGCCTGGTCCGGAATCCAGTGGCGGGCCAGCCGGTCGAGCGGCTCTCGGCGGTCGTGTTCCTGTTTGACCGGCAAGGCACATTCGTCACCAGCGCCAGGGCCGATGTCGATTTTCTGAAGCTCGGCGCCGGCGACGAATCGCCGTTCGTGGTGTCGTTGGACGCGCCGGCGACGGTGACGCGCTATCGCGTAAGCTTCCGGACAGATGACGGCGTCGTGCCGCACATTGACCGACGCGGCACCACCCCGCTGGCTGCCGAAGGCGAGCAGCCGGTCAGTGTGAGGTTGAAGTGAGGAACACGGACATGACGAAAAAACTCAAGCGCCGTGGCCCGCGCGCCGGCGTGTTGGCCGTCACGCTGCTGGCGCTGGCGAGCGTCAGTCCGCTCGCCCAGGGGCAGGACGGCTTTCGTTTCAAGAGCGGCGTCGAGCTGATCAACGTGACGGCGACCGTGACCGATCGCTCAGGGCGCTTCGCCGGCCGCCTGACCAAGGACGACTTCGTCGTCTACGAAGACAACAAGCTGGTCGAGGTCACGCACTTCAGTGCCGACCGCACGCCGGTCAGCCTGGGCATTGTGGTCGACAGCAGCGGCAGCATGGTCGGCGAGAAGTGGTCGGCGGCGGTCAGTTCGGTCGATCGGTTCTTCCGGATGATGAACGACGAGCTCGACGAGTTCTTCCTGTATCGCTTCAGCGCGAACGCCGATCTGGTGCACGACTGGACCAACGATCGCGATCGGCTGGCGACCATGGTGGGTCGCATCCATCCCAATGGCGGCACGGCCATGTACGACGCCGTGATTGAGGCCGTGCCGATGGCGCAGAGCGGCCAGAACCGCAAGAAGGCGGTGGTGATTATCTCCGACGGCAACGACACCGCCAGCCGCACCGGCATCGCCGACGTGAAGCGCGTGATCCGCGAGACCGAAGTGTTGGTCTACGCGGTCGGCATCGATGGGCAGGGCCAGCCGACGTTTCAGCGGCCGGCGCCGCCGATTCAACAGCCGCGGCCGCGAATGCCGTTTCCGTTCCCGATCCCGGGTGGTGGCGGACGCGGTGGCGGCGGGCGCAATCCCATTCCGCAGCCGCAGTATCCGCCGACCGGCGGCGGGGGCGGACGTGGCGGCACCTATTCGGTCGGCGGCGGCACCGACGATCGGCTGAACGTGCTGGCGCTGCGTGAGATGACCGACGACAGCGGCGGCCGCACCGAGATTGTGCGCGACCCGCGTGACCTGGATCCCGCGATCGCCAGCATCGCCGACGAGCTCAGCCAGCAGTACTACCTGGGTTACCCGAGCCCGGGTCTCAAGGATGGCCGCTGGCACACCATCCGTGTCGAAGTGCGCGACCCGTCGCTGAAGGTGCGCGCGCGCAAAGGCTACGTCGCTACGCCATGACCTTGTGATCTCGTGATTTGGCGATGTGGAGACTTCGATTCCGGAGATCAACACATCACGAGGTCACGAGATCACGAAATCCCCCGGAGTGGACACGACCGACTGGCATGCTCTTCGCAGTGCTGACGAGTATGTGGGGAGGGTCCACCATGAAGTCACCGATCGCAACCGCGTTCGTCTCACTGTTCATCCTTGTCGCCACGCCGGCCGGGCAGGAGGCCGAGCGCAAAGACTTGCAGGTCTTCAACGACATCGCCAACCAGGTCAATCGCTACACGCAACTCACCATCTTCGACAGCATCTCGGCCGAAGTCATCGACGGCAAGGTGCAGCTCAGCGGCTGGGTCACCATGCCGTACAAGCGCGACGACATCGAGAAGCGCGTGCGTAAGGTGGAGGGCATCGCGTCGATCGACAACAAGATCGGCGTGCTGCCAGTCTCGCAGTTCGATGATGAGCTGCGGTTCCGCATTGCGCGGGCCATCTACAGCCACTCGTCGTTCTGGAACTACGCGATGATGGCCAACCCGCCGATTCGCGTGGTGGTCAACCGCGGGCATGTCAGTCTCGAAGGCGTGGTGCAGAGCAACGTGGAACGCATGCTCGCGCGGTCCCTGGCGTCGGGCTTCGGGGCGTTCGAGGTGAAGAACCTGCTAAAGACGGACGCGGAAGTCCGCGAGGTCATGGAGCCGCGCAAGACAGAGAACTAAGAACACGTTGGCCACAGAGAACACAGAGGACGATGTTCTGTGTCCTCTGTGTCCTCTGTGGCTAGGCATTGGTCTTGCGGGTTTTGACAAACCAGATGGCCGCCGCGAACGTGACTGCGACGGCGGCCATCATCACGCCGAACAGCACCAGCGTGCGGAACAGGATCGATTCGGTTTCCATCCGGACCGTCAGCGCGAGTGGCGTCCCCTTCTGGCGCTCGACCAGCGGTTGTTCCCACACGATGATGTTGCCGCGCTCGATGGTGCGCGAGGGCGAGTCGTGGAACTCGACTTTGCTCGGCAGGTGCAACCGGAAGGCGACCAGTTCGCTACCGTCCCAACCGACATTGCCCACGTCTTTGCCGGCTGCCGCCTGTAGGGTTTGGCCGTACTCGAACAGTCCGTCCTTCTGCTGGAAGCGATACTGTGACCAGGCGAAGGGCGCGGCCGCGTTCAGTTTGCGAATGTCGGCCACGTTAATGCGCAAGTGCACATAGCGCCGGCCGGCGCGACGAGAGGTGGTGACGTTGGCCACCTGCGTCACCGGCGAGCTGTAAAGTTCGCGCACGACTTGCCGGTCCAGGCGCGCGCTCGGATCCACCGGCAGGGCCACGCCGCGCAGGGCCACCAGCGCCGGCACCGACGCGTTCACGTAGACGCTGGCCGATCCATCCAGGGCGAGGAAGGTCTCTTCTTCGTATTCGTACTTCCGCGACATCACGCTGCCGCATGCGAGCGACAGCAGCACCGAGACGAGCACCAACCCAAAAGCAAAACGCACTATCGAATACTATACGGACGGTGCCTCAACCCACGCTGTTCTTGATCGACGGCAGCAACCAGATGTATCGCGCCTATCACGCGATTCGCGGGTTGACGGGCCCCGACGGCAAGTCCACCAACGCGGTGTACGGCTTCATCACCATGCTCCGCAAGCTGATTGCCGACCATCAGCCGGAGTACATCGCGGCGTCGTTCGATGTCCGCGGCCAGACCTTTCGCTCGAAGATGTCGGCCGACTACAAGGCCAATCGCGCCCCCATGCCCGGCGACCTGGTCGAGCAGGTGCCGTGGGTGTTCGAAGCGTGCGAAGCCCTCGGCGTCCCGATCTTCACCTCCGAAGGCTTCGAAGCAGACGATGTGATCGGGACGCTGGTGAGCAAGGCTACGAGCCACGGGTTCCAGGCCGCGATCGTCACCGGCGACAAAGATTTCTTCCAGCTCGTGAACGACGCGGTCAAGGTCTACAACCCCAAGGACGAAGGCACGTGGTTTGACGCCGACGGCGTCACGCAGAAGTTTGGCGTGCCGCCATCGCAGGTCGTGGATGTGCTGGCGCTGATGGGCGATTCCAGCGACAACGTCAAGGGCGTACCCGGCATTGGCGACAAGGGCGCGCGCGAGCTGATCGCGCAGTACGGCTCGCTCGACGCGCTGTTGCTGAACGCCGCCGACATCAAGCAGAAGAAGTATCGCGAGGGTTTGCTGGCGCACGCAGACGAGGCGCGCCAAAGCCGCGAGCTGGTCACCATCCGCACCGATGTGGACGTGCCGTTTGATGCCGAGACATTCCGCTACCGCGGAGCCTCGCGCGAGCGCTGCTACGCGCTGTTCTCGCAACTGGGCTTCCGCACGCTGGTCCCCGAGTTCGCGCCGACCGCGGCATCGGTCGTGAAGGACTACGCGCTGGTCGGGTCGAGCGACGAACTGCGGGCGCTCGTCGAACAGTTGCGAACGGCGAAACGCTTCAGCCTGAAGGTGATCACCGACGGCACCGCGCCGGTGCGGGCCACCCTGGTCGGGATCGCCGTTTCAACCGGGCCGGCCATGGCCCGTTATATTCCCCTCGGCCATGAGGGCTTCGGCGGCGGCTTCTCGCTCGCGAAGTCCGAGGCACTGGCGCTGCTGGCGCCACTCCTCACCGATCCGGCGATCGAGAAGATCGGCCACGACATCAAGGCCGACCTGATCGTGCTGGGCCGGCACGGCGTCGACCTCAAGAACCCGCGGGCCTTCGACACCATGCTCGCCAGCTATCTGCTGGACGCGAACCGGTCGAGCCAGGCGCTGGAACCCATCGCCCTCGAGCAGCTCGGCTACAAGGCGCTCACCGAAGAGGATGTGCGGGGCAAAGGCGTCAAGGCGCTGCCCTTTGCACAGGTGCCGGTCGACAGCGTGCTCGATTACGCCGGCGAACGTGCCGACCTGGCGTGGCAGTTGGCCGAGCATCTGCGGCCTTTGCTCGAGCGCGACGGGTTGATGCCGGTCTACCTTGATCTTGAGCTGCCGCTGGTGCCGATCCTGGCGGAGATCGAACGAACCGGCGTACTTGTGGACGTTCGGTCCCTGGCCGCGCAGTCGACGCTGGTCGATCGCGAGATGAACGACCTGAGCCGCCAGATCTTCGCGTTGGCGGGCGGCGAGTTCAACATCAACTCACCCAAGCAGCTCGCCGAGATCCTGTTCGAGAAGCTGCAGTTGCCGGTGTTGAAGCGTACGGGCACGACACGGACGCCGTCGACGGCCGTGGAAGTGCTCGAAGAGCTCGCTGCGCAGCACGACATCTGCCGGCTGATTCTCGACTGGCGTGGGCTGGCCAAGCTGAAGGGCACCTACATCGACGCGCTGCCGACGCTGGTGAATCCGGAGACGGGCCGCGTGCACACGCAGATTAGCCAGGCGGTGGCGGCCACCGGGCGATTGAGCAGCAGCGATCCCAACCTGCAGAACATCCCGATCCGCACCGAGATTGGCCGCCAGATCCGCGGCGCCTTCATCGCCGACGCTGGTCACGTCCTGATCTCCGCCGACTACTCGCAGATCGAGTTGCGCGTGCTCGCGCATCTATCTGGCGACGAAACGCTGATCGCCGCATTCGAGCGGGGTGACGACATTCACGACCAGACCGCGACCAAGGTGTTTGGCGCCGACAGCACACTCGACCCGCACGAGCTGCGGCGGCGCGCCAAGATCGTCAACTACGCCCTGCTCTACGGCAAGACCGCGTTCACGCTGGCCAGGGACATCGGCGTCACGCAGCAGGCGGCGCAGACGTTTATCGACGCCTACTTCGCCGGCTTCCCGCGCGTGCGGGCGTTCATCGACCAGACCCTCGAGGACGCTCGCGTCAGCGGCTTCGTCCAGACCATCTTCGGCCGGCGTCGTCCTGTGCCGGAGCTGACCAGCCGTAACGGCCAGATTCGCGCCGCGTCCGAGCGCGTGGCGGTGAACATGCCGATCCAGGGCACGGCGGCTGACATCCTGAAGCGCGCGATGATCGACGTGCACGCGGCCCTGGCCGTGAGCCACCCACGCGCGCGGATGATCCTCACCGTCCACGATGAGTTGCTGTTCGAGGCGCCGAAGGAAGAGGCCGAGGCCGTGGCGGCTGTCGTGAAGGCGAAGATGGCCGCGGCCGTACCGCTGCGCGTGCCGCTCGATGTGGATGTCGGGATTGGCGAGAATTGGAAGGAGGCGAAGAGCTAGCTATTTCCACCGCTCTTTGACGACAGCCCATTCGGCGCGGAGATCGGATGCGGCCTGGGCGCGCTTGTCGGCTGAGAGCAGGCGGACGCGATCGGGAATGATCCCTTCCAGCACCAGCTTGTCGAGGTCGGCACGCAGGTTGGCCGAGCGGCCGCTGGCCAGGCGGGCGCGAACCCAGCCGGCGATGGCGGCATCCCAGGCCGCGGCGGGATCGCCGGCGCCTCTCGTGGCGACCGCGACCCAGTAACCAGCGGCAGCCGAGCCTGGATTCCTCGCCAGCTCTCGCGCCATGCGATCGCGCATGCGGCCGAACACCGCCGTCCGATCCTCGCGGCCCAGGCCGTCGGCGTGACGCTCCACCGCGCTGCCCCACCAGTCGAGCATCGCCTCGCCCGACACCGGTCCGTGAGCGATGGCGCCGTCGAGGCCGCTTTCGAACAACTGCGCCGCCGCGCCGAAGTCGTCTTCAAAGAACAGGGCCTCGCCCAGGGCGAGTAGAAAATCGAGATTGTCGCGGGCGTCGAGGCTGGTGACGCGCACCGTGCCCAACGCCGTCCGCGCCGCGGAGAGGTCGGCTGGGTTCGCCCGCTCGCGATAGCGCTCCAAGTGGGCCAGCGCCAGCACGACGGTCGCGGCGTCGATCGTGGCGGGCGTCTTCTGGGCCGCGAGAGCAGCTTCGATGGCCGCGTCGAACTGCCGCTGATTGTAGAGAGTGCGGGCGCGGGCAAGATCGGCTCGCGTGGTCGACGCCGAGGCCGGCATCGCCATCACCAATAGGAGCGCCACCGACGCGGAGAACACGAACTTCACCAGAGCCATAGACCTGTCCACCATAGCGCAAAGCGCGCCGGTGGATAGAACAGATCCAGTCAGGGCCGCAGACCTGTCCGCCTAGCACTACTTTGTTATCTTCTCAGCGGAGGGTTCCGCTGGAAGCTGGCGATGAGATTCAACGGGTTGCGGTTATTGACGACATCGAGCACCGCCATGATCTCGCGCACCCACACTCGCACGCACGGCAAGGTCGGTCTCGGCTCCGCACCAGACCGTCGGCGTTCGAGCTGGAGAAACGTAAACGCGATCGCGGTGAGGACGGTGTGATGCGTCCACCCCCGATAGCTGCGCCCCTCGAAATGGTCGATCCCGAGTGCATCGTTGAGTTCCCGATACTGTTGCTCGATCGGCCACCGGCTGCGCACCAGCGTGACCCACTCGCGCAGGGTCGCGGTCTCGTCGAGACCGCGACCTGGCCATTCGCGATCGTGCCGAGCGCCCCGCAGTATTGGCGCTTGACCCCGACCGAGTGCGTGCCTGGTTTGGGAAAGCTCGTGTCGTCGAGCGCGAGGATCCCGGTCCGGACGGGCACCAGCTCCCGCACGCGTGCCCACAGCCGCCCATGCATGGCCTGCATGGATTTCCGCGCGCTGTCGTTGAAGAGCCCGTCGAGGTACTGACTGGCCGCCGCGTGTTGCGGGTGCCGGCGGAAGCCGTCGGCAAACCGGTCGGCAAATTGTCCGAACCGCTGCAGGAGTGCTCGAGCCGACCGGTCGGTCACGGGCCACAGCGTACGAAACTCTCGACATTAGTACAAGTACGAAATTTTGGATCGTGACGTACGGCGAATTGAATCTAACAAAGTAGTGCTAAGGCCTCGATGATGCGGAAGAGCCGCTGGCGTTCCTCATCGGCCAGAATGTCGTCGAGGGTCGGTGCCTGACCAGGTTCCGGGACCGGTAACCCTGAACCTTTGGCCTTCTTTGCGAGTTCTTGCGCCTCATCCCACAGCTTCAGGCGGGCCTTAAGCGCGGGTGAGGCCCAATGCCAGGCATCTTCTCGTGGGCCGCAGCCTTATTGATCGCCTCCCGAGGCAGCGCGACTTCAATCAGTGTTTTCGTCGCCTTCACGATTGAATTCACGGAATGTTGCCAACTGTCACGATGGGATCACGCCGCAACGTCGCCCGATGATGCGTGCGAGGCTGTTGAAGTCTTGATAGCAGTCGCGAACGGCCTGCGCGTGGCCACCGATAGCCCCGTCGGCAGACGTAAGGAAGAACATCGGCTTCCGCGCCTCCTGGGCAAGCGGCATCAGGCTTCGATAATGCTTCAGCGTCGCGAGACACTCCGCGTCCGAGCCTACCAATAGGTTGGCTCCGCTTCCGGGCTTGTCGAGCACGGCGTCGTGGTAGACGCTCGGAATCCGAGACAGCCACCGATCGTAGGCCTTCACCGGCCGATCGAGTCGAACCGCGTGTTGCAAGACGACGTACCCGGCCGGTTTCATCGTTCCTGGCGGAATCGACAGCCCTGGCACTGGATTGCGCTCGTAGCGTTCGCTCCATTCCGCGCGCCAGCGGCGGAGCGTCGGACCCAGGTTCTTGAGACCCTGGATCGAGTACAGGTCCGGCGCCAGCGGAATCACCACGTGATCCGTGGAGATAAGCACTGCGCGATTCAGCGCGCCGAGATTCGGACCAACATCCACGAGCACAACATCCGCGCCATGTACCCCAGCCGCAGCTTCGATAATGCGCCACAGCGCAGATAGCACCCGAAACGCGCGCGGCTTTCGGTCAAGGCAATCGGGCCACTGACTGTTCAACTCATCTTCCGACGCCGCAAGCGCCAGATCGCCGACGAGCAAGCCCATCCCGGGCCCGACCGGTTCGATGTGCGGAGCGCCAATATCGCCAGTGCCATCGAGAAGTGGCCTGAGGGCTCCACACACGGTGCTCGTGTGCTTACCACCGTCCCACAGAACCTCGAGACGCTCTTCGTCAAGAAACATGCTCGTCAGGTTGGCCTGGGGGTCGAGATCCGCCGCGATGACCCTCAGCTTGAGCTCCGCGTACATCCACGCGAGGTGATACACGAGCGACGTCTTTCCGACACCGCCCTTGTTGTTGAAGAACGCGATGGTCTTCATGGCCTCCGCCTGACCGTCACGTTCAGGTATGTCGCTTCGACCGTGAATTCCGGCGGTGGATTCCCGTTGGCTTCCAACTCGCGGCGAGCCGTAGGAATGCCGGCACCGAATCGCTGCACGAAGCCCAGCACTTTCATCGCTTCCGCAAGGCTCGGATTTCGATAGTCGGCCAATCCTGGCCGCCCGAAGTTCTCGACAGTGATGGCCCCGAACGGCCCGCCAGGACTCAGGACCTCAATCCGATCGGCAAACCACGTCAATCGGATCGGAGAATTCGTGTGCTCGTAGGTACGGTGCATCACGGCGTTCCGCGTCAATTGCTGAAGCGCGGCCAGCGGATAGTCATACGTGCGCGCCTCGATGCTTCCGCTGGTGAAGTCGACGGCTACGCGATTGTGCGAGGTCACCTTTTCGTCAAGCCGCCGGATCACATCGCTGACGCTACCATCGATCTGGATGTCGTCAACGACCTGGTCAGCCAATGAGATACCGTCAATCCGCAGGAACTGCGTGTACGCGCCGGGCAGGAAATCGCGCGTTCGAGTGCCCAGAACCAACAGGCCAAGTACCGTCGGAACGGGATTCTCATCACTGGTGACCATCTTCGTCGCCGCCAAACGCTGCTCGTACGTGCGGTCGTTCGCGGCCAGAACGTCGCGAGCGACGGCCAAAGGCAGGTACTCTTCTTCGAAGGGTCGACGACCAAGATCACCGAGCGTAGCCGCCGGGACGCCTTGAACGTCGAATGGCCGATCGCCGTGACGCCGCCGCTCATTGAGAATGCGTTCCTCCTGCGCCGTCGCGATGCCCCGACGTGGGCCAATGCGAATGTGCACTCGACCCCGGTAGCGAACAGGCGGCGCGTCGGACGGCAATACCGCAATCACCGCGACGTCCGCGCCTCGAAGGACATGTTTCGCGACTGTGAGGGAAGGCGGTGGAGTGATGTTGCCCTCGGTCTTGATGTCCGCAAGCTGCCGCAATAGTTCGTCGGTGACCGCGAGGTTCACCGGCGTCCCGTCGTCCTTGACACCAACAAACACCACTCCGGCGCGGCGATGATCCGGCATGTCGTTGGCGAATGCGCACACCGCTTCGCGAACGCTCGTGGGTGCTTCGCCCCTGAACGATTCCTTTCGCTCGGCGAGGTCGGATTCCGGCTCGCTGAGCATTCGTTCAAGTTCCGCGTCCGTGTACGCCATCTGGGTGAACTGATTATGGGCCAGGTCGCCAGGTTTACGAAGGCTGCTCAGCCCGTGCGAGGAGCTCGGCGAAGTCGTAGTTGACGCTGGTCACGCCAAAGTCCGGCTCGCGGTGGAATGGATGGCAGTTCCATCCCACGCGCCACACTATCCAGTCCCCCCATTCATTAACTGGCGCTCAGAATCCTCTCCAGATCGAGGAAGTGTGCGCCGTCCATGCCGCGATACCGCTCTGGGTGACACGTCAAGATCAGCACCTGCAACCGCTGCGCGGCCTCTTCCAGTATCCGCATCACACGAGCGAGGCGCCCGGCGTCTGTCGCAACCAGCACGTCGTCCAGAACGACGAGTTGGCGCTCGCCCTTGGCGAGCACGTCGGCCAACGCGAGACGTGTCGCGAGATAGATCTGCTCACGCTCGCCGCCAGACATGTTCTCGATCGACACCGGCACATCGGCACTTCCCGGCATCATTTGCGTGGGTTCGAATGCTTCCCCGAGTTGGACACGGCCCAGCCGATTACCAGCAATACGCTGGAGCGTGCGCGTCGCAGCAACCTCCACCGGAGCCGCCACCGCGGCGAGCGCTGCGTTTCGAGACTCTTCCACCGTTGTCCGCAGCAGGCGGATTGCGGCCAGTCGCAATTCTTCGCTGGCAATCTCGCGCTTCAACCGGGCCACTTCTTCCTCCGCCCGAGCTAGAGCCGAGTACGGACCCTGCGCCGCTGCGTGCATGAGGCGGCCCTCTTCGCTCTTTTCCTGTTCGAGCGCTTTGGTTGCCGTATCGTCGGCGGCCTGTAGTTGCTTCTCTAGCGTGGTCACTGCGATGCCGGGATCGTCGCCAAACTCGCCGAGCTTGGCCGTGATCTGTTCGAGGCCCGCCCTCGCAGCCTCCCAGGCCAAGGAGATTCCTTTCAACTCATTCGCCCGTTCTCCCTCAGACTTGCCGTCGTTGGTCAGCTCAGCGAGCTTGGCGCCCAGCGATCGCTCGCGTCGATCGGCCTCTTCAATGCGCATCTCAACCATGCCCCGCTGTTGGCTGGCCGCGTTCAGGGCACTCTGCGCAGCGTCGCGAGCGGCCTCGGCCGTGTCAAGAGCGGCGAGGAACACTCGCTTGTCCGCATCGGCCAGGGCTCTGAGTGCTTCTGCGTCTGGAGCTGCGTCGTGCCAGTCTGGATAATCCGCGACGATCCCAGAGATCACGGCCGCGAGCGTCGCGCGCTCCGTTTCGATCTGCTCGACTGTCTCCCCGGCTACCAACGTGTCGATTTGTGTTTGCGCGGCCGAGAGTCGTTCGTCCAGCTGCGTCGCCTTGTCCTGCAACGCGTCCAAAGCTTCGAGGTCCGCGGTCCCAAATGCCTCCGTTAGAGTCTTCAGCTTTCGCTCGGCCTTCTCCCGTTCGATGCGAATCTCAGCGATCGAACCCGCGGGCCCGCGGGCGCGGAGGCGGGCAATCCCCGGCAAATCAACAACGACCTCAGGTGATCCCTTCACTTGGGCGGGTACTCCCGCTGAGAGCGATCGCTCTCCGGGGTCTTCCCCATCGACAACAAACAGCGCACCCGTACTCTCGGGAACGATCTCCAGGGTGATGAGCGTGGCTTCAAGGCGCACTTGTGCGTCGTCGTGGTCCTTCATTGCCTTGCGGATGGCGCGCAACATCTTTGCATCGGGCGCGACCAGCCGGCTACGCTCCAGCTTGTACTGCGCAAGAGTTTCGGACGCCTCGGCAATACGGCGCAGGCGATCGTCGAAGCCCGACGCACGGCGCAACTCGTCGAGATAACGGCCTGCCCGTTCCGCGCGCTGCCGCGCGGCTTCATTCGCGCCGCGTGTCTTACGGACATCTTCGAGCGCCGTCTTCGTGCGGGCGGCTTCAATTGCTTGCTGTTCGACCTCGCGAACCCACGACGGGAGCTCGGAGCGGAGCTGGGCGATCGCTTGCCGCACGTCGACCAGCTCCTTCGTCGCGGTCTTGATCGTCTCGATTCTCTGCTTGAACTCGCTGTGCTGAGCCTCGGTCGCTTTCACCCGATCTACCCGCTGTGCTTTATCGGAGACAAGACCTCGGTACGCTTCAGCCAGCGCCCGTGCCTCGCGGAGGGACTTGGTCAGCCCTTCGGCGTCACGCCTGGCTTGCGCGCGGCGCGCGCGCAGATCCTCGACCCGACGCGCTGCATCCTCGAATACCCGCTGCTGCTCCTCCGCAGCGCGCTGCGCCTCGATTGCGGCCGGCAGGCTCTCGTGCAACCGCGCCACTGCGGGCGCGTCTTTGCCTCGTATGTACCGGCCGCCGGTCGTGAAGAACCGAAGGTAAGCCGCCTCGATTCGCTCCTCAAGCGGCCCGCTGCCCGGACCCGACACCTGCGCGTCAAGGGCGGTTCGAATGTCGACTACGAGGTCCCCAGACAGCTTGCCAAGAACAAGGGTTCCCTGCGGTGCCCACAAGACCTGTGCAAGTCCCCAATTCTTTGGTTGTGACAGCCCGCGTCCTGGCGGATTGCGCGTCAGAATCTCTCGAATCTTTTCGTCCGCGGCCTCGCTCTCCGCCACGCGAACAAAGCTGTCATTCTCGCGGCGCTCCAACTCCGCTGACGGATGGTCGAGAAAGCGTTTGATCACCCGGTATTCCGTACCCCCGTGGGAAAACTCCACCGTCACGGTTGGTGCCAATGCGCGTCCCCACGGGCGCAGGTTCTCGACTTCACGGCCGCTGACTCCATGCGCGTCGAGGAGGCCGAGCCGCATAGCTTCAAACAGCGTCGACTTGCCAGTGGCGTTGGGTGCGTGCAGCACGTTCAAGCCTTCTGTGAACGGCTCGACCGAGACTGGGTTCGCGAAACATCGCCAGCCCTGGACGGCAATCGAACGGAGGATCACGCGCCACGCTCCGACGCCAACGCATATAACTCCAACAACGCCCGACACGCGACGTCCGGCGACGCGCCTTCCTGGCGCAAGCCGGCGTACGCCGGATCCGCCAGCTCTCGCAACTTCGTCGCGGCCTCGCGCAGCGCGCCGGCCGGCAGACCCGCGATCCAGCTGTCATCGCTCGGCGACAGCCGTAGGGCGGTCGCGTCAATACGCGCGAAAAGGAATCGCGATGCAAGGATCTCCTCGATACGCGCCAACTCGTCGCGATCCTGCGCCGAGAGCAAACCCTCAACGCGTAGATCCAATAGTGTGGTCTCCGGATTCTCCAACGCCTCGATTCGTTCACGTAGACGCGCCAGGTCACCCGGTTGGCGCAACTCCTCCTCGATCACCCGCCACGCGAGTCCACTCGTCCGAATTGGTGTAATAACTGGCGCGGCGCCCGGTTCGGCGATCTCCACGATCAACACATTCCCGCTATCACGTTCGCCGAACTTCGTCGTCTCGTGCGCATTCCACGCATCGTGATCACTTCGTCCACTCCATCGTGATCACGCGGACCGCGGCATCGTGATCGGAGCGAAGCGACGCTGAGCTGCGGGATAGGTTATCCGGTATTCGCCTCCAATTGATAGTCACTGCATGCACCGCTCGTGTTCTTCGGTCTGCTGTCTTCGTTCTGCACACACCTGATGATGGCGGTGGGCGCTGTGGAAAACCGCGTCGGCGCGGTTTTCCAAGGACCTGTGGGCGCGTCCGCGCGTCCATGGGTCCGGCAGCGTCCACGGCCTGGCGCGGTCATTGCGGCGCCTTCGTGTCTTGGCGTCGGGACGGGCCTTTCAGTGTGAGCGGAAAGGCGTTATGCACGAGGCGATCGAGGACCGCG
>JBCKZH010000068.1:0-19089 GCA_038919385.1 Vicinamibacterales bacterium | reverse complement strand
GCGGTATCACCGTTGACCGCGTGAACGATTGAGAGGCGCAAGTCGACCGAGCGGCGCCATGCGAGCCCTTGCGTGATGCTGCCGTCAACGGTCGGCGGGTGGCCAGCGAGTGGCAGACCGGCCATGCTCTTCAAACGGCACACCAGTGGCCGCGCCAGTCCCAGCGGCATGGTCCACACCACGTGCATCGCGCCGTCGACGCGGGCCCGCAGCCTGAGCTCGTCGGCCATCGGCTCGACGTGCAGGTCGCTGGCGCCCGATTCAATGGTGCGGATCAGCACCTGGTGGGCCAACCGCGCGACGATCGGGTCGCGCACCATCTCATCCAGCTTCGACGGGTCGCGGTCGAGCAGATCGCGCGTACGCGCGACGAGCGCGGCGGCGTCCCTGATGTAGTGGTCCATGGGCGCATCCGCGAACGCCCGATATGCCTGCTCGGCCACCAGCGAGAACGAGCTGTCGGATCGCTTCGCACGCGGCGTACCGGGCTGGCGTCCGGGATAGTGCCGGGCGATGGCCGCCGCCAGGCCCGCCTCGTGCGCGACCAGCGGCGCTATGCGGCAGCCGGAGATCCACTCGAGCGTCTTGACGGTCGTGCCGTCGGTGGGATTGAGCATGGCGACATGCAACGTGCCGCCTTCCTGCTGCACCGGAAAGACGTTGAGATCGTGCACGACGACAGGCGGAATCAGGCGGTTCATCCGCTCGACGAAATCGGCGTACACCGTCATGAGCGACGGGTCGATGGCCTTGACGCCGGTGACCTCTTCGAGAATCGGGTTCAACTGCGTGGGCGTAATCAGGCGCAGCGTGAACAACGCACCGGCAAGCGTGACGCCCCGCGTCGCGCTGAAGGCCGCGGCACGTTCGAGATGGTCGGCGCTCGCGAACCCGTAGTGGCCCACGAGCTCCGCGATGCGGCTCTCGAATTGCTCGTCCGTCATGCGCCGCCGCGCAACCGCTGGAGCCGGTCTTCGGCAATCTTGCGATTCGGGTTGTCGGTCGCCAGATAGCGGGCGGCCCTCTCGTAGAGCGCGATGGCTTCCGGCTGGCGGCCCAGCGCATCGTATTGGCGGGCGCGCGTGAACGCATCCTGGCCCTCACGCCTCATTCGATCCGACACGGCGCTGCCCAACCCGTCGGCAGCCGCGTGGCCAAGCGTCCCCGCGCGCTGGTACTCGCGAAGCGCGCCGACCAGATCGCCCTTGGCTTCCAGGCTCCGCGCCATCTCGATGGCCGCGCGAACCGACTCCTGCAACGAGGCGTGCGTTTCTTCCAGACGAAGGACGACGTCGCGATATGTCGGGTGGCGCGCAGCGACACTCTCCAGCCGGCTGATCGCCTCCAGCCAGTCTTGCGCCTGCAGCCGTTCGAGCGCCTGCTGATAGTCCATGACCAGCGTGGCGTTGCGGGCCTGCCAGACTGCCAGACTCTCACCGGCCACCCGCGGCAGCAGGTTCGGATCGGCGTCAACCGGCGCCAGGCGTTGGCGCGGCGGCTGCGGTGGCGGTGGCGGTGGCGGTGGCGGTGGCGGTGGCGGCGCAACGGGCGGGACTTCCGGTGCGGGTACCTGCGGCGTGGCCTTGGCCGCCAAATCGCGGAATCGGGCCATCAGCTCCACCGTTTCGCTGTATCGCGGATCGACCAAGAGTGCCTGGTCGAGGTGTTCGCGGATCGCCCGCTCGTACTCCTGCGTCGCCTCGAGCTTCCGCGCCTCGGTAAGATGCCGGGCGATCGTCTCAGCGTTAGGCGACTTGATCACCGGGTCAATAGGCGGCGCAACAGGCGCCGCGCCACTATCCCCATTCGCCTCGGGCGCTGGCGCTGGCGTGGCCGACGGCCTCAAGAACGTGGTGGCAATGACCAGCACCAGGAAGCCGCCGAGCACCAACGGCTTTGGCTGCCGGGCGAGCCAGGCGATCGGATCGCCGGCGCGCCCCGGCGCGGCGAGCGCGGCGGGCGTGGCAGGCGGGCGCACGGCGGACTTCTTCTTTCCCGACTGGTTGGCAGGGGCAGGAGCGACCACCGCCGATGTGTGCCGGAACTTCTGTGTCCCTCCCGTCGACGCAACCGCGGTTTCAACGCTCGCTGGCCGAGCCGCAGTGCCGGTCAGAGTGCTCGGTGGTTCTGCACCGCTCACCGGTCTAACCTGAGGAGGGTCTCCAGTCTCGCTCCACACCAGCCGGTACGGGCCAATTGCGATCTCGGCTCCGGCCGACACCGCCGCTCGCGTCACGCGCTCGCCGTTGATCCACGTGCCGTTCTGGCTGCCTAGGTCGATGACGACGAAGCCATCGCCTTCGTGGCGGAGTTCGGCATGGCAACGCGAGACGGCCTTGCCCTCGTCGGGCAGCACAATGTCGTTGTCCTGTCCCCGGCCAATTCGTTGATCGGTCGACGCGAGATCCATGACGCCGACCACATCGTCACCACGCATTACGGTCAACTTCGGCATCGTGACTCCGTTACCGTCTCAAGGCGGCTTCCGCCGCCTTCAAACCCTGCACCGCGACCGCCCGGCGCTCGTCGCGCTCCGTCGTGAGCACGAGCACCCGCTCGAAGGACATCACCGCGTCGGCATAGCGCAGCTGCAGCACGCTGCGTTGCCCATCGGCCAGTGCGCCTTGAACGGCACGCTCGCGCGCGATCGCCACCTGCGGCAGCCGGGCTTTGGCCAGTTCGTGACCGGGCACCCTCGCCAGTAACGTTGCAAACAGCGCCTCGGATTCGAGCAACCGGCCGTTGCGCTCCTGTGTCAGCGCCTCGTCCAGCAGCGCATCTTCGAGACGAATTCCGCCGACCCGCGCCCGATCGGAAATGGCGGTGATCAGGTGTTCCGCCGACGTGGCCGGCGCGGCGCCGGGTGAGGTCACCGTCGGCGCGGCGCCGCTCGCCGAGGTGCGCTCCGCCGACGGCCTGAGCAACAGCACGGGAATGCCCATGACCACGAGCGTTCCGGCCGCGACCAATACGAGGCGTCCCGTCTTGCCGATGCCTTTCGATGCTACCGGCGCGTCGGCGGCGGTGCGGTCAACGAACACCAGGCGCTGGTCGCCAATTTCGAACTCATCGCCCGGAACGACGGTGGCGGTCTCGATCACCGTGCCGTTGACGCGCGTACCGTTCGCGCTGCGAAGATCCTCCAGCACGAACTCGCCATCCAGGTATTGCAGAATGGCGTGGTTCTTCGAGACGAACCCCGACTCCAGGGCCACGGCATTGGTCACATCGCGGCCGATGGTAACGGGCCGTTCCGGCCACACCGGAAACTCGAACTCGGCGCCGTCGGCGCGCATCCAGACCAGGGCGAGACGTTCCGCCACGTTCACGGGCTTTGCCATCAGGAACTCGCCGACAGGACGGCCGCCGGCTGCCCCGCTTGAATGAATGTCACGCGCACCGATTGCCCCTCTTCGCTTTCAATTTCCAGATCGACGGCCGGCTGGCCGTCCGTGGGCGGCACGTGCACCGACTGCCTGGCCGCGCGATCCCACCCGTCCAGGCATCCGAGCACGGCATCGGCAATCAGCACCGGCAAGGCGTCCAACAAATGACACCCCAGCAGCTGCGCGTCTGTGCGGCCGAGCGCGGCCGACAACCCTGGATCCACCGACACGACCTGGAGCTGCTCGTTGACGCGTAAGGAGAGACGCTCCGCTTGAGTGCCGCCCGCGATTGCCCACGCAGGCCGCGGCGCGGCCGCCGTGCGCACCGCCGCATCCGGCGCGTTACGAATGCGGGTCAGCATGTAGTTGATCGAATCGCACAGGTCGCGCGAGATGCGTGATCCCATCGGATCATGAACGTTGTCCAGTTCGTCATTGAGCGCGCGCTCGATCGACTCGTTGAACTGGGCGATCACCTCCGAGGTATGCCGCTGAATCAGCAGCGACGCCGCCAGGGCCACCAACAAGGTCAGTAGCGCGGCCGGCGCGATGAACACCATGAGGCCGCCACGGCCGGCATCCGATGGCAAGCCGAATTTCAACCGCGCCACCGCCATGCGTTCCCCGCTCGCGCTGACGACCGGGCGGGCGACCACGACGCCCGTGCTCGACCGGATCATCCTCGGCGTAAACAGGTCGCGGGGCCGGACATCGAAATCGGGGATCAGGTCCACGGCTTCGCCAGCGAGGCGGGCGGGCGCGACGATGCGTCCGTCGAGGGTGATCACGGTAAACTCGAGGACGCCGGGCTCTACCGCAATGGCCGCGCCCAGGGTGGGCGATGGCTTCGTCAGATCGAGCGTCGCCGCCTCGGCGGCCAGCCAGGCCCCGACCGCGTTGGCGCGCTCCACCTCCGTGGCCGCATTCTGCCGGGCGTGCCACCAGGTCAGCGACAGCACCGCGATCAGAAACGTCGTCGCCGCCATGGCCACGCAGGCCAGGCGCACGCGCGTGGCCCAATGCCCTTCCCGGCGCGGCTGCTGCTGCGACGCCGCCACTGGCACCCTCCGTCGCGCCGCGCCGCCACGCTTGCCGGGTTCGGCCTTCCGCTCCACCGAACGGGCCGGCGACGGCGAACGGCGCGGGCGCTGGAACGGCACCATCTTCGTCCCATCGTCCTCCTCGGGCGGCGCCGCCACGCGCTGCCATTCCGACTGCGTCACCACGCGCGTCGCCTCGTCTTCTTCAAAGCCGCCGGGCAAGGGAGGCGGCACGGACGACGTGAGGGGCATTTCTTCCTGGTACTCGATGCGAATCGCCGCAACCTGCACAACATCGCCCGGCAGCAGATCCGATTCGGTGACCTTCTTCCCGTTGACGGTGATGCCGTTGCGCGACGCCAGATCGCGCACCACCGCTGCGTGCGGCGCCGGCACGATCTCGGCGTGGCGCCGCGACAGCAACGGATCGGAGCCGCTGATGGCGCAATCGGGATCGCGGCCGACAACCACGTGCCCGACGAGCAGCACCTCGCGGACGCGGCCGTTCTCGGTGACCAGCAGTTTGCGAATCATGACGTCTCGATCCGCAGCCGCATCCCGGGCTGCAACCCATGGCGCCGCGCGGTCCCGGCCGGCAGCTCAATCACGGCGCGCGCCCGCCAGCCGCCCCACGCGCTGCGAAACGGCGTGAGGGTATCGACCACGCGCACGATTTCGTTATTGCTGTCGACGAACACGGCGTCGATGGCGAAGCGCATGAACCAGGTATGAATCTGCAGGCACGGCTTGATCAACAAGCCGGTCTCCGCCGCCAGCGCCTGACGTCCGAGCAGGCCCACCGCGCGACGCCACATCGTGTCTGCCAGCTCGAGTTGCGCAATGGCGCTACGGTCGGCAGCGGTGAGTGACAACGTCGGCATCTCAGTATCCGCCGTAGATGAACTGCAGCAACACCGGCCCGATGATCACGATCAGGACGGCCGGAAAAATGAACAGAATCATCGGTACCAGGATCTTCTGCGTCGCCCTGGCGCCGGCACGCTCCGCCCGCTGGAAGCGCTCCACCCGCATGCGCTCGGCCTGCGTTTGCAGCACCGTGCCGATCGAGGCGCCCAGCATGTCGGCCTGCACCAGCACCGACACGAACGACGACACCTCCGGGAGCTCGACGCGATCGGCAAACCCCTTGAGGGCTTCCTGACGGGTCTTGCCTAGTCGGACGTCGTTCAGAATCGTCGCCAGTTCCTCGCGCAAAGGACCAATGCGGCCCTTCTCAACCAGGCGCCGCATGGCGGTCAGGAACTCGAGGCCGGCCTCGACCGAGAGCGACATGACATCCACCGACGCCGGCAAGGCACGCAGCAGCGCGGCCTCACGCGCCTGCCGCAGCTCGCTCAGCAGCCAGTCGGGAATCCAGGCCGAAGCCACGGCGGCGGCAAGAAAGCCCGGCACGGTGGTGAGTGGCGACAGAATCTGCGCCGCGCCGATCGGCACGAACACCGCGGTCAGGGCCTTCATGGCCAGAAAGTGATTGACGCTGAAGACCTGATCGACACCGGCTCGCCGCAACTGGCGCGTGACGTTGGCACGATAGCGGCGCAATTCGAGCCGCTCGAACAGTGACGCCATGCGGTCGACGATCGGGAACACCAGGCGGAAGATGGACGACGGCACTTCTTCCGCGGTCACCCACCGCGTCGACATGCCACGCACGCTCATGGCTTCCATCAGCCGCGGCAGCCACAGATAGCCGGTCAAAGAGGCCGCCAGAAAGGTCAGGGCGAGAGCGAGGATCAAGAGAAGGGTGGTCACGAACACACCTCATTGATCAGGCAGGACACGAGGACCTGCAGCGCCTGCCGGAACGGCACGCCCATCACGCTGAGCACGAACATCGCCACGCCGGTGATAAACCCGCTAATCATCAGGTACTCGGTCGTGGTCTGGCCGCGTTCGCTCTTCCAGTTCATACCTCGACCCTCACCAGCTTCCGCATCGCCCACAACCCGGCGGCGTCGAGTACGAACACGATCACCAGCATGGCGACACCGATCGGGGTCGTAAAAAACAGCCGCATATAGTTGGGATCCATGATCGCGAACAGCCCGATCATGGCGATCGGCATCAGGCACATCACCATGCCCTGCGTCATGCCTTGCGCCGTCATCGCCGAAATGCGGCCTTCCACCTTCTTGCGTTCGCCGATCGTGCGCGCGATCACCTGGAAGGTCTCGCTCAGGTTGCCGCCGGTCTCGCGCAGCGTCAGGATGGCGTCGACCGCGAGTTGCACGTCCTCGAGGGGCACGCGCTCCATGAACCCGATCAGGGCATCGTCGGTCAGCCGTCCGAGCTGGATCTCCTTGACGACCCGGCCCATCTCATCGGAGATCGGCGGCCGCATCTCGCGCACCACCATTTCGAGCGCCTGCTGGAAGCTGAGGCCCGACTTGAGCGAGTTGGACATCAACACCAGTGCGTCGACCAGCTGCGCGTCGACCTGCTTCAGGCGGCGGGTCTGCAGCCGCCGGGTGACGAAGCGTGGCGCGTAGTAGCCGATGACGGCGCCGATGGCCATCAACGCGAACCGCGCGCCGAGGCTGCTGGCGCTCAAAAATCCGAGGATGGCGCCGCCAACCACAGAAATCGTCAGGATGCGCCTCGCCCGTTCGATCGTCACTTCCTCGAACATCGACTCGAACTCGAGCGACACCCACCGCGCGTAGTCGTCGATGCGCGTACGCCACCACTTCGCCACCGCTTCCTGCACGCGGGCGGCCAGATAGGTGATCGACAGTCCGAACATCACGAGCGCGAGCAGCTTGATGACCATGTCAGACAGTCTGCGGCAGAAAGATTTCCCGGGGCACGTGAATGCCGCGGCGGGTGAAGCGGTCGATGAACTCCGGCACGTAGCCGGTTGGCACGAAATGGCCGGTGACGACACCGTCCGGACCGACGCCGCTCTGCTTGTACAGAAAGACGTCACGCATCTGAAACTCGCCATTGAGGTAGCCGGCCAGCTCGGTGACGTGGGTGATGCGGCGGCTGCCGTCCTGCAGGCGCGATTGCTGCACGACCATGTTGACGGCGGCGCCGATCTGGTCGCGGATGGCGCGGGCCGGCAGATCGAGGCCCGACATCAATGCCAGCGTTTCCATGCGGGCGATGGCGTCGATCGGCGTGTTGGCGTGGACCGTCGTCAGCGAGCCGTCGTGGCCGGTGTTCATCGCCTGCAGCATGTCGAGCGCCTCGCCGCCACGACACTCACCGACCACAATCCGGTCGGGGCGCATGCGCAGCGCATTGCGAACGAGGTCGCGGATGGTAATGGCGCCTTCGCCCTCGATGTTGGCGGTGCGCGACTCGAGGGTCACCACGTGGTCCTGCGGCAGCTGCAGTTCGGCCGCGTCCTCGATCGTGATGATCCGCTCGTCCTCCGGGACATAACCCGACAACAGGTTGAGCAGCGTCGTCTTGCCGGAGCCGGTGCCGCCGGAAATGACGATGTTCAGCCGGGCCCTGACGGCGGCGCTGAAGAAGACGGCCATCTGCGGCGAAAGCGCGCCCAGCCGCAGCAGGTCTTCCATGCCGAGCATGCGCTTCGAAAACTTACGGATGGTGAGGGCCGGACCGCGCAATGCCAGCGGCGGAATGATGGCGTTGACGCGCGAGCCATCCTTGAGCCGCGCATCGACCATGGGAACCTTTTCGTCGATGCGGCGTCCCAGCGGGCCGACGATCCGCTCGATGACACCGCGCAGTTGCTCGACGTTCAGGAAGCGCACCGAGGTGAGCGACAGCTTACCGTCGCGCTCGACGTAGATCTGATCGTGGCGGTTGACGAGAATTTCCGTCACCGCCGGATCGGCCAGCAGATCTTCGAGCGGGCCCAGGCCGAGCGCCTCGTCGAGCACGTCCTTGACCAGCTTTCGGCGCAGCGAGCGGGAGTCGATCTCGCCGGCCTCTTCATCGACCAGGGCCATCACTTTGGCTTCGGCGCGGACACGGACTTCCTGGAGCTTGACCGGATCGCTGAGATAGGCGAAGTCGGCCTTCTTGAAGTCGATCTCTTCGACCAGGCGCTTATGGATCTTGAGCTTGAGCTGAATGATGGTGTCGCCGTATTGATCGAGCGAGACCGCCGAGCTGCGCGGGGCGTTCGCGTCGCGCAGCCGCAAGCTGCGGGTCGAGAGCTCGCGGGCCAGCCGATCGATGCCGCGCGAGATGGCGTGCCGCGGGCTGGCGACAATCAGCGGGGTGCCGCGGCCAAGAGAGGTCGCGAGCGCCTGGTCGTCTTGCGGCAAGTCGGCGTAGAGACGGACGGTCAACAGCCGCTCGAGCGCATCCATGTTCACGGCGCCGGTGGCCGAGCGGTTGACGCAGCCGGCGATCGCGGTTGATGGCACCTGCAGCGACTGCAGGAATTCGAGGGCGCTCTTCGCGCGCATCACGCCGACGGGCGAGGGGTCGACGACCAGGCAGACGGCGTCGCTGTGGTCGAGCAGCACGCGGCACATCGGCGAGGCCAGCGGCGGCAGGTCGACCACGATCGACGAATACGCGCCCTGCGCCAGGTTCAACATCGCGCCAACGAGGTCGTCAGTGATGAGCCGCGCTTGCAGGACCTGGCTGACGAACGGCAGGATCGCAATGCCGCTGGGCGCGGTGGCAACATACTCGGAAAACCTGTCGGGCGTCAGGCGTCCGATGAAGGGCACCATGTCGGCCAGCGGCTTGACGCGCTCCAGGCCGAGCCATCGCGCGGCGTCGCCCGGCAGCGGGAAGCCCGCATCGACCAGCAGCACACGGCCGCCGGTCTGCCGGGCCAGGCTGATCGCGAGGTTGGTGGCGATAACCGTCCGGCCGGCACCACCGCTGCCCGCGCACACCGCCACCGTTCGGCCGGTTTGCATCGCGTCGTCGCTACCGTTGAACGACCGGACGCAGGATGACCAGAAGCTGGGTCGTGCGCGACTTGTATTGGCGGGACCCGAACAGCGAGCCGAAAATCGGCACGCTGCTGAGGCCAGGGACATTGACGCCGGGAATCGAATCGATCCGCCCGGCGCTTGATGTGGCCGTGCCCAGACGGCTGCGATCCGTCGTCGAGATATCAGGCGTGGCCAGCAGGTCGGTGCCGGTGATCGCGAACGGCTCCCCCGACTTGCCGGAGAACTCGAGGCGGGCCCGCCGCCAGGCTTCCGGATCGTAGAGTTCCGATCCGAACGGCAGGTTGGTTTCCACCATCACGCGCGAGCGGAACTTTCCGGTGCCATCCGGCGGTTCAGGCGTGAGATACAGGCGAATCCCGGTCTCGACGGTCCTGCCCTTCTCAGCGGGTGCGCCCTTCTTCGCGGTGCCCGGCGCTCCGACTAGCGCCGGTCCGCCAATAAATACCTGACTCGTCTGGCCCTGCGGCGCGTGGACCACGCCGGCATAAATGCGCCTGCCGCTCGGCTCGATGCCGGTGGCATATGAGCCGGTCCGGAATCGCATGCTGGCTTCGAGCAACTCGATCTCGTACACAACGACGCCAGCGACAGCCGCCGGCGGCGGCAGCGCCGCGGCCGGAGCCGGGGTTGCTGGTGTCCGCGTGACCGACGCTGCTGTTGGCGGTACCTTCTTCGGTTCGCCGATCACGGTCACCGACGGAGCTGTCCCCGGCGCCACGGGTGGCGGCGCGGGAACCGGGATCGGCGTAGGCGGCACATAGCGCACCACGCTGCTCACCTTCGCGGCGCTCGCAATCTTCTCGACGGCCGTGAGGTCCTCCTTCGAGCTCACGCTTCCTGCCAGCACGAGCGCGGCCGCGAGACGGCGAATCTCGATTGACGGAAAATCGCGCAGCAACTCGACGAGTTGCGCTTCAAGGGCCTCTGACTCCACGCGCACGACGCTGATGCTGATTTCATGACGGCTACGGCGCTGCTGATCCCAGATCGTCAGGGAGGTGACGCCGATGCCCTTGCCGAGCAGGATCAGCGTCTTGCGATCGGCACCCAGCACGCGGAAATCGGCGATCTTCGGATCGCCAATGGCGATGTCGCCAACCGCATAGCCAGGCACGAGCGTTTTCTGCTCACCGGGCGACAGCGTCTGCTTCAGTGCCACCGGCGACTGCGCGCCGGCCACGGCCACCAGGCCAATCGACACGAACAGAACTCCGAACATCAATCGCGTCATGGTGTCCTTGCCTAGAATCCGCCGCCGCGCATCTCGCGCCACACGGGAGCGGAGCGACGCTTGACCGGGATTTGCATCTGCAGCAACTGAAGGGGATCCATCGCCCCGAAATCCGAGAGATTGCCGACATCGAGGTTGGAACGCAGGGCCAGAGTGAGCATACCGATTTCCTGCGACAGGATGAGCTCCTGCGCCTGCTTGGGCTCCACCAGCATCGTGACCGTCGCGGAGCCGCGCGTCTCGCGCAGTTGTTCGAGCTCGCGCTGTTCGATGGTCTGCGGAGCCGCGGTGGCGCGAGGTGCCTGCCGCTCGCGGCGGTGTTCGCGGCCCACGGCGAGGACGAGCACGTCCTGCAGCATCAGGCGCGTTTCGGTGCGCTCGTCGGAATAGCGAACCACTCCGCCCTCCATCCCGATCGGCCGGCCGAACTCGAAGGTGCCGAAGATATCCACGAAGTTCCCTGGGCGCACGAGTCCGCCAACACCGGTGACGTCCGTGATGGCCAGGGTGATGGCACGGCGCCCGCGCGGCACTTCGTACGCCAGCGCCGTCAATCCGGGATCGTCCAGTTGCGCCAACACCACCTGGCTGCCGCGCAGCACGGGGACGAGGTTGACGCGGCCGACGGCCTGATCCAGCTGCACGGCGGCATTGGGCTGCAAGTAGCGGCTCGGCACCTGGATCCGCTCGATCATCGTCTCGTCGAGCACCGTATTCGCGGGCACGTCAACGCGCGCGACGATGACGTCTTTCATCTCGGATAGCTGCAGAAGTTCGGCCTCGCGGCTGCTCAGATAGACCCAGACCATGCCCACGGCCAGCAGCCCGGCGAGCGATGCGATCAACGTGGAGGATTTTGATTGGGCGAACATGGATGCCTTATGAAATGACTCAGAATGGCCAAATATTCTCTAGAGCGTCGAGCACTGAATTAATCCCAGAGCAGAAGCCGCTTGTCACTTCCGGATCTCCTGCAAAAACATTCAGCGCCCCTTCGAACGTGTTACAAATCGGCTCATACGTACCCGCAGCCATCTTGGTCCTCTTGCACTGGCTCCAATTTGGACATGACGACGACCAGCTCAGGGGATTGTCACTCTCGATCAGCGTCTCGACCCCAAGGGCGCTTTGGAATAAACCGACCGTGGGAATGATCACTGACGGCATATAGACCGGATCCCACTCCACTCTCGTCTGCTGCGCGCCGCCATCGTAGGTACAGTCCTCTGCGTCTTTGTAACAGTTGTGCCTCAACGCCTCTTCGAAATGGGTCGCGTGCGCGGCCGTGATCGACTTGAACACTGCGCGGTCGACCTTGAACAGCTGGATCGCCGCCGCCATGAAAAACAGAATGACCCACGTGCACAGCAAGAGTTCGGTGGTGGCCTGTCCTCGCTGGCGCTGTCGGAGTCGCATCATGCACTTGCCTCGTCTCACGGTCCGCCTCAGTGAAGGATGAAGCGAAGCGGAAACGGCCGCTCGACAATGTCGAACGGCAGGTACGCCGACGACACCGGCACCATCTTGACGACGTACTCCGCCCGCCCCTCCTCGATCGAGCCGCCGTCGGGCTTCGCCGCGGCCGCGGCGCGCATCTTCGGGATGTTTCCGAAGATGTCAGGGAAGAGGCGAGCCGGCACCTCGGGCGCGAAAATATGGGTGATAAACGTCTCGGGAGCGCCCGTTTCCTTTACCCAAAGCCGGAATGTCTCGCGGCGCAGGGCGGGGACCGGCGCGACATACGGAAACACGGGGATCGGCACCCAGTAGCGCGCGCACAGCCACACCGGAGACTTCTTCGCCGTGTAATCGATTGGTATGAACGGCTGGAGCCATGAAGGAATGTCGAGCGTCCAGCTGTCGGCCGCAACGGGCTCCGTGCCTTCAGTTACCTCCTCTATTTCGGTAACATTGAGCGAAAAGGTCGGCACGACGCCAGAGGTGGTGTAGGCGAAGAAGCTAAAGTCGCCAGAGTCTTCTCCAGGGAAGAGTTCCGGCCGGTTGCCCGTTTCACCAAAGGCCACCCGATCCGCTTCTTTGACCGCCCGTAACTTTCCGGTCGCGTTGAACACGTTAATCATCCCGCGCAGGCCGGCGCTCCCGGCCTTGTAGCTCGTGACAGCGGCATCGTTGACACTGCAGAATGGAGCGAGCTTGAAAAATCCGGTCGAGTAGGTCAAGAGCACCCAGGCCCGCTGCAATTGCTTGTTGGTCCACGCCATCTGATTGAGGTGGACCGCCAGCACTGTCGCGCCGGTAAAGGCACTGGTGTCGGCAAGGAACTGCACGGCGACACGTCGATTCACGGCCTGGCCGACATTGACGACCAACGCGACGAATAGCAGCAGCGTCGGCAGCAGGATCGTCACGAACGGGACGATCTGACCGCGCTCTTCGTCTCGTAACCGCACCAACCTAGTCATCACCGAAGGGCCTCCAGATCAAGGTCGCGCGAGCGGCCCAGGATCAGGAGGCCCCCGGAGGGCAGCTCGTTGAAGATCGGCAAGCCATAGGGCACGCGGAACGGCACGACCACGTACTGCGGCCCGTTAATCTCCGGTCGATCGATCCTCAACAGTCCCGGACGGTTCTTCAAGCTCGATTCCCACCATTTCTGCGTGTGATAAAGCACCTGAGCCGCCGACAGCCATCGGGTCTGCGCGCTCGCCTCGGCCGGGATATCGAAGATCAGCGACACACCGGCCTGCTGGGACCCGTGAGTCAGGCTCGTTCGCGCGGCGCCGAAGGCAGCGTAGTCCGCCACCTGCTTGGTGGTCATCAGCAGGCAAAGCGTGATCGTGCCCATTACCATTAGCATCACGAAACCAAGCACGAGCATGGTCTCGGTCATGGCCTGACCTGATTCCCCGCGAAGACGGTGTCGCATCCCCAAAGAACTCCTACGTCGGGCCGAGAATGGTCGTCTTGACCTTCTCCACCCAGGTGGTCGCGGCTACCTTGACCTCCGGCCAGTAGACATTGACGAAGACCAGCACGATGATCGCGGCCATGAAGCCGACGATCATCAGGTACTCGGTCGGGGTCTGCCCCTTCTCGTCGCGGTAGACCCACGTCGTCGCGCGCACCACCTGGCGGCGGCAGGTATCCCGCACGGTCTCGATCTTCGACTGCATCCGCGGCATCCAGTTCTTCGGCATAGTCGTCATCCTTCCTTCGGCGGTGATGTCAAATGCACCGCTTCGTGTGTCGTCACTTCACTCACCATCCACGCAATCAACGGACGAACAAGGGCAGAAATCGACAGCATGGACGCCGTCAACACGCCCAGAATCATCAGGTACTCGGTCAGCGTCTGACCCGATTCCCCCTTAGGCCGAGAACGCTTCATCAGATTCCCCTCGAAGCGATAGAAGCCGCGATCCCCTGGAAATAGAGGACCAACGCGGCCGGAACAATCTTCGCCAGCAGCGCGCCCACTGCGGTGAGGACGGCTGCGATCATCAAATACTCGGTGGTCGTCTGGCCGCGGCTCGACTGCACCCGCCGCCACCAGGTCATCGCCTTGGTCCGGACGTCGGCGACCAGAATCCCCAACGAGTCGCCTTGCGATCGGAGGCGCGCGGTGTCCTCGCTTGGCCTTGAGGCCGGCACCGATACGGTGTCGTCGCCCGAGACCGCTGGTGCCGGCGCGGCTTCAAGTGTCGCCAGCAGGGCCCTCGCTTCGGGATGCCCGGGCGCGACGGCCAGGGCATTCTCCGCGGCCCAGCGCACCCGGACGTGTTCGCCCGCGGCCAGGGCCTTTCGCGCTTCACGTAGTGCTGGGGCGGCGGCGCGCTCGCGGCGCGCCTTTTCCTCGCTGCGGTGGCGCTCGGCGTCGCTCGCCGTCCGCGCTGTCTCGAGTTCCGCGTGGAGGGCGACGGCGCGGGTATCGAGCGGTGCGAGTGCTTGCGCCTCACCAACCAGGGCCAAGGCCCGGTCGAACTTTTTGCGCTCACCGGCAGCGGCGGCGCGCTTCAACAAATCCTCGACGCGGCGGGCTTGGTCGGCTTCCTCGGCGGCCGCCAGCATGACCACTCGCGCTTGTTCGGCCGCCGACCGTAACGCGGCCGCCGCCTCTTCCCGAGACACGCGTTCGGCCTCGAGGGCCGCAAGCCGCTCGCCTTCCTGCTGCCGGTGCTGCGCAGCCAACGCCTTGGCGGTCTGCAGCAGATCGGTCACGGTCGCGCTGCCGGGAACCGTTTGAGCGATCGGGGTCAGCAACCGCACCGCCTTGTCGAACTGGGCGCCGGCGATCGACTCGGTGGCCGACGCCACTGCCGCCGCAGCGGACTCGAGCACGCTCAGTTCCTGCCTGGCCTCGGCGACTGCAATGTTGACATCGCGGCTGATCGTCTCGACGACCGCGCGCCGCAGGGGAAACGCCTCGAGCACACTCTCGCCTCGCGCCAGTGCTGGCTGCGCTTCCGTAATCGCCAGCCACCGATCGGGCGTGCCGGCGGCGCAATTCAGGTCGCGCCGCTGTTCGGCAAGGCGCGCCTCGTGCAGCTTGAGCGTGCGCGCGGCGGCCGCGGCGCGGCCGGCCCGCTCACGGGTTTCGGCGGCGATCGTGCGCCACGCTCCGCACAGGTCCATGACGAAATGGCCGGCACTCTGCTGGCGCCGGGCTGCGTCCTTGGAGAGGGCTTTCTCGATGACGGTCGCCAGCGCTGCAGGCGCCTCGGTATCGCAGATGGGCAACGGATCGACGCGCAGAACATTGTGGAGAACGGCCGGCAGGTCGGGGGCCGCAAACGGCTTGCGCCCGGTCAACATCAGGTAGAACACCGCGGCGGCCGAGAAGATATCGGAGCGATCGTCGACGTCGCCGCCACGCGCCTGCTCGGGCGACATGAAGTCGGGCGTGCCGAGAATGTAGCCGGTGATCGTCATGCTCGAGCCCGCCAGCCGCGCGACGCCAAAGTCCAGGATCTTCACACTTCCGTCTTCGCAGACAAACAGGTTGGCGGGCTTGATGTCGCGGTGGTAGACGCCGTGATTGTGGGCGGCGATCAGGCCGTGCCCCACTTGCAGCATCACGTCGAGACGCGACTCGAGGTCGAGCGCGGGCACGCGCTTCAAGGTGTCGGTCAGTGTGCAGCCGCGAAGCAGTTCCATCGCGATGTAGAGCTTGCCGCCCTCTTCACCGCTCTCGATCACACCGACCACGTTGCGGTGCGACAGGGTCGCGATGGCCTCCGCTTCCCGGAAGAAGCGGGCGCGCGTTTCGGCGTCCCCTTCGAGATCGCTGACCACGACTTTGAGCGCGACCTCGCGGCCCGCGCGGCGATCCAGCGCGCGATAGACCACGCCCATTGCGCCCTTGCCCAGCCGCTCCTGGATCTCGAAGTGCGCGATGTTCCGCGGCATCGAGTCGCGCGCCGGAGCGGCCGGAGCGGCCTTCTTCATCCGGCGGCTCCGATGTGAATGACGAGCGCGGTGACGTTGTCGCGTGAGCCGCGGGCCAGGGCTTCCGCTACCAGCCGCCCTGCCGTGTCATCCGGCGTATCCCCGGCAGCCGACACCAGGCGTTCAAGGTCTTCCGACGACAGCACGCCGTGGAGTCCATCCGAGCACAAGAGGAAGCGATCGCCGGCCTGGGCCGAGTGCTCGGCGACGTGAATCTCGGTTTGCTCCTTGGATCCCAGGACGTTGGTCAAGACGTGCTTCATCGGGTGATCGCGCATGGCGTCGGCGTCGGCGTCGGCGTCGCTCTGGGCCATCATCGCGACCACCCAAGTGTCGTCGACAGTCAGTTGCTCGCACGGCGTGCCGGGCCTAAACCGGTAGGCGCGGCTGTCGCCAACGTGGCCAAGAATGACGCTATCGGGCCCGCACAACATGCTGACCACAGTGCTGCCCATCCCGGTGTAGTCGTCGTGGCTTTCGGCGGCGCGAAACACTCGCCTGTTGGCAAGATTGATGGCAGTCCGAAGACGGTTGGCCTGGTACGAGAGCGCCGAATCGATCCCGTAGGGCCAGGAGAAATCGGAATGATCGTGCGAGCGGGAGACGAATCCGACAATCGATTCCACGGCGAGACGCGAGGCGATTTCGCCGGAATTGTGGCCGCCCATGCCATCGGCCACGGCAAACAAGCGCAAATAGACGTCGACGAGGGTTGAATCCTCGTTCGTGCGCCGTACAGGTCCGCTGTCAGTACGACCGGCCGCAATCAGAGCGAAGGGGGAGGCCATCACACCGTCCTAACGCAGCCACACTAGGCCAACAGAACTAATTCAGCAATTCCACTTTGGTGGAGTTTGAGCTCACACCAGGAACCAGCCGACTTAGCCGACGAGGCTCATGAGCTGGAGCCGCGAATCCACGCCGACCTTGTCGAAGACCTTGGTCATGTGCTTTTTCACGGTGTCGCTGGTAATCGACAGTGCTTGCGCAATCGTGCGGTTCGAGAGCCCGCGCAGCACCAGCACCACCACTTCGAGCTCACGTGGCGAGAGTTCGTAGTGCCTAGCAATCGCGGCCGCCTGACGGCCGGGCCAACGCAGGCACACCAACATCCGCATCTTGCCCAGCCGCGAGAACTCCATCGCCAGGTGCCCGCCCTTGGGCATCTTCACGATCGACAGGCCCGAGGTAATCAGCTCATCGGCAATCAGCTTGAGCACGTAGTCGCGAAGCACGACCAGCAGCTCCGCGCCGTGCTCTTCGTGGACGAGTTTCTCCAGGGTGCCAGTAAAGCTGTTTCGGAACATCACCTTCGGACCGTCAAAAACCAGGACCGCCATGTTCAACCGGCCCACAATTGCTTCGAAATCCAGTTTGCGCGGCCTCCGTTCTCCGGTCCGAGCCCCCTTGGCTTCCACATGAATCGTCCCGGAGCTTGTATTCGGCATCATTCCGACCAACGCTGAGTCGCCCACGGGTGGTAGACTACCCCAACCCTGCGCGCAATTCCACTTCAGTGCTATTGCCGAGCTGGGGATACTGGCACGTTGCGGGAGTTATAAGAGACGGTCCCCATTCCCAATTCCGTTGCCGATTGACGGAAACCGCGAGCAGGCCAGGGCACTTTGCCGGACGTCGCCAGCCGTCTCCGCTGATAATTCAGCCATGCGCCGACATCATCTTCTCCTGTCTTGTGCTTCTCGCGTCGGTCGAGTTCGCACGCGCCGACACCTATCCGCGGCAGACCGGCGTGGACGCGATTCACTATGTGTTCCGCCTCTCGCTCGGCGACACCACCGACCAGATCACCGGCGAAGTCACGGTCACCGTGAAGTTCCTGGCCAGCGGCGTGCGCGAGGTCGTCCTCGATCTCGCATCGGCGAACAACGGCAAGGGCATGACGGCGTCATCGGCCTACCAGCCCCACCCGCCCAACCAGCCCCTCTCATTCAGGCACGCGAGCGACCGCCTCGTGGCTCAATGCGCTGGGCGTGGCACGCTTCACCTCGCATCACGCCGGTACGGTCAAGGGCATTCCGCTGCATCTCGGTCACCGAGCGCGACTGGGACGATGTGTGGCTGAGCGAGGGGTTCGTAAAAAGCCGTGCTCAGGTCCTGGCACTGGAGCAACAGCTCCCCGACACCCCGATCGTCCATCGCAATCTTGCCGACATGAAGAAGGTGCTGAGCGGCCTGATGGCGAAACGTGCCACCATGGTCTTCGATGCCGCGACCGAACCCGCATCGGTCACGATCGACCCGGGCACTTGGATGCTCGGCGAAATGGGATCCTTCGCCAAGGCCAGATAGCAGCGACGCGCCAGGAAGGCGGCGAGACATGAACCGACGGACATTCCTCAAGGCCGCCAGCGTACCGCTCGGCGCATCGGCGCTCGGCGTCACTGCGTCGGCGCTCGGCACTACCGTGCAGACGACGCCGCGATCCTCGGTCGTCGTGGTTGGCGGCGGCGCCTTCGGCGCGTGGACCGCACTCCACCTGCGCGAGATGGGCCACACGGTGACGCTGCTCGATGCCTACGGCCCGGGCAACTCGCGGGCCACATCTGGTGACGAGACGCGCCAAATCCGGCTGGGCTACGGCGACCGCGAGCTGTATTCGCGATCCGCGCAACGGGCCTTGGCGGCGTGGCGCGCGCGCCAAGACGAGTTCGGCGTGGCGCTGATGATGGAGACCGGACGGCTGCAACTGGCGCCGGACTGGACGCCTGGACTCCGTGCGACCCAGGCGACGCTGGCCAAGCTCGGCGCCAAGACCGAAGCGATGACCCCGGACGACTTGCGCAAGCGCTATCCGCAGATGAATCCCGAGGGGATGGGAGTGGGGCTGCTGGAGCCGGGCGCGTCGGTACTGCGCGCCAAGCAGGCGATTCTCGCCGTGGCGGCCGCGGTCAAGCGCAAGGGCGGCACCATCACCATTGCCCGCGCCAAGCCGGGGCGTGGGGAGGGACGGCGGCTGGTCGATCTGGAGATCGCGAACGGCGACCGCGTCGCTGCGCAACAGTTCGTGTTTGCCTGCGGTCCGTGGCTGCCGCGCCTGTTCCCGGCGTTGCTTGGCACGAAGATCCAGGTGCCTGGGCGCGACGTGCTGTACT
>JBCKZH010000067.1:0-19421 GCA_038919385.1 Vicinamibacterales bacterium | reverse complement strand
GCGCGAGCGCCGCGACGATATCCCGCTGCTGGTGCAGCACTTCCTCGAGAAGTACGGCGAAGAGAACGGCCGCAAGAACATCGAGGTGGCGCCTCAAGCACTCGACCTGCTGATGGAATACGACTGGCCGGGCAACGTCCGCGAGCTTGAGAACGTGATCGAGCGTGCCGTCGTGCTCGCCACCGGGCAGCGCATCGGCACCGAGCTGATTCCCGACCAGGTGCGCAAGAGCCCCTCGTTCCAGATCCCGCACGTGGTGATGCCGGTCGAAGGCGTGTCGTTGAAGGAAGTGACGGTCGCCTACGAGCGCCAGTGGATCGAGTCTGCGCTCGAGGCCGCGGGCGGCGTGCAGAAGCGCGCGGCTGAACTGCTGCGGATCAAGCCGACCACGCTCAACGAGATGATCAAGCGTTACGACATCCGTCCGCGTCGCAAGAAGGCATCGGCGGCCGGACCGGAACCTGGGGCCGGTCCAGCCGGGAACGGCGACGAGCTGGAGACCGTCGGCGAACCGGAATAGCGTGGCACCGCGGGCTCACTGAAGCCGCAGCCCGCCTTGTGTCCGACCGGTTTAGGAGCCTTATTCCAGTACTGCGATGACCCGTTGCTCCGCCGGACGCGCGCCGCACTCGCGAAACAGGGTGAGGGCGATCTCGAGTGAAGCGCGGCCCGTAGCGCTGCCAGGGCCCTCGCTTGCGCGAGGTGTTCGATTGCCTCGTCGGCGCGTCCGAGTTGCAAGTGTCCGTCACCGATCGCCACGTGCGCGAGCACCGTGCTCAGCAAGTCCCCGCCGCGTGTTGCCCGCTCGAGCGCGGCGCGAACCATCGCAATGCCTCGCTCGTCCCCGGTTTTCGCAATCACGCGGCCGACGATGGTATAGGTGCCCTTGCCGATGATCTGGAGGCCGAGGCGCTCGAATGATGTCGAGTTCGTGGCCTGGCCGCCCGGCCACGGCGACCGCGCCCTCCGCGACGCGGACCGCTCGCTCCGAGAGTCCCAACGCCCCGAGTGCCACGGCGGCTATCGAGTACGCGTGACAGTGTTCCCGGCTCTCGCCGTGAACGGCGGTGGCGGTCCGCCAGGCGCCATCCTCGACGAACACGGCCCCACTTTCGACCTACACGTTCACAGTCCGCGCGACCGATCGCGGAGAGCCAGGGCGTGGTCGTGGCAGTTGCGGAGGGTCGACTCCAGAACGGAAACATCCAGTCGGAGCGGTTGTCCGTATCGTCGATGGAAAAGGTCCGCATGGTACGCCACATCGCCCGGGAACGACCAGAGTGGCGCTGCAGTCGATCCCACGACCTCACGCCGCACGATACTACCGTGGGTCGATGACCTCTACGTCCACGGAGGGATAGCGTTTGAAGAAGGTGCGGTCGAAGGTGACGAGCGTGAAATCGCCCGCCTGGGCGAACGCGGCTAGGTAGTCGTCGGTCCAGAGCTTGTGATCGTGGTTGTCTCCGGCTGAGAGCGCGCGCCAGACTCGCTCCAGGCCCTCGGGTTCTGACAACCATGCGACATTGGGCTGCGCTGCCAACTGGTCCAACGCCCGCCACGCTTCGCGGCGTGTCAAGGTGTCGGTGCCCGCAATGGCAGTCACCGTGCTGAGACGCAGGAAACCCATCTGCGTCACTCGGCATATCCCAAGGGGACCGGGTGAGCCGCCCAGCCACTTCGAGGCACGCTCGTGTCCTTCGTGATTACGCCACGATGAGGCCAGCCACACATTGACGTCGAGCAGGTTCATTTCGATGAGCGCTGCGCGCCGCGCCGACGCGTCTCAACATCGTCCGCGGCTTCGAACGCAGCGATGTCGGCGTTGGTCAGGCGCACCTTCTTGCCGCCCGGCTTGCCGAAGACCGGCCACGGGACGCCGGCCTGCGCCGCCCTTCGGGGTGATGTGCCGAGCGCGGCCGCTACGGCGCGCGTGAACCATTGCTTGAGTGACTCGCCCTGCTCCGCCGCCCGCGCCTTGGCGGCACGCAGCACGTCCGGTGGCAACTCTACCGTTGTGCGCATAAAAGCATATTACCACAATGATCGTGGTCTTTGGCCGCCCGTTGTCGTCGCGACCAGCACTACGCGTTCGATTGCGGATCGGGCTACGGGCCCTTCGGGCCGGCGAATATGGCCAGCTGCCCGACGACGGACCACGGCGGGCGAACCGTTCGCGGTCAGGTACGCGACCAGGATGGCGGCTCCACGGCGTACCTTGCCGCTGTCACGATCGTGAACCGGCCGCCGCAGATGCAGGCGCCGGGGAACCAGACGGGTGTCGAAGGCGTCTCGCGCACGTTCGGCCTTGGCGGGTTCAACGACGTCGCGGGAGACGGGCCATTTACCGTCGGCATCAATTGGGGCGACGGCTCGTCGTCCACCTTCTCCGTTCCGGCGCCGGGTCCGCTGTCCGCGCCGCACGTCTACGCGGACAACGGGACCGACACGGTCGTGGTGTCGGTGACCGACAAGGACGGCGCGAGCGGCACCGCCTCATTCGTCGCGACGGTGAACAACGTCGCGCCGACGGTGAACGCGGGCGCTGATGCCACGATCGACGAAGGCGGAACGTTCGCCAGCGGCGACAGCTTCATGGATCCGGGCGCCGACACCTGGACCGCCTCGGTCAACTACGGCGACGGCTCCGGCGATCAGCCGCTCGCGCTGAGCGGCAAGGCGTTCACCCTCAATCACGTGTCTGCCGACAACGGCACCTACACCGTGACGGTGAAGGTGAACGACGGCCCGGCGACGAGTGCGGGTGCGGCCGTGGTCACTGTCGCCAACGTCGCACCGAGTGTGACGGCCAGCGTGTCGCCCGCCGCGATTGTCGAGAGCGGCGCGACGACTGTGAGCGGCGGCTTTACGGATCCCGGCACCATCGACAGCCACACGGTCGTCATCAACTGGGGCGACGGCACCAGCAGCGCGGCGCCGGTCGCGGCGGGCGCAGCGAAGACGTTCAGCGCCACGCATCAGTACCCGGATGACAGTCCGAGCGGCACCGCGGCCGGCGTCTATCCAATCACGATTACCGTGATGGACAAGGATGGCGCGTCAGGCGGAGTGGTCGGCACCGTCAACGATTCCTGTTGACAGCCGTCGATGGCGACAAGAACGGCGGTGGTGGCGTTGACAAGTTCCGCATCAAGATCTGGGACAAGATCTCGGGCGGGGTGGTGTATGACAACCAATCCGGCGCAGGGGAGGACAGCGATGCGACGACCGCGCTCGGCGGCGGCCGATGGGTCGGGCCGTGGACGAGCCTCTCGGGAGCGCTCCGCTCATGCTGCTCACTGGATAGTTATCGCCCCCGCTTTGGCCAGCGACTCGAGGTACTGAACGACGGCCGGAAGGGCCACCGGACCGAACTCCGCCATCACCGCATCGCGAATGTCGCTGATGGTCCGCTTGCCGTCGATGAAGTTGACGATCTCGTAGGCCACGTCAGAGTGGTTCGCGAGCTTGAGCACGGTCGAGTCGACAGTGGCCGTGGCGCCGGCCACCCGTGTGGGCACCCGCCGATCGTCGCCACCGCGTCCGCGGATGCGCTGGGCAGGTGGCACGAACGGCGAGCTGGTGATGCCGATGCTCGTCCACACACTGGTGATGCTCTTTTCCATCTCGGTCAGCCTGACCCGCAGCATCGGGTCAACCGGCACCGGCATGAAGCGTTCGAGGGAGCGCATGCGCCTCTGCTCGCGCTCGATGGCCTGGCCGAACACGATCAGCACATCGGCGCTGGCGCGCTGCTGGTTCCCCATCTGCGCCACCGCCCTTCGGCCGTCTTCCGCCAGCCGGGCGTGGGCGCCGACGGTGAGGTGAGCCAATAAGGCTTCTGCGCCGTCGTTAGGAAGCGTCGCGAGGAAATAGGCGGTGGCCGCTGCAGCCGAAGCGGCCTGCCCGGCGTTGGTCGGATTGGTCACGATGGCCGTCGTGGGGACGCCGTTGCGATCGAGCTGCGGCTGTCCGACGTTCTCGAACGACCGCACCTCGACCGCGCCGCCTTGCCGCGCGAAGACTTCGGCGACCTCGTCGCCAATGCCGGCCGTTGACCACAACCCGCGGACGACCCGCAGGATTGGCGCGTCGCCCGCGGCCAGATGGATCACCGTCACCGTGTCCGCCGGCGGTGCCGCACTTGCCGCAGTGGCGATCCAGATCGATCGCGACGGCCGCGCCATGCCCTTCGACCCAATCAACCATCGCAATTTCCGCACGGCCTGCGTCGCGGCCTCACAGCCAGCCGCCCGGCAGGTCAGCGCGACCGTTCCGGTCTTTCCGTCCGATCAGGCAATGGTTTCAGCGGGGCCAACAGCCTCATTGACGGGCGCTTCGGTAATCGCTCGCAGCACAACCGGCTCAAGCAGTGTCTCGGCCGGTGTCAGCGGCGCCCGTTGGCCGAACTGCAAGGCCAGGGCCATGGTAAGCAGTACGGCGATCATCGGCGCAGCGAACCGATCAGGCGGTCGTACTTCGACAGGATGACATCCCAGCGGTAGTTGCGCTTGATGTACTCCTTGCCGTTGCGGCCCATGCGATCGCGCATCCGCTCATCGGCCAGCAGCAGCTTGGTGCACTCGAGGAACTCTTCGCGATTGGCGTAGAACAACCCGGCATTGCTCTTCACGCAGTGATCGACCAGCACGTCCGCGCGCGCATTGCAGAGAATCGGCGTACCCACGGCCATGGCTTCCAGCGCCAGTAGCGACAGGCTCTCGAGCGGCGACGGCACCACGACGATGGTGGCGGCCTCGAGTGCCTGCAAGCGCTCGCGTTCCGAGAGCAATCCGGCAAAGCGCACCCACGGCACTTCCGGCAGCTGCATCAGCTTGACGCCCATCAGCGTGAGCGCCGCCTCGCCGCCCTGCTCCTTATAGCTCGTGAAGTACTCGATCAGCTCTTCGCAGCCCTTGCCGGCGTCGATGCGGCCGCCGTAGAGCAGGAACTGGCCCTGCAGCCGGTGCCGGCGGCGGAACTGCGCACCACGCTGCCGCAGGTGCTGCGGCAGCCGCTTGTGCAACTCCTCATCGTCTTCCGGCTCCGGCTCATCGGCTTGAGCCGCGTCCTGCAGCAGGTCCACACCGCAGCCCACGGTCTCTTCCGCCGCCGCGCGGAACTCAAAGGTGGTCTTCAGGAAGTTCTTCTCCACCTCGGTGTTGAAGGCGACCGCCGACGGTTTGGCGAACATCTCCTTGTAGATGCCGAGATGAATGGCCGGCTCGTCGTGCGCGGTCGGCACCAGGATGCTGCGCGCCGGATCGATCTCCAGGCCCAGCACGGTCGGCGCGTAGAGATACGTGAAGAAGATCAGCGCGTCGTACTGCCGATGCTGCTGGTTGAGGTACTCGATCAGCGCCGGGCACCACGGCCCCTGCTGCTCGAGCCACGACATCTCATCGTCTCGCGTGTGCGGATGATTGAAGATCCAGTCGGAGTACTGGTTGAACGCGTTGATGTCGCGGGTGTGTGCGTTCTTGAAGCGCCGCACCGTGACGCCGCGAATGCGGTCGTGGCCCTCGGGATACTCGTTCTCCCAGGTGATGTAGTCGCGCGCGCACGTGGTGAGGACCTCGACGTCGTGCTTGGCGGCCAGCCGTTCGGCGATCAGCCGGCAGTGGTATTCGGAGCCGCCGAGAATCTCGGCGCCATAGCGTTGAACGATGAATGCAATCTTCACGATGTCAGCCTTTCGAGCTCGCGGCGGATCCGGGCGTCGCCAAAATCATTGAGGCGGGCGCGCTGTCCGGCAATCACCTGAGCCCTGAGCGTGTCGTTATAGGCGAGCTCCCCAAGGAGCTCGGCGGCGTATTCAAGATCTTTCGGGACAAACTGCACGCCGGCTCCGCCCAGCGTGTCGGGGACGGCGGTGGCAGCGAAGGCCATCACCGGCACATCCGCCGCCATGGCTTCGAGCAGCGGCACGCAGAAGCCTTCGTGTTCCGATAGCGAGATATAGACGCTGGCCACGCGGTAATAAGTTGCCAGGTCGCTGTCGGGAACAGGCCCGGTGAACAGGAAGCGGCCGGGCGGCATGCGGTACTGGGCGATCAGTGCCTGAATCGCGTTGTAGTAGCGCGGCACCGCATCGGTCCGGCCGACAAACACGAACCGGTACGACTCGTCGACGTAGCGCTTGTAGTGCTCCGCCAACTTGATGTGGTCCTCGATCTTCTTGTTGGGCACAATGCGGCCGACGAACAAGAAGTTGAGGAAGCCATCTTCCTGCAGCGTGTGTTCCAGCGCCGGCAGCCGTGGCGCCGACGTGATGCGCGCGGTATCGATGGCAATCGGAAACACGCCGGTGTTGCTGAAGCCCATGGCTTCCAGTTCCTGCCGGTTGTACTCGGAGTCTCCGAGCGCCACGTCGGTGTGCCCGGCCAGCGTCTTGAGGTCCTCGCGGCTCACAGCCGCGAGACGGAAAATATTGGCATCGTAGGGCGCGAAGAAGTGGGCCGGCGTGACGTTGTGATACTGCAGCACCCGTCCGCGCGGCAGCCGGGCAAACGCCGCCGTCATCGGCGACACCAGCGCGAAGTGAAAAATCGTGAGGTCTCCGACCTGGGCCGAGGCGTCCGTCCACGGCAACACATCGCCCCGCAAGTCATCGTCCATCGTCATCGCGAAGACGTCCGATTGATGGCCCAGTCCGCGCAGCAGGCCCCGCACCCGGCGAGCCGAGTCGCCAATGGCGTCGCCCCGATGGGCAGCGGGCACCCACTGATTGACGACCATTACTCTTCGTGCCCTTCGCGCGCTTCGTGGTTGCCTTCGCCTGGCAGCGCCATGAACGCCGATGGCCGGTAGGCGCGGATTTCTTCCAGTTCCTCGCGCAGCGCGACCTGATCCCAGAAATCAAACGCCACCGGCGGATGGGGCCGCCGTGGCGTCGACAGCATGTGGTCCACGAACTTCAGCAACGTACCGCCAAAGTCTTTGGCCTCGAGCCGATCGAGTGCGGCAAACTGGCCGGCGATGATGCGATCCTGCAGGTCGCGGTCGCTGGTGATGGCGTCGATTAACGCGGCGACATGCATGGGCTGCTTGTCGGTGTAGAGCACGCCGGCGCCATCCATGGTCGCCGGCACCGCCGTGGCGGCATACGCCAGCACCGGGACGCCCATGTGAAACGATTCGACCAGCGGCACGCAGAACCCCTCGTGCTCACTGGCGCACAAGAACACATCGGCCAGCTCGTAGTACGCCGTCAGCTCTTGGTTCGCGACGTGGCCGAGGAAGTGAACATCCTGAGCGTCGATGTCGGCGATGAACTGGTGCAGCATCGCCAGGTACTTCTCGAAGCCGCTTTGCGCTCCCACCAGCAGCAGGCGCGCGCGCGGGTTGAACCACCGCTGGTAGGCTTGGAAGCACCGGATCACGTCCTCGATCTTCTTGTTAGGAATGATGCGGCCGACAAACAGTACATTCACCCAACCATCGTCGAACTGCGCGGCGTGCATGTAGTTGCCGGGCCCCGACAGGTGAGAGAAGTCCGGCACCACCGGAAGAATGCCGGTGACGGGGAAGCCGATCGCGTCGAGCTCCTGCCGGTTGTATTCCGAGTCGCCAAGCGCGAGGTCGCAGCGATCCTTGTACAGCGCGAGCTCGCGGCGTCCGAGGTAGCACAGCTTGACGAGCAGCTCGTGGACGTCGACGAAATATTCCGGCGGCGTGATGTTGTGGTACACCAGCGCCATGCGATCGGGCAGGGCATAGGCGACCCGCGACGCCCGGGCCCCGATCGAGAAGTGATGGATCAGGAGGTTGTCCGGGTGGCTGGCGTCGGGCAGGTCGCGATAGTCGAGCGTCAGATCCTCGAGCCGCGGGTCGGCGGTCTGGACGAAGATCTCCGACTCGTATCCCGCCGTCCGCAGGACGCGCTGGATGCCCAGCACTTCATTGCCGATGGCGTCGCCGTAGCCCAGCGTGGCGAGCACCTGGTGGATGGCGATGGCCATCTACCTGGCTCCGCCCCCGCCGCTGTTGCCGCCACCGGGCCGCCGGCCTCGGCGCTGCGGACGACCCCCGCGACGGTTACCGCTTGGGCCGCGATCGCGCCCGCCCCGCCCATCAGGCCGACGGTTGTCTGACGCGGGCTTGCCGTCACCCTCAGGTCTCGGGCCTCGGCTCTGCTGCTGTTGCTGAGGCTTCGGCGTCTCGGGTCGCCGAGTCTGAGGTGGTGGTTCCCGGCGTTCCGGCCGAGGCTGGAACGCGGGCCGTTCACTTCTGACTTCCGCCTTCTGACTTCTAACTTCAGGCGTCTGAGCCCGATAGGGACCGGCCGGGAGCTGTTTGACGAGGTCGTTAGCGGGAAGGAGCGAGCGGCGCCGGCGGGCGAACCAGCCGGCCATGGGCGCCATGGCTCGCGATGGCGATTCCTTCGACAATTGCTCCAGCATGTCGACGTACTTCTTCTCGATCACGGGCCACGCGTAATGCCGTTCGAAGAAGGCGCGCCCGTTGCGGCCGAGCGCGGCCTGCAGGCTCGGGCCCGAATCGATCGCGCGCAACGTCTCCGCAAACTCCCGGAAGTTCTCGTAGAACAGGCCGGCATTGCTGCGCAGGCACTGGCCCTGCAGCACGTCGCACTTGGCGTTGGCCAGCACCGGCTTGCCCATGGCCCACGCTTCGAGCGCGACCATCGACAGGCTCTCGAGGTACGACGGCATGATCAACAGCTCCGCGGCGGCCATTGCGTCGTACTTATCCTGATCCTCCAGGAAGCCAAGGTGATGGATGCGCGGGTGCGTCGGAATGGGTACCTGCGGCGTGCCGACGAGCACCAGGTGCATGCCCTCGACCAGGCTGGCGCTGTAGTGCTCGAAAAATTCGAACAGCTCGACGCAACCCTTGTTTTCGTCGATGCGGCCCACATAGATGGCGAAGCGATCCCGCATGTTGAACTTCTGGCGGAACCGTCCTGGGTTCGATCGTTCAGGGATCTCGGAGCCGATGCCGACCACGACGCCGGGCACCGACTGATTGCCCGATACACCGTGAATCAGCGCGCGCTCTTCGAACGAGTTGTACATCAACGCGCGCACGCCGCGAAACACCGGCGGGAAGATGCCGAGACCAAGGGCGCCATCACGTTCGGCGGTGGGCACCAGGATCGCTTTCGATGCGACGGCCCGCGCGCCGTGAAACGAATGGTGATAGCGGAAGCTGAAGAAGATGAAGAAGTCGTAGTCGGCTTCGTGCGCCTTGATGTGGTCGATCAGGGCCGGGCTGGTCGGCCCTTCGGCATCGAGCCACGCCAGCTCATCACGCAGCGAGTGTCTCTGGGTGAAGACCTTGTCAGACCATTTCGCAAAGTCGATCGGGTCGCGTTCGACTGCCACGGGGAACCGGTACACGGGGATGCCGTTCACCAGCTCCTTGCCTTCCGGGAGCTCGTTCTTCCACGAGATGTAGTCGCGATGGGCGCACGTGGTCAGAACATCGACCTGGACGTGCGTGGCCAGATGCTCCGCGACGTAACGCGCATGCTGCTCGGCGCCGCCGTTGATATCGGCGCCGTACCGCTGGACGACGACCGCGACCTTCACTGCTTGCCGTTGTCGTCGGACGATTCGCCGTTCGGCTCGTCACCCGGGTTGGTGGCCTGGTTGCTGCCGCCCATGTCGGCCTGGCCTGAATCGCCGGTACCACCCGGCATGTCGTCGCCGCCATCAAAGCCGTCCGCGTCATCACCCTCGTCCAGGCCCCCGCCGGCCTCGCCCGCCCCACCCGGCTGACCAGTGACACCCGCCTGACCAGCCGCACCTGCCTGACCCGCCTCACCCGTCCCACCACGGCGTCCGCGCCGTCGGCGCCGGCGCTTGCGGTTGGCATCGCCCGGGCCCGGGCCTTGCGCCGGTGCGTGCGGCCCGGTCGGCACGAAGCCGTCGAGCGAGCCACTCATGGCCGGCGCGGCGGCCGGCTCGTCATGGTCTGGCTCGCGGCGCGCCGGCGCGTGAATGACCTCGGGCCGGTATTGCACCACGCCCTCGAGCGCGCGGACGCGCCGCTCGCTGAAGTCGAGACGGCTCGACAGCGACTCCGCGCGCATCCGCAGGTTCTGGGCTTCAATGCCCATGCGGGTCGTCTCGAGCACGATGTTGTGCAGCACCTCGTAGTAGAGGGCGTTCCATTCGGAGCGCGACCGCTCGAACTGCTGGTTCTCGATGCGCCGCCGGGCCTCGCGCTTGAGCAGGTCGACGTTGAACTGGGCCTGAACGTGCAGGATCTGGTTGAGCGTGTTCGGGTTGAAGAACAGCTTCAGCAAGGGGCGCAGGAGCTTACGCGCGAAGCGCATCGGTCCACGATGCGACGCAAACAGCGTCTGATCGTCAAAGACGTACGGCGGCTCGATCTTGGGTGGATCGACCAGCAGCGGCTCGGCGGCCGGCCGGCTCTTGCGGAACTGCTCGAGCAGGTCAGACCGCAGGTTCTTGGGGTCGAGAAATTTTTCGAGCCGGACTGACGCCAGCTCGCGGATCTGATCCTCGGTGTAATCGGCGCCGCGCTTCTCGAGAATGCGCGCGCGGATCTGCTTCATGATCTGCTCGACATCGACGGACTCGGAACGAATAGTGAACTCGCTCATCGATAAAACCTCAGGCGGACTTCGGCTGCTGACGCCGCTTCCGGCTGGCAAACTCGGGCGCTTCCGCGATGCAGGTGCCGAGAATGCCGAGTGACTGCTTGAATGCGTGCATGCCGGCACGCGTGATCGCGGCGGGTGACTCGCCCACCTGCGGAAAGCCATTGGCATCGGGCGTCAGCTGTTCCCAGTTCTCGAACAGCCGCCCCCACGGGCTCGACAGCGCCTGGCGCATCTGGTGTTCGCCGTGCACGGGATACCAGAAGCTGTCGTGGTAGAGCACGCTCGCGATGTAGGCCCACGGCGCGAGCACCGTCTTCAGCGACCATTCGATCGGCTTGCGCAGCGGCCCCCAATAAATGTGGTGCTGCATCTTCGCCGCGAATGTCATCTTCTTGAAGGGCCCGGTGAACTGCCAGTTCTCCTTCGCCGCCGCGAGGTCGCCGACGATCTCGATGTCGCGCGGGTCGCCGCAACCCAGGCCCATGTCGTGCGCCAGGCGGATGTACTTGATCGACAGGGGGTCCATGCCCATCAACTTGGCCGCCACCGCATCGATCGCGACCTGGTCGGCGCTGGCCAGCATCACGTTCTTCACGTGCGGCACCATGCAGCGCGGCCCCGGGCCGTCGCCGGCGAACGTGCCGTCCATCACGGCGAACACGCCGCGGTGGATCTTCTTCTGGATCGTCAGCAGGTCGACCAGGGTCTCGTGGATGACCGGATGCGTCCAGTGGCGGCGCTCGTTGAGCAGTCCGCCAAACGCGTTCTTCATCGCCCCCGTCGTCGTCGTGAAGACATGGGTCTTCACGGTCGGCAGGTGGATGATGTTCTCGCCGATGAAGCGCTGCGGAATCATGAACCCGTCTGGGTAGACCTGGTTCAGGCACAAGAACTTGTCGGCCAGTGCGCTGCCCACGGCGTCGCGCACGTTGATCCACGGCTCGTCGCCTTCGTACAGGTGCACGTTGCGAAGGCCGTGGGCCTGGACGACCGGCAGGTGCTTGTTGGTGGTCTCGCCGAGGTGCGCGTCAATGACGACGGTACGGTTGTGGCAGGCGTGGATCAGCGACGGATCGTAGCCGTCCTGTTTCATGGCGCGAATCACGCCGTCGAGCTGCCAGGGGGTGGTGGAGCAGCCGGGGAAGAAGAAGTGCCACGAGATGTTGACCTTGAGCGCGGTGTCGGCGTCCTTCGCGATCAGGTCCTGATAACCGGCGAGGTTCATCACCGCGTGCGTGTCCCGAAGGACCGTCGCGGGCGAGGTCTTGAGTATGGCGACTGTTGAGCGCGTCACATCCCAGTTACGACGCGTACGGTCGATAGATGATGAGAATTACCGCGATGCCCCAGGACGCCACGCAGCCAAGCAGCGGGCGGTCCCGCAACAGCATGTCCGACGGGCTGCCACCGCCGTGCTTGCGATGCACGAGGTACAGATACCGGAAAATGCCGTAAATCGGGAACGGCGTGGTCAGCACCAGCAACGGGGTGCCGAACTTCGCCTCGGTTACGGGGCTCGCGCAGTAAATGATGTAGGCCACGATCGTGACCGCGGCGACTACACCGATCATCTGGTCGAGCAAGTACGGATCGTACTCCTCCAAAATGCGGCGATGGTTCTTGGCGCCATCGGCGAGCAGCGTGATTTCGTGCCGTCGCTTTGCCAAACCGAGAAACAACGCCCCGAGCATGGTGCAGACCAGCAACCAGTCGCTGACCGGCACGCCAATTACCAACCCACCTGCCACCGCGCGCAACACGAAGCCGATGGCGATCGTCATCACGTCGAGAATTACAACGTGCTTGAGCCAGTGCGTATACAGGACGAACAGGGCCAGATACGCCGTGGCGACCAATCCGAACAGCGGCCGCAGCATGTAAGCGGCGGCCAAGGCAACGGCGCTCAGGCCAACGGCCCATCCCAGGGCGGTTCCGGCAGCGAGCGCGCCTGACGCGATCGGCCGCAGCCGCTTGAGCGGATGCTGCCGATCGGCCTCGCGATCCGAGACGTCGTTAATCAGGTAGACGCACCCGGACAGCACACAAAAAATCAAAAAGGCCGCCGAAGCAAGCGCCAAGGCGGCCGGGTCGACCAATTTGACGGCAAAAATCAGTGCCGCAAAGACAATCAGGTTCTTGGTCCACTGATCCGGTCGCAGCGAAATGATCAGATTCGCGACCGCGGACCGAGTCTCCACTTACTTGTAGCTCTTGACGGCTTCCGCCTCCGAATCGAAGGTGTCAAATACCGTCAGCAACTTGGTGATCGAGAGCAGGTCCTCGATGCGCTTGGTCAGGTTGAGCAGCTTGAGGCTGCCACCCTGGCGGCTCACCGTGGTGTAGGTGCGCACCACTTCGCCGAGACCGGCGCTGTCGATGTACGGCACGCCTTCGAGGTTGAGCAACAGCTTCTTCTTGCCGGCGGCCAACAGGCTGTTGATCTTGTCTTTCAGCAACTCGTCGCCCTCGCCCAAGGTCATCTTGCCCTTGAGGTCGAGCACGGTCACATCGTTCACGGTGCGTTCGACAATTTCCATTCGCTTAGATCCCCTGCGTCGAGAAAACCCTTACAACACGGGCGTTTAGCCGCCCCAAAAAGGTGTCGAATGTTACCACAAACGAGGCGTGCGCCCTGCGGCCTGCGACTTGAGACCTGCTTCCGCAAGCCGCAAGCCGCAAGCCTATTCCGTCTCGCGTCGTGCCTTCTTCCGATTGCGCTTTCGGGCGAGCGCCTGCTTCGCGCGACGCTTGTCACCGGGCTTCAAGTAGAAGGAGTGCTTCTTGATGTCCTTGATGATGTCTTCCTGCTGCACTTTACGCTTGAAACGTCGCAACGCGCTTTCGATCGACTCACCCTCTTGCAATTTCACTTCGGCCATCTGTAGTCACCCCCTTTCGACCAGAATCTGATTCCCTGTGCCTCCTAAGGAGGCCGGGACAAGTATGCTAGTCTATCAGAACCGACAGCGAGGCTGCAGACAGAGTTAAGTCCTTCGCTATCTACTACTTAAGGCATGCGCATCCTCGTGATCGGCTCCGGTGCGCGCGAGCACGCCCTGGTCTGGAAGCTGGCCCTCGAACCCGGGGTTGACTACTTACTCTGTGCACCCGGCAACCCCGGTATTGCCCAATCTACTCAGACCCGCGACCTCGACATCTTAGACAGCGACGCTGTCGTTCAGCTCCTCGAGCGCGAGCGCATTGATCTGACCGTGGTCGGCCCGGAAGCTCCGCTCGGCCGTGGACTCGCCGACCGCCTGGCTGCTGAAAGCCGCCTGGTGTTTGGCCCGACCAGGGCAGCGGCTCAACTCGAGACCAGCAAGGCCTTTGCGAAGGATTTCATGCAGCGGCATGGCGTGCCGACGGCGCACTATCGCGTCTGCACGACCGCGGATGAGGCCACCGCGGCGATTCGATCCGGGGAGTTTGGTGAGGCGCTGGTCGTGAAGGCCGACGGCCTGGCCGGCGGCAAGGGCGTCGTGGTGGCGCCAGATCGCGCGACCGCCGAAGCCGCCGTGCATGCGGCCATGGTTGACCGCAGCTTTGGCGATGCCGGGGCGCGCGTCGTGCTTGAAGAGATGCTCACCGGTCCCGAGGTCTCGTGCTTCGTCGTGGCCGACGGCGAGCGCTACGTGCCGTTGCTGTCGGCGCAGGACCATAAGCGAATCTTCGACAACGACGAGGGCCCGAACACGGGCGGCATGGGTGCGTTCTCGCCCAGCCCGTTGATGACTCCGTCCCTGCAAGAGCGCGTCGAGCGAGAGATCGTCAGGCCCGTGCTGTCGGGGATGGCGAGTGAGGCCACGCCGTTCCGCGGATTTCTCTACTGCGGATTGATGCTGGCGTCCGACGGCCCCAAGGTGATCGAGTTCAACGTCCGCTTCGGCGATCCCGAAGCGCAGGTAGTGTTGCCACTACTCACGGAACCACTTGCGCCGATGTTGCTGGCGGCCGCGGAGGGTCGTTTGAACGGATCCCGGATCCCGGATCCCGGATCCCGGCAAGTATCAGTAGGCGTCGTGTTAGCCGGGTACGGTTACCCGGGCGATGTTCGATCCGGTGACGTCATCAGCGGCTTGGCCGATGTGGCTCGCGATTGCCCGGACGTGATGGTGTTCCACGCCGGAGTGAAACAGCGCGGCACCGATCTGGTCACGGCTGGCGGGCGCGTACTGACCGTCGTCGCCACGGCGCCTTCATTCGCCATCGCCATCGCGCGCGCCTACGAGGCCACGAGCAAGATCCACTTCGACGGCATGCAATTCCGCCGCGACATTGGTCAGAAAGCGCTCGACGCCAGAAGGCCGCAACTTTAGCCAGAAGGCCGGAACTTTAGTTCCGGCCAGTTCCTATTGCGCCAACAACGCCCTGATCGCATCGTCGATGTGATTTCGAAAGGTGTTGGTGTTGTGGCCTTCGGCGACTTCGAGATAAGTGACCGGCGCGTTGACGCCATCAAGAGTAGTGCGGAGGCGCCGGGCGCCGTCGATCATGGCGTCGTAGACGCCGCCCAGCACGAAGAAGCGGATCGACACCGCGGCGGCCTGCACGCGCGGCTGGTTGGCAATCACCGACGCCGTTTGCTCGGGTGGGGCAATCGCCGCGCACAGACCGAACACCGACGGGAATTCGACGGCCAGGTCGACCGCGCCGTAGGCAGCGAGCGAACTGCCGAAAATGATGCGGTGGTCAGGCGCCGGAAACGTCCGGAAGCGCTGGTCGACGATCGGCACCAGCTCCGAGGTGATGAACGCCCGCCACTTCGGGTTGCGCGAGTACTCCTCCTGCCGATCGCCAGGTTCCGAGAACACGGCGATCACCGGCGGAATGGCCTGGCGCGCGATCAGTCGATCGAGCACGCGCGGCACCTCCATCTTCTCCACGTAATTGGAACCGTCCAGCACGTAGATCACCGGATAGAGCGTGCCGGTAGCGTTGGCGTAGCCGGGCGGCAGGTAGTACCACACCCGCCGCGGCCCGCCCAGCGCCCGCGACATCACCGTCTCCGCGATCAACTCGCCGGCCGGTACTGCGGCGGCGTCATCCACTTCCGGTTGCGCGACCCAGAAGGGCATACGGATTTCCGAGCGCGGCCCGGCATACGCCTGCACCGTTCGTGGGTTCAACGGATCGGCCGCCGCCTCCTGGTCGAAGAAGAACACGTACTCCGCCCGGGCATTGGTATACGCCGTGCCCTCGAGATACGACCAGGTCGTGCCGTCGATCCGTGTCATCTTGCCGATCGCGGCGTCGTACACAGGCTGGGCAGCTTGCCCTGAGCCTGGTCGAACGGCCCAGGCATTGAAGTCGCCGACCACCCGTGGCGGCACGCCGTTCACGTCCTTGGCGAAGAACACCAGGCGGGTCTGGTTCTCGATGATCGGCGTGCCGCCCTTCGCGGCCACGAAGCGCTCGAGGGCGGCTTCACGTTGATCCGACTCGAGGCTCGGCAGCTGCTTCTTGAGCGCGGCCCACGACTGCGGTTCGCCGACGCAGCCGGCGAGAGCGAGGGTCACGAGCAGCACGACCGCCTTAGGCACCCTTGGCACTTTGTCCTTCGATAATCAGCTGTCCGCAGGCGGCGCGAATGTCACGGCCGCGGCTCTTGCGGACCGAGACGTTGAGCCCCTTGTCGGCGAGGATCTTCGCGAACGCGTTGATCACCTCGTCCGACGGCCGCTCGAATGGAATGCCCGGCGCGGCATTGAGCGGCAGCAGGTTGACCTTGGCCTTGACGCCCGCCAGCACCTTGACCAGCGTGCGCGCGTCCTGCGGCGAGTCGTTCACGCCGGCCAGCATCACGTACTCAAACATGATGCGGCGGCGCTTGGCGAGCGGGAACCGCTCGCAGGCCTCAATCACGTCCCGCATCGAGTATTTCTTGTTCAAGGGCACGATCGCCGCGCGCGTCTTTTCTGTGGCCGCGTGAAGCGACACCGCCAGGTTGGGCATCAGCTCTTCCTTGGCCAGCTTGTCCATCATCGGCACCAGGCCCACCGTCGACAGCGTCACCCGCTTCGGGTGCAGGGCCAGTCCCTCTTTCTCGTTCAGCATCCGCAACGCCTTCATCGTCGCGTCGTAGTTGTGCAGGGGCTCGCCCATCCCCATCAGGACGATGTTGAAGGACTTGTCGAGGAGGTCGAGCGACTGCGCGAGCAAGCGGACCTGGGCGGTGATCTCCGCGGCCGACAGATTGCGAATCAGGCCCATCTTGCCGGTTAGGCAGAACGCGCAGCCCATCGCGCAGCCCACTTGCGTCGACACGCAGAAGGTCTGCGCCGGCGTGTCAGGGATGAAGACCGCCTCGATCTGCTTGCCGTCAGCGAGCTGCAGCACGAACTTCTGCGTGCCGTCGGTCGAGATGTCACGCTTGATGATGGCGGGGAGCGAGATGGTGGCCTTCTCGGCCAGTGCTGTTCGCAGGCCCTGGCCGAGGTCGGTCATCTGGGCAAAGTCGCTGACGCCGCGCCGCCAGATCCAGCGATAGATCTGCTTGGCGTGAAAGCGCTTGTGGCCGAGCGACTCGACGAAGGTTTCGAGATCGCCCAGCTCCATTCCGGCGAGATCGGCGAGCACCCGTTCAGTGTAACGACAAACCTCGCGGTTTGTCGTCAGGACGCGGTCAGATCGTCAGGCCCGCGCGAACGAGGAATGCGAGGTCCATGTTCTCGTCCACCACATCATGCGGAATCAGTGCGTACTTCCAGGGTTTCCCACCATAGGTAGTCCTCGAGACGCTGCTCCTTGATGCCGCGGTCGCCGAGCGTCACTACCTCGGTGTGGTGCGTGCGCAGGTGCTGAATCCAGAGTTCCTCGGTCAACGCCTGGTAGTTCCAATTCTTCACGTCGATGGTGAAGGGATTGAACCCGGTCTCCACTTTGCCAATCGGTGTGGTCAGCACTCGGGGAATGTCGATGGTGCCCGCAGCCACCTCGTTGCACGTCGTCGCCACGATGGCGGCGACATCCAGGCCTGTCACCCCCTCCAGCGTCAGTTGGCCCGCCAACGCGGTATGCACGGCGGCAGTGACGCGCGCCTGCACCGCCGGATCGGACAGCCGGGTGGAACTCGGAAGGTTCACGGTGTCGCTCGCCATCGTTTCGATGGCCCGCATGGTCGCTTCAGCGACGCCCTTGGCTCGTGGATCGGCGAACACCCGCGGCGAGGGGGGCAGGCCCGCCGTCGCCGGCATCTCAGAAAGGCCGAGCCGCTCGAAGACGGCAGGTGGCGACGTGACCGTGATGGTCTTCCGCGCGAGCTCCTCGGGTTCCAACTCCACTGTTGTCAAGCGCAGTGGCGAGTCGCCCTTGTTGCAGTCGTCCACGATCTCCTGAAACCGGTCGTGCGCGATGATGTTGAGCCGGTCCAGCGCCGAGATGCCGGTCTTCACACCATAGGGGAGGCGCAGACCGCGGCCAATGCTCTGCTCGACAAGGGTCCGCGAGTCTGCCGCTCTGAGTGGAACGATGGTGTAGAGGTTGGTGACGTCCCATCCCTCTTTCAACATGTTGACGTGAATGACGATCTCGGTGGGCTCTTCCGTCTGTTCGACTCGCAGCAGGCGCTCCACCATTTGATCCTCTTCAGCGCCTGTCTTGCTGGAGTCGACCTGAAGCACCTTGTCTTTGTAGCGGCCGCCAAAGAATGCGTCGGACGCAATCAGGGTTTGCAGGGCCGCGGCGTGGGTGGTGTCACGAGCGATGACGAGCAGGAACGGCTTGACGAGGCGTTGCCCAGACTCGCGGTGGTACGTGTCGAGCTCGACCTTGACCCCCTCGTGCAACTGCACGCCGTCTTCAAGCTTCATCTTCTCGATCTGGTCGGGCGACATGCCGGCGGCGCGGAAGTTGCGGCGCGTGACCACAGCGGGCTCTTTCACGAAGCCGTCTTCCATGGCCTGGGCCAGGGGGTAGTTGTAAATGACATTCTTGAAGGGCACACGCCCCTTCGCCGACTCCGTGAACGGCGTCGCCGTCAACTCGAGGCCGAGGATTGGCTTCAGCTCGTTGATCGCCTTCACGCCCGCCGACGCGCGGTAGCGGTGCGACTCATCCATGATCAGCGCAAGGTCCGGCAGGTTGGCCAGATACGCGAAGTAGCTCTCGCCGATGTACTCCGACAGTCGCTTGATGCGGGGCGACTTGCCGCCCCGCGAAACACATACTTCGGCGTGTTGGGCGTGAAGTCGGTAATCAGCTTGTTGTAGATGGTGAGGTTGGGCGCCAGCACGAAGAAGTTCGAGATGCCGTGCGCGCCCATCAGTCGCGTCTTGCCCACGCCGGTGGCCAGGGCAAAGCACAGCGAGGGAAAGTCGCGTTCGAAGTCGGTAACGCCGGGAAACGCCTGCTGAATCGCCGCGAGTGCCGCGTCTCGATCGCCCGTTTTCGACAGGGGAGCGAGTTCGACGATCTGGTCAAGAATCTCGAGGGAACGGCGCTGCGGTGGCCGCAGGCTCAGGCGGTTGGCGACGGACGAGACGTGGCGATTCATGCTAACTCTTATCGTCTCTAGGGTTTACCTGTCGACCTCCGCAAGACAATACCCCAGGAAGGGGCAATACCCCTTTCTGAATTCATGGCGACCGACCGTGTTAGGCTAGCCTCATGCGTCCTGACTTCCTGTTCGCCAGCCCGTCTTGGTTGAGCGGTGCCGCCAGGGGTTTCGACTTGGCAGGCCTGTACGACGAGTACAATGAAAGCGCCACTGGCGACGAAGCCGATGCCAAGGCCCTTTTCGCAGACTGGCGCGTGGTCGGGCAATCACTCCTCAATGCGGTGATGGGTATCCGCCGTGAGCCGCAAGAACCGTCCTCGTCCACGCGCGACTGAGGAC